>JBBQIZ010000039.1:0-28513 GCA_038325425.1 Chthoniobacterales bacterium
CCCCCCCCAGCGGGGGTGTCCCCATCCCCCCGGGGGGCCACGCCCCTCCCCCGCGGTTTTTCCCGCCCACCCGGCGGGGTCACGGCGCTCCCCCGCGGGTTTTTCCGCCCCCCCCGCGGGGGCGCCGCGGTCCCCCGCGGGTTTTCCCCCCGCCCCGGGGGGGTCGCAGCGCTACCCCGCGGGTTGACCCGCCGACCCCGCGGGGACACGGCGCTACCCCGCGGGTTTTTCCGCCGACCCCGTGGGGTCACAGCGTTACCCCGCGGGTTTTTCCGATGCTCCCGCTGCCTTCCTGACGCGGGCGCGGGAAATCGGGCCAGCATTCGGCAGGCTGATGACTTGACAGCCTTGCACGAATTTCCCTACTTTCCTCGCGACTCCGGCCCCCAAAAAGAACAACGCAATGCGAGTGCGCGAGGAATCCCATCATGGCTAACGGCATCATCCGTCTGGATGACGGCTGGCGAATGGACGAGGGCCACCACTTCGACGAGCCGCCCAATGTGCCGCCCCCGGTGCTTCCACCCGCGCCTCCCCCATCACAAAAAGGAAAACATATGGACTTCGTACCCGACAAACGCGCCGAGCGTTATCTCTGGCTCAAAAATCTCAGCGACCAGGTGGTGGCTGAGGCGGTGAAATTTGGCGCGCCCGCGGGCGATGCCACGGCGGCCAAGGCGCTGGCCGACCATCTCCTCGCCAAAATGGAGGCGACCGATGCCGCAGAGGCGGCGCGGGATGGCGCGCGGACGGTGGAGCGCGCGGCGCAGAAGGCGGATGTGGCCGGTCTGCGGCTGAAGGTGCGCAACTGGAAGACGCTGGCGGGCTGGGGGACTTCGGGCAGCGAGGGGGTGCTGAAGGTGAAGGGCAGTGAAGTGGCCTTCGACCCTTCGACTTACAAGCCCAAGCTGAAGGTGACGCTGGAAGGAGGGGTGGTGGTGGTGGGCTTCGTGCTCGGGGAGGCCGATGGGGTGAATATCTACGCGCGCCTGCGCGGGACGGCGGCGTGGCGCAAGCTGGGGATGGATACTTCGTCGCCCTATCTGGATGCCTCGCCGCTCGCCCAGCCGGGGGTGCCGGAGGCGCGGGAATATCTGGCGCGGGGCGTCCTGGACGATGTGGAGATCGGCCAGGATAGCGACATCGTGAGCATGACCGTGGGCTAACCGACCGCACGCCATGCCGTACGATGCCAATTGGCCGCCGGGCCACGCGGAGCTGACTTCACCGGAGTTCCGGACGCAATTTCAGGGGCTGAAGGCGCTGATCGATGCGGTGCCGGCCGGGCCGCCGGGGCCGGAGGGCCCGCAAGGCAATACCGGGGAGACGGGGCTGATCGGGCCGCAGGGTCCGGAAGGTCCGCAGGGGCCCAGCGGAGGGCCACCGGGACCGGAGGGACAGCCGGGGCCGCAGGGGACGGCGGGCAATCCCGGGGAGCAGGGGCCGCCGGGCGAGGTGTCGCAGGCGGCGCTGGATGGTGCGATCACCACGGCGGTGGGCGGCTCTTCGGCGAACTCGAATGGGGTGGCGACGCTGGACGACCCGGTGAGCGATCCGCCGACGCAGGCGGAGGTGCAGGCCAATCGGAACAAGCTCAATGAGCTGATCCTGGCGCTGCGCCGGACGTAGCGCGGGGCGGTGGTGTCTTGGGCGTTGCGCTCGGGCGCGGTTTTCCGGAGAGTCGCGGACCGCATGATTACCGAACCGCAAGTCCGCGAAAAACTGGCCACTATCAAATACCCCGGCTTCAGCCGCGACATCGTGTCGTTCGGGCTGGTGAAGAATATCCGCATCGAGGATGGGGCGGATGTGACCGTGCAAATGTCGCTGGCGACGAATGATCCGAAGGTGCCGCAGGCGATCAAGTCGGGTTCGGAGGCGGCGCTGGCGCAGCTTGCGGGCGTCGGGCAGATCACGGTGCGGATCGACATTCAGGCGCCGCCGCAAGCGCCCACCGCGGCGGGCAGTGCGCCGATGGCGGCGGGCGCGATCGAGGGCGTGAAATACGTCGTCGCCGTGGCCAGCGGCAAAGGCGGCGTGGGCAAATCGACGGTGGCCGCGAACCTCGCGATCGCTTTGCAGAAGAACGGCGCCGCCGTCGGGCTGTGCGATTGCGATCTCTACGGGCCGAGTATTGGGCTGATGTTTGGCAGCAACGAACGGCCGCTGGCGACGGAGGAGAATCGCATCCTGCCGATCGAGCGCTACGACTTAAAACTGATGTCGATGGGGTTCCTCCTCGATGACGCCGCACCGGCCATCCTGCGCGGGCCGATGGTCACGAAATACACGCAGCAGTTTCTCCGGCAGGTGGAATGGGGCGCGCTGGATTTCCTGATCCTCGACCTGCCGCCCGGCACCGGCGACATCCAGCTCACCATCGTCCAGACCGTCGCGCTGACCGGGGCGATCATCGTCACCACGCCGCAGGAAGTCGCGCTGATCGACGCCCGCAAGGCGGCGACGATGTTTCAAAAGGTCAACGTGCCCGTCCTCGGCCTGATCGAAAACATGAGCTACTTCCTCTGCCCGAGCGACGGCCAGCGCTACGATATCTTCGGCCACGGCGGCGGCGAACGCGAAGCGGCCCGGCTGAAAGTCCCGCTCCTCGGCCAGATCCCGATCGACATCCCGACGCGCGAAGCCGGCGACCGCGGCCAACCCGTGACCGCCGCCGATGCCGCCAATCCCGTGGCGCAGGAGTTCCTGAGAATTGCCCGGGAACTCAGGCAATCGCTCGCGCGCTAAAGCCGGGCATCCGCCTTCGTCGGTAAAACCATTGACGTTCTCCGCATTCTTTAGGAATTAAGCATGTGATGAGCACCACTAACGACGAAAACACCGACCTCGTCCGCGAGTCCCTGCTCTACAAAGAATTCCTCGCCGAGCGCGAAGAAATCCTCCGTCACAAATGGATCGAGAGCGAGAAGGCGGGGCACGACGTCGGCTTTGAAAAGGCGCTCCTCGACTGGATCGTCAAGCACCGCTCCACCTGGCGGATGCAAAGGCAGAAGGAGCCCGCAAGCTAGCTCCCATCAGCCTCCGTCCCTTTAAGGCGCTCCCGCGAGACCGCCAAGGAACATGAATCCCAATCCCGCTTCTTCACCCTCGGATGCGCCCGCGCCCGGCGCCACGGTCGTCCTCGACGAAACCGCCATCGCCCGCTGCCTCAAGCGCATCGCGCATGAAATCATCGAGCGGAATCCCGACCTCCGCCAGGTCGCGCTGATCGGCATCCCTTCGCGCGGCATCGAGATCGCCCGACGGCTCGCGGCTTACATCGCCGAGTTCAGCGGCACGGAACCTTTCGCCGGCGTAGTCGATGTGGCCATGCATCGCGACGACCTTCATCGGCATCGCCTGCCGCCGCGCGTCGAGCGGACCATCCTGCCGCACGAACTCGATCACATGACGATTGTCCTGACCGACGACGTGCTTTTCTCCGGCCGGACTTGCCGCGCCGCGATGGATTCGATCTCCAGTTTCGGCCGCCCGGCGCGCATTCAATACGCGGTGCTCGTCGATCGCGGTCACCGCGAGTTGCCCATTCGCGCCGACTACGTCGGTAAAAATCTACCGACCGCGCACGGCCAGCGCGTGCATGTGCGGTTCGCCGCCACCGACGGCATCGCCGATTCGGTCTGGATGAGCCAGGCCTGATGCACCCATGAGCGCCGCCCTCCCCAAGCAGCACCAAAAGTCCACCCGCTCCGTCCCGGAACAGACGTGGACGCACAAGGATCTCGTCGGTCTGCAAGACCTGACCGCCGCGGAGATCACCCACGTTCTCGACACCGCTTCCGCCTTCAAGACCGTCGGCACCCGCGAGGTGAAGAAAGTCCCCGCCCTTCGCGGGCAGACGTTGATCAATTTTTTTGTCGAATCGAGCACCCGCACGCGGGTCAGTTTCGAGCTCGCGGCGCATCGGCTCAGCGCGGACGTGATCAACATCGGCGCGTCCACTTCCAGCCTGACCAAAGGCGAAACGCTCAAGGACACCGCGCGCAATCTCGAAGCGCTGCACGCGGACATCATCGTGCTCCGGCACAGCTCCGCCGGTGCTTCGCAGTTCCTCGCCGAGCGCCTCGAGGCCAGCGTGATCAACGCCGGTGACGGCGCGCACGAGCACCCGACGCAGGCGCTGCTCGATACCTTCACCATCCGCGAAAAGCTCGGCCGCATCGCCGGCATCCACGTCGCGATCATCGGCGATATTTTGTTCAGCCGCGTCGCCCGCTCGAACATCCACGCGCTGCTCAAGCTCGGCGCGCGCGTGACGCTGGTCGGCCCGAGCACGCTGGTCCCGCGCGAGTTCGAGCAGTTGGGCGTGACCGTCACCCACCACCTCGATGCCGTGCTGCCGGAGGTCGATGTCGTCAATCTCCTGCGCATCCAACACGAGCGTCAGCGCAAGGAATATTTCCCCAGCCTCGGCGAATACACGTCGCTCTTCGGCCTGACCAAACAGCGCGCCGAACGCCTCAAGCCGGACGCGCTGATCATGCACCCCGGCCCGATCAATCGCGGCGTCGAGATCGACAGCGACCTCGCCGACAGCGGCCGCAGCGTGATCCTCGATCAAGTGACCAACGGCCTCGCCGTCCGCATGGCGGTGCTTTACCTCTGCGCGGGCGTGCGCTCGGGTCAGAGTTCGAGCGCTCTCAACAAGTCCTCGACGGTCAGCCGATGATGCTGCGCGATGCTTTTCAGGATGCCGCTAAGCAGGCCCGGCTTGATCGGATCGTGCAGCGGGATTGTTTCGTGATGCTCGCCGCCCTGCGTCGTGGTCACCCGGACATGCGACCCGCGCTGGCGCGTGACGCTGTAGCCGAGCCGGCGCAGCGCCCGGATCAGCGCCGCGCCCGAGACATCGCGCGGCAGTTTCACCGCGCCATTACTTCATCGCGGACGAAATGCAGCCGGATCAGCCGCGGCGCCTCCTCGGATTCATCGAAGTGGCAATCCACCGCTTCCCGCACATTGGCGCGCAATTCATCGAGCGACTCCGACTGGGTGTGGATCGCATGGCCCAGCGCCGATGCGATAAAGCCGCCTTCTGTCTCGTCTTCGCGAACTTCAAAAATGATTTCCGTCATGGGCGAGAAGGTAGCGCGCCGGCGGTCATCCGTCACCTTTTCTGCATCGCCGTGGACCCCGCTATGAATCCTGTGCTCCTCACCAACGGCCACATCATCGACCCCGCCAGCGGGCTGAACCGCGTCGGCGATTTGTATTTCGCCGACGGCAAAATCACCCGGATCGATCTCGAAGGCGCCGGCCGTCAGCACGACGAAAGCCTGGAAGTCATCGACGCCTCCGGGCTCATCGTCGCGCCCGGCCTGATCGACCTGCACGTCCATCTCCGCGAGCCGGGGCAATCGGCCAAGGAAACCATCGCCAGCGGGACGAAAGCCGCGGCGGCGGGCGGCTTCACCAGCGTCGTTTGCATGCCGAATACCTCGCCCGCGATCGACCAGCCGAGTGTCGTCGCGTGGGTTTTGGAAAAGGCGCGGGCGGAGGGTGTGATCAATGTCTTCCCCGCCGGCGCCATCACCAAAGGCATCGCCGGTGAAGAACTCGCGCCCATTGGCTCGATGCGCAAAGCCGGCATCGTCGCGCTGACCGACGACGGCCATTGCATCCAGAATCCCGAGGTGATGCGCCGGGCGCTGGAATACGCGCGGATGTTCGGCCTCACCGTCATGGACCATTGCCAGGACTACGCGCTCGTCGGCAAAGGCGTGATGCATGAAGGCTACTGGAGCACCGTCCTCGGCCTGCCCGGCTGGCCCGCGATCGGCGAGGAGATCATCGTCTCGCGCAACTCCCAACTCGCCGAACTCACCGGCACGCCGATCCATTGCCAGCACCTGAGCAGCGGCGGCAGTGTCCGCATCCTGCGGGATGCCCGTTCGCGAGGAGTGCCGCTGAGCGGTGAAATCTGTCCGCACCACATCGCGCTGACCGACGAGTCGATCCGCGCCTTCGACACGAACTTCAAAATGAATCCGCCGCTGCGGACGCAGCGCGACATCGACCTGCTCATCGAAGGCGTGGCCGACGGCACCATCACCGTCCTGGCCAGCGATCACGCGCCGCACTGCAATTACGAAAAGGAAGTCGAGTTCGACCAGGCGCCGTTCGGCATCCTCGGTTTCGAAACCGAACTCGGCCTCTTTCTCGACATCCTCGTGCACAAAAAGAAAGCCATCGGATTGCCGCGGCTGATCGAAATGTTCACCGTCGAACCCGCGCGCCTGCTCGGTCTCGACCGCGGCACGCTCGGCGTCGGTGCGCCCGCCGACATCACCCTCATCGATCCCGATCTCGAGTGGACCGTGGACAAGGAGCAGAGCTTTTCCCGCAGCCGGAACACGCCATTCCACGGCTGGCAACTGAAGGGCCGCGCCGTGCGGACGATCGTCAGCGGGAAGACCGTCTGGGCGCTGTAGCTCGGAGGGACGCGCTCCCGCGCTACTCGGAGGGACGCGCTCCCGCGCGCTCCCACGCTACTCCAGAGAAGTGGGAGCGCGCCGGAGCGCGTCCCTCCGAGACGACTGTGGCGGCCAAGCGATGGCACCGTCCCTCAAGGCGGCGTGAGTGTGGAAGTCTGCATGAGGCGTTCGTCCGCCCCGCGTTCGGGCTGGACCCAGCCGCGACTGAAAAAAGCGCGGTCTTCCGCATCCGAGGCACAGCCGGCGAAAAAGACGACGAACAGGAAGGCGGCGAGGACGTAACGCATCGCCGCTGCATACCTGCGCGCGTTCGCCGAAGCAAACCGCACCTCCGCAATTTTCGCGCGACTTCAGCGCTTGCCGCCGCGACAGCCCGCCGCTACGCAAGTGCCCATGCAGAAGGTCCCTCTCGGCGACAGCAAACTCCAATCCTCCCGCCTCGCCTACGGCTGCTGGCGCCTCGCCTGCACCGGCAATATTCAGGACGATCTCAAGACCGCGCGGGCGGCCGTGCTGGCGGCGGTGGACGCGGGTTACACCCTTTTCGATCACGCCGATATTTACTGCAAAGGCCGGGCCGAAAGTGCTTTCGGTGAAGTGCTCCGCGAAAATCCCAACCTCCGGAAAAAGATCCTCATCGCCAGCAAGTGCGGCATTCGCATGCCCGAGGAACCGCTCGGCGCACCGCAGCGTTACGACTTCAGCGCCCAACACATCATCCGCTCCTGCGACCAGTCGCTGAAGCGCCTGCACACCGATCGCATCGACCTCTACCAGCTCCACCGCCCGGACTGGCTGATGGACGTGGACGAAGTCGCTCTCGCCTTTGCCAGCCTGCACAAATCCGGCAAGGTCCGCGAATTCGGGGTCAGCAATTTTCGTCCATCGCAGGTCAGCCTGCTGCAGCGCGCGGTGCATCAGAAGCTGGAGAAAAATCTCGTCGTCAATCAAGTCGAGATCAGCCTCACGCAACTCGCGACCTTTGAAGACGGCACCCTCGACCAATGTCAGGCGATGAACATCACGCCGCTCGCCTGGAGCCCGCTCGGCGGCGGATTGCTCGGCGACGGCGCCACGGATTTGCTGCCGGCGCAGATGAATTACAAACCCGCGCCGATCGTCGCCGCGCTCGACGAAATCGCCAAGGAACGCGGCGCCACCCGGACGGCCATCGCGCTGGCCTGGCTGCTCAAGCACCCGACGAAAATCATTCCGATCATTGGCAGCGTGAATCCCGAGCGCATCCGCGAAGCCGCCAAAGCCGCCGAGATCGAACTGACTCGCGAGGAGTGGTACAAGTTGCTCATCGCCGCCCGCGGCAAACCCCTGCCCTAAATGCCCAGGGTGCTCATCGCCGGTTGCGGGTTTGTCGGTCTGGCGACCGCGCGATTGTTCTTCGAGCGCGGATGGGAGGTCGTCGGCTGCACGCATTCGCCGGAATCCGCGGCGGGTCTTGCCGGCGAAAGTTTTCCGGTCGTTGCGGCTGACATTGCCGACCGCGAAGCCGTGGCCGCGCACGCGGCGCGCGGACCGTTTGACGCGGTCATCCACTGCGCCAGCTCCGGGCGCGGCGGCGCCGAGCAATACCGGCGCGTTTATCTCGAAGGCGCGCAAAATCTTGCCGCGGTCTTCGCTCCGGCGACGCTGCTTTTCACGAGCAGCACGTCCGTCTATGCGCAGACCGATGGCGCGTGGGTCACCGAGGAAAGCCCCGCCGAACCCGACCGTGAAACCGGGCGACTGTTGCGCGAAACGGAAGAGTTCGTGATCGCGCAGCACGGGATCGTGGCGCGGCTGGGCGGCATTTACGGCCCCGGCCGCTCGGTTTTGCTGCGCAAGTTTTTCGACGGCACCGCGACCATCGAAGGCGACGGCGCGAAGTGGATCAACCAAGCGCATCGCGACGACATCGCCAGTGCACTTGTCCATCTCGTGACCACGCGCGCCCACGGCATTTTCAACGTGAGCGACGATCAACCACTCGCCCAGCGCGCCCTCTATGCTTGGCTTGCCGAGCGATTCTCCCGGCCGCTTCCGCCCAGCGGACCGATCGACCTGAATCGTAAGCGCGGCTGGACGAACAAACGCGTGAGCAACGCCAAACTGCGCGCGCTCGGCTGGCAACCGTGCTTTCCATCCTTCTGTGACGCGGTGGCCAACGACCCCACGCTGGTCGCCGCGGCTACGGCGCCGTAAACCGCGCGCGAAAGAAGCGCCGCACGTGGTCGATCGGCGCCACGATGGTCCGCGTGCCGCCAGCCGCGGGAACCGTCGCGGTATTCTCCGGCACGTTCCACGGCGCCCAATCCAGCAGATTCACACTGCTCTCGATGATGCAGGAGCGATTGGCCGGGAAGTCGATACTGACTTCCACGTTCCCCCCGACCGTCGCCACCACCGGGCCGGGCGGGAAATTGGGCGATTGAGGATCGGTGCCGCGCAGAAACTCCGTCGCGTTGTCCTGACCGTCGCGATCGGGATCGGCAGTCAGTGCGGCGGCGGGATCCGTCGTGGAAAAAAACTCCGCCGCCTGCCATTGCGCGAAGCTTTGCCGCCCCGGCAGCGCCTGCGTGATCCAGGCGGCGAGCAAAGCCTCCGCCTCCAGATCGCGCTCGTTCGTCGCCAGCGGCGGCATGCGTTGCGCGCCATCGCCGCGCAGGCGTTTGAGCACCATGGAGTGGGTCGGTTGGCCGAAAGCCGGCGCGTCGTTCGGGACCACAAAACGCGCCGCCGCTTCACCGCCGTTGTTCACGAGCAGACCGTTGATCAGATTCGTCGCGTCGGTCGGGGTGGTGGCGCGCGCATCCCAATTTCCCTGCGCAGGGCCGCCCGGTTGATGGCATTGCACGCAATTGACCGCGAGATACGAACGGACCCGCCATTCGAGGCTCTGCGCGGTGTCATTCGCTGCCGCGAAGGCTGGAAGGGTATGCACGTCGCCCGGCGGATTATCAAAGTAACCGGCGCTGCTCAGCGCGCTGATCTGATTTGGCGTCTGCAGACCGAAGACATGCGCGCGGTTGAGTTGCCGAGTGTTGAAGCTCAGCGCGAACCCGCCCTGCGGCGTATGACAAACACGGCATTCGCTCCGGCTGGGATACCGCCAATTTTGCCCGTGCGTGCTGCCCGGAATGGCCTCGTTCAAGCCTTCCTCCGCGACCAGCGCCGCATCGGTCTGCGCGCCACTGGCGATGTTGTTCCAGCGATAGCTGAGCCCGTAAATCTCGTTCGTCGTCTTGACCAGAAACCGCGTCTCCAGCTTGCGCTTCGTCGCCGGGTTGCCGCGCTGGAGTTCGATGTCGAAATGTTTCACCCACACCTGCCCGGCCGGGAACGTCCAATTTTCATCCGCGTTGAAGGTCATCCGATCGGTCAGGTTTTTGATCGAGAACCAGCGCGACTTGATCGCGTAGTCGCTCCAGAACGGCACATTCGGCGCGTAGGCGACGATGCCCGGCTGCGGCGTCAGATTCGCAAGATCGGAGAACGCGCCGGTCTGCGAGAGGAGCGCCGGCGGTGCCGTCCCGCTGGTCCCCGAGCGCACGAGGCGTTTCACCGTGCCGCTCCCGAGGTCGCAAAAGATCGCATCTCCATTCCGCGGGTCGTAGCCGAAATCCACGATGCCGTTGTCCACCGCGAGACGCTGCCCAGTCCAGACGCCGCCCGGTCCTTCGGTCAAGGCCACGATCATGCCCTGCCCGTACTCGGCGAAGAGATATTTGCCGTAGAGTTCGGTCAGGCGGCTGCCGCGATAAACAACACCGCCCGTGACGGTCGTGCCATAAACCACCGGGTCGTTCGGCGATCCGTTATTCGTGCGGTCGTAATCGTAGATCGGCTCGACTGGCGAAAAGCCCGTGCCGGGCGGCGTCCCGCCAGCGGGCGGCGGCGGAGTGGCGTTGGTGTTGCCGGGACTATTGTCGGGATAGGGCGGCGAGGAACCGAACGCGATCGTCCCCTCGCGCCAACTCCAGCCGAGGTCGTCGCCCTTGGCGACGATGCTGATTTCCTCCCGCGCACCCTGGCCGACATCGCCGAGGAAAATCCGGCCGGTGAGCGGATCGAACGACCAGCGAAACGGATTCCGCAGGCCCGTCGCCCAGATTTCCGTCCGCACGGTCAGCGGATCGATGACCACGGAATGCCAGAGCGTGTAGCCGTGAAATGGATTGTCCGCCGGCACGCGATAGTTGCCGTGCAAGGCCGACGGGAATGCGGTCGACGTCTGCACGTGCGGGTTCGGCGCGACGGTGTTCGGCGGGAAAACGCCGGGCTGACCGACGGGATCGACTTCGACCGCGATCCGCAGCAGTTGGCCCCAGAAACCCGTCCGCTGGACGGTCACGGGGCTGGTCACATTGCGATGATTGATGTGCCGCGCGTTGTTCCGGGAGTCGTTCGATGCGCCTTCGTCTCCCGTCGAGAGATAGAGAAATCCATCCGCGCCAAAATGCAGGTCGCCACCGTTATGATTCGTTTCGCGATCGCGAATGGTCAGCAGCGGCTTGTGTTCGGCGATCGTCGCCGTGTTCGCGGTTGCGCTCGTCACCGTCACCTGATGCAGCCGCTGATGAAGCTGCCCGCTCCTTTCGAGACTGAAGTAAACGTAGAAGGTCCGGTTCGTGGCGAAGTTCGGATGGAAAACGAGGCTGAGAAATCCGTTCTCGCCGTCAGCGCGAATCGTTTCCCCAGTGCCGAGCAGACTGATGAGCGACAGGTAACTCGTCTTCGTCGGGGTGGTGCTCAGATTGTTCACCGTCTGAATTCCGCCTCCGGTATGCACGCCGGTCGTGCCGTTGTAGCTGCCTCGCTCCGCGACGAAGAGACGGTTGGTTTCGCCGGCGGGAAACGTCGTCAACATCGGTGCCGCAAAGGTCAGCGAGCCCAGCGCATTCGCGGTCGTGTAGCCAGTCGTGACCGGCAGGTCCGCCGGCAGAGCCAGCGTGGTGTTGGCTTCGCGAACCAACTGGCCGCCGGTCGTCCCCGGGAGGAGGAGGGCGAGAGCGGAAAACGCTCGGAGAAGTGGGGGGAGACGCATGGTGATCGCGGAGTTCAGCACCTCTAACCCGAAGCGAAGCGGACGCCACTGGATTTTCGGTGGTGCGCCGCCGCGCGCGTTACTTTGCCCGCGGATGAAACTTGTGATGAACCGCTTTCAGCCGCTGTTGATCGACGTGCGTGTAGATTTGCGTGGTCGCGATGTCCGCGTGGCCGAGTAGTTCCTGGATGATGCGCAGGTCCGCGCCGTTGCTCAGTAGATGCGTGGCGAAGCTGTGCCGCAGCAGATGCGGATAGACGTTAATCTCGAGACCGGCGTTCTTCGCGCACGTTTTGACGATCTGCCAGATGCGCACCGTGGTCAGCTTGGTGCCGCGCGCGGACAGAAAAACTTCGCTGCCGGTCTTTTTGCGGACCATCTCCGGCCGCTCATTTTCGAGGTAAGCGTGGATGGCGTCGCAGGCTCTTCGCCCGACCGGGACGAGGCGCGTTTTGTTGCCTTTGCCGGTGACGCGCACGATCCGGTTTTCAAAATCCAGCCGCTCCAGCGTGAGGTTCACCAGTTCCGAAACGCGCAGGCCGCTGGCGTAGAGCAGCTCGAGAATGGCGCGGTCGCGGAAGCCGCGCGGTGCATCGGTCGGGATGCCTTCGAGCAGGTGATCGACCTGCAATTCATTCATCGTCTCCGGCAGATAACGTTCGGTGCGCGGCAGCGAAAGGACCTCGGCGGGATCACGCTCGATCCGCTTCCGTGCCTGCAGCCAGCGGAAGAAAATCTTGATCGCAACGACCACGAGTTTGATCGACGCCGAGGAAAGCCCGAGCCGCTTTTTGTGCGCGAGGTAATCGCTGATCTGCTGCAGCGTCACGTCGCCCGGCGGGAGTTCCGCCGACGGCAGATCCACGCCGCCGGTCACGAGTTGCTTGAGCGCTTCCTCGCCCATCTCCGCGATCAACTTCCGCCGCTCCAGCCAGTGCGTGAAACCTTCCAGCGAAAGCCGCGTCGAGATCTGGTAGTTGTCCGACAGGCCCCGCTCGGTGGCAAGGTAGAGGATGAAATCTTCGATAGCCGCACGCACAATGGTCATTTCTCGCGCAGAGACGCCCGAGCGCAAAGCCTTAACGGGGCACGCCGAGGCAGCCCCCACGAAAGCGCTGACCTCCGGCATAAAATGATTTAGATTCGGACCAAGTTTACCGCCTCCATGAACACCCGCTCTCTCTCTAGCGTTGTTGGCATTCTCGTCCTGCTGGCCCTGCTCGCTGGCGGTTGGCGGTGGACGGGCCGCGAAAAACGCCCCTCCCCACCGCCGCAATCGGTCACCGACCTCGTGAGCGTTGCGAGCCCCGGCCCAACTTCCTCCGATCTGCCAGCGGGACCGCTCCCGTCGATCGGCCAGGCAGATGCCGCCCGCAAGCATCAAGCGCCTCCGCCGACCGCTCTCTTCCAGCGCTCTTCACAAACCCAACTGCCGGCGCGGCTGCTATTCGCGAGCGCGTGGGAGCGTGAGGCGCAGCCGGTGTTTGCGGCGTTCAACGACTGGGCCAATCGCTGGCGCAACACGGCGCCGGGCGCGCGGGCGGCGTTCCTCGCGGAGGGCGTGGCGCGCGCGCGGAACCGGCAGGCAGCGATGACGGATCTGATCCGGCGCGATCCACAGCAGGCCATTGCTTCCGCGGTGCCGATGACCGTCCGTGCTGAACTCCCGCCGGAAGTGCTCGTGCTGCTCGAAGAGCGGGTCTCGGGCACCGGCGAACTCGCGCTCAATGCCGTGACACCCGCGCCGGGCGTGCCGGTGGCCGAACCGGTTTTTCGCACCGCGAGCGTGAACGGGAAAACGTACCGCGCCTACGTCTATGGCCGGCGGGAGGCGCAGGCGACGAAGCCCAGCATCGCGCTGCTCGGGGTAGCGCTCGACGGCGCATTCGCCGTTTCCGAAAGCCCGCTGCGGGTGCTCGAACCCGGCGAGACGCCCGCGCCCGGCGTGCCGGTGCGCGCCGCCGAACCGCTCCCCGGCCAGCACGCGGGAAGCGGCGCCGCAGCCATCGAGACGGCGGGCGTAATCGTCCAACTCTGCTGCGCGCGGCATATCGCGGCCTACGAAACGCAGCTCATTCGCGCGGAGGACGCCGCCGGACCCTATGAAGTTCCCAGTCTCGGCGACAGCGGCCCGGGCACCGCGAACATCAGCGGCCGTCCGCCGATTTCGTGGTCGCAAGGGACGAAGAAGGTGCTCTTCATCCGCGTCGATTTTTCCGACAAAACAGGCGCGCCGGTCGTGCCCTTCGGTGGACCGGTGATCAGCGACAACTTCGCGGTAAACATGATCAACGACCCGAATCAGGTGGGCGATTCCTTTGCCCAAGGTTCGTTTCAAAAGACCACCTTGAGCGTCGCCCCCACCGGCGGTGGCGATTCGCCGGACGTGACACCGGTCTTTCGCCTGCCGCAGACGGCGGTGTATTACGCGGTGGGTGATGGGAATGGCCCGTTCGACCAACAGCTTCACGACGACGCGCGCACCGCAGCCACGACGGCCGGCATCAATCTCGCAAACTACGACCGCATCGGCGTGATCTTTTCCAACCTCGGCTCGGGGGCGTCGAATGCGAATCCCATCGCTGGCTCGCAGGTCAACTACGGCGGACGCGCCAACGTGCAGGGCAAAAATTTCTGGATCAACGGCTTCTTCAATTTCGGCACGGTCGTCCACGAACTCGGTCACACCTACGGACTGCTGCACGCCAATCTCTGGGTCGTCACCGACGGAAATCCTACCTCACCGGCTGGCACCTCGCTCGAGTACGGCGATCCATTCAGCCCCATGGGCACGAGCCCGATCGACATCACCAATCACCTCAGCCATTGGGAGAAAAGCCTGCTGCAATGGATTCCGGACACCGGCGTGACGACGGCCAGCACTTCGGGGACGTATCGCATCCATCGCTTCAATCACCCGAACGCGAACCTCGCGAATCCACTCGCGCTGAAGATCGTCCGCAACGCCACGGAGGACTATTGGATCGGATTTTCCCCGGAGGTGAACGGCAGCCCGGCGCTGCTCAATGGCGCCTATGTCATGTGGGGTTACAACGCGGTTCGCGAAAGCAACCTGCTCGACCTCGCGACCCCCGGCTCCAATGCCACCGACGCACCACTCGCCATCGGCGCGACGTTCAACGATACCGCCGCGGGCCTGACCATCCAGCCCCTCGCCAAAGGTGGCACCTCGCCGAACGAATGGCTCGACGTCCAGATCACCCTTACGCCGCGCATCCAGTGGAGCGCGGCCAGCTATTCCGTGGATGAAAAACTTGGCACCGCCACACTCACGGTCACCCGCAGCAACGGCACCTCCGGCGCAGTCACGGTCAACTACGCCACCGCCGACGGCACGGCGCTCGCCGGCACGCATTACACCGCGCAAAGCGGCCAGGTGAGCTGGGCCTCGGGCGACGGCACGCCGAAGACAATCACCATTCCCATCGCCACCAGCCCGGTTTTCACCGGATTAAAAAGCTTCACCGTCACGCTCAGCGGCATCACCGGCGGCGGGGTGATCACCGGCAATGCCACGACAACGGTTAACATTGCCAGCGCCGGCACGGCCGATCCTCTGTTCGCGCATGATTACATCAATAGTGCCGTGAAGCAGGTCGTCGCGCAGCCCGATGGGAAGCTGCTTTTCGCCGGCTGGTTCTCCACCATTTACGACACAAGTTTCACCGCCTACCCGCGCGGCGGTGTCGCGCGATTGCATTCCAATGGCACGATCGACCAGACTTTCGGCAACGGCGCAGGGGCGGACGCGGTGCCGGTGAATGCACTCGCGCTCCAGCCCGATGGCAAGGTGCTGATCGGCGGAAGCTTTGCCAACGTCCACGGCACCCCGCGCGTGCGAGTGGCGCGGCTGAACACCGACGGTTCGCTCGATACCACTTTCAATCCCGGCACCGGCCCGGACGGGGAAGTCTTCGCCCTGGCCGTGCAGCCTGACGGGAAGATTTTGCTCGGCGGCAATTTCACCAGCGTCGCGGGCCAGACGCGCGGCGGCATCGCGCGGCTGAACGCCGACGGTGCCCTCGATGCCACCTTCGTTGGCCCGGTCCTCAACGGCTTCCCCAATGCCAGCATCGAGAGCATCGCCCTGCAGCCGAACGGCCAGCCGATCATCGCGGGTTCGTTCTACTTGGTTCCCTCACCCTGGCGCAGCGGCGTCGCGCGGCTGACCACCACCGGCGCACTCGACGTCACCTTCAACCCTGGCTTCGGCGCGCACATTGAGGACGACACCGGCTTTCTGCAAACCGTGCAAAAAGTCGCAGTGCAGCTCGACGGGAAAATCCTCGTCGGCGGTTATTTCACCGGCTTCAACGGCGCCACGCGCGAACGTCTCGCGCGGCTGAATGCCAACGGCACGCTCGATGCCGGGTTCGTACCATTGATCGATCCCAGCGTCCCCGTGAACACCGCGCCGTACCCGACCGTGCGGGCGATGCTCGTGCAGGCGGACGGGCGCATCGCCATCGGTGGAACGTTCTCGCAGGTCAACGGCAGCGCGCTTTCCAATTTCGCGCGGCTCAATGCCGGCGGCACGTTGGACACGACGTTCGAGGTCGGCTCCGGCTCCTCCAGCGGCGTGAACGATTTCGTCATGCCAGCCGATGGCCGGATCGTCCTCGCCACCGATTGGGGGACGATTCAAGGAACCATCGAGCGCGCACTGGCGCGGCTCTTCACCGGCGTGCCGGGATTGCCGGGGACAGTGCAATTCAGCGCCCCAGCCGTCCTTGGATCGGAGGGAAATACGGCGACGATCACCGCGACGCGCACCGGCGGCAGCTACGGCGAAATCTCGGTGAATTACGCGACCATTCCCGGCACGGCCACCGCCGCGGATTTCACCGGCACCGCCGCCACGCTGACTTGGGTGAATGGCGACGCCACCAGCCGCACGATCAACGTCCCGCTCACCTCCGACATCGTCGCCGAACCCGACGAATCCTTCACCCTGAACCTTGGCATCCCCCTCGGTGGCACCATGCTCGGCGCGCCGGGATTCACCACGACCACGGTCACCACCGCCTTCCAGGCGTGGCGCCGCGCGCATTTCAGCGCAGCGGAGCTCGCCGATTCCGCATTCAGCGGCGACCACGCCGACCCGAATCGCAATGGCCTCGTCAATCTGCTCGATTTCGCCTTCGGCATCGATCCGAAGCTGCCCGGTCTCACCAACACGCCACGCGTCGGCAAAGTGAACATCAGCGGCGCGGATTATCTCACGCTGAGCATCCATCGCGTGCCCACCGCCAAGGATCTCACCTACACACCGCAATCCGGTGCACCGCTCGGCACATGGAATGGTGCGCCGGTGCAAGTCGGCAGCCCGGTGACAAATCCCGATGGCACCGAAACCGTAACCTACCGCGACAGCATGCCTATCACGCCCGCCGTCCCGCAGCGCTTCCTGCGCCTGGAAGTCACGCGCCAACCGTGATCGGGCGCGACTCCTGAGCCCGCGGCTTCACTGCGTCATCTTTTTCAGGAACGGCGCGAAGAGTTCGATCGGGATCGGCAGGAAGGTGGTGGTGTTCTGCTCGTTGGAGATTTCCTTCATCGTCTGCAGGAAGCGCAACTGCAACGCGATCGGCTGCTCGGCGATCATCGCCGCGGCCTGCACGAGCTTTTCCGCGGCCTGGAATTCGCCCTCGGCCATGATGATCTTCGCGCGCCGCTCGCGCTCGCTCTCGGCCTGCCGCGCCATCGCCCGCTTCATCGTCTCGGGCAGCGCCACGTCCTTGATCTCCACCGACGTCACTTTGATACCCCACGGGTCGGTCTGGCGGTCGATGATCTCCTGCAGTTTGGCGTTCAGCTTTTCGCGCTCGGAAAGCAACTCATCGAGTTGCGCCTGGCCGATGATGCTCCGCAGCGTGGTCTGCGCGATGAGCGCGGTCGCCTTCCAATAACTCTCCACTTTCACGACCGCGGCTTCCGGATCGATCACACGGAAATAGACAACCGCATCGACCGTCACGGGTACGTTGTCGTGCGTCATCATTTCCTGCCGTGGCACGTCGATGGTCACGACGCGCAGGTCCAGCTTGACCATGCGATCGACGATCGGGATGAGGAAGATCAGGCCTGGCCCCTTGGTGCCGTGCAGTTTGCCCAGGCGGAAGATGACGCCGCGTTCATACTCGCGGAGGATGCGGACCATCTGCGGCAGAAGGATCGAGCCGAGGATGATGATTGGGATGAGCCAGGTAATGTAGGTGCTGAGGTCTCGGATCATGGGGTGGAGCGGGTTGAGGTGATGGGTCGGTGATCAGGAAATTTTCGGTTTTACGTGCAGGGTCAGGCCGGTGCGGCGGACGATTTCGACGGGTTGGCCGGCGGAGACTGGCGAATCGCTGACCGCATTCCAATACTCCCCTTCGATGAAAACCTTGCCGCTGGTGGCGTCAATCGGCCCCAGCGCGTCGGTCGTCTGGCCGATCATCATTTCGGCGCCGGATTGCACCGGGAGGCGTTGCGCCCTGAGGCCTTTGCCGACCACAAAGACGAAGAACAGCACGGTGAGCACCGTGGCCGGAATGATATAGCCGAGCGAGAGGCGGAAGTAGGGCTCCGCGCTGTCGAAGAGCATCAGCGAGCCGAGCAGAAAGGCGATGACTCCGCCGACGGTGAGGATGCCGCTGGTCGGCGTGAAAATGTCGGTGACGAAGAGCACGAGCGCGAGCGCGATGAGGGCGACGCCGGCGATATTCACCGGCAGGACCGCGGCCATGTAGAGCGAGATGATGAGCGCGATCACGCCCAGCACGCCGGGGATGATTGCGCCGGGATTGCTCAGCTCGCCCATGATCCCATAGACCGCGACGAGCATCAGGATGAACATCACCTCGGGCCGCCAGAGCATTTGGAAGACCCGCTCCTGCGCGGACATCTTCACGTCCACGATGGTCGCGCCGCTGGTGTTGAGCTTGCGCCCATTGACCTCGCGATCATGGAGCTTGGTCAGCAGGTCGTTCATGTCGGTGGCGATCAATTCCACGACGTTCAACTCGAGCGCCTTGTCCGCGGTGATGGAAGCGCTTTCCTTCACCGAAGAACGCGCCCACTCCACATTGCGATGCCGTTTTTCGGCGATCGTCTCGATGTAGCTGATCGCGTAATTGGCCATCTTTTCCTTCATCGTGTCGTCTGGCTTTTGTTCGCCGCCGCCGCCGCCCATCTGCACGGGATGCGCCGCGCCGATGGTCGTCGCGGGCGCCATGGCCGCGACATCCGCGGCCAGCGTGATGAAACAGCCCGCGCTCGTCGCCGTGCCGCCCGAGGGCGACACATAAACGACCGTCGGCACCGGCGAAGCGAGGAAACTCTGGACGATCGTTTTCGTCGATTCGAGCAGGCCGCCCGGCGTGTCGAGCTGGATGATGAGGCACTGCGCGTTCTGCTTTTCCGCCTCGCTAATCGCCCGCGCGATGTAGGCTGCCGTCGTCGGCCCGATGGTGCCTTCGATCTTGATCGTAGCGACCTTTTCTGCGCCCCGCGCAAAGGCGGTGAAACAGAGCAACAGCATGACCAACGTGCGAGCCCAAGCTTTCATGCGGCAACGCTAAAGGGTAACGGCGGGGCTGACAACCGATACCGGCCCGCGAATCAGCTTTCACACAGCGGATGGCCGGTCAGACGCGCGTAGGCTTCGCGATATTTCTCGCTCGTCCGGCGGATCACGGCGTCGGGCAGCGCGGGCGCGGGCGGCGTTTTATTCCAGTCGAGCGTTTCGAGATAATCGCGCACGAATTGTTTGTCGAAACTAGGCGGACTGATGCCGAGCGCGTGCTGATCCGCCGGCCAGAAGCGCGAGGAGTCGGGCGTCAGGCATTCGTCGATCAGGATCACGCGCCCTTCGAGCAGGCCGAATTCGAATTTCGTATCCGCGACGATGATCCCCCGCTCCGCCGCATACGCGCGGCCTTCCTCGTAAATGCGGATGCTCAGCGCCCGGACCTGTTCCGCCACATCCGCGCCGACGAGCCGCACACACTCCTCCCACGGAATGTTCATGTCATGGCCGCTCTCTGCTTTCGTCGAAGGCGTGAAGATCGTCTCTGGCAGTTGCTCCGCCTGCTGCAAGCCGGCCGGCAGCGCGATTCCGCAGATCGTCCCCGAGGCCTGATATTCCTTCCAGCCCGAGCCCGCGAGATACCCGCGCACCACGCATTCCACCGGCAGCGGCTGCGCTTTCTTCACGACCATCGCCCGCCGGGAAAGCCGATCGGCAAAGGGCTGCAGCGCCGCGGGGAAATCGCGCACCTCGGTCGCGACGACGTGATTTTCGACAAAGCCGAACCGCTCAAACCAGAACGCCGAGATCGAAGTCAGCACCGCGCCTTTGTGCGGAATCGGATTTGGGAGAATGCAGTCGAAGGCGCTGACCCGGTCGGTGGCGACGAGCAGCAGATGTTCGCCGAGATCGAAAATTTCGCGCACTTTGCCGCTGGCGACTTTGCGGATGCCGGGAAGATCGAGGGTGAGAAGGTCCATTCCCGCGCAGCATGAACGGCGCTCCGGCCAGCGCCAATCCCGAATGCCCGCCCGCCGCCGCGGCCTAGAGAGCTTCCTGCAAAATCCGGAAGATCTCGGTGTTATCGAGGAACCCGCGCAGCCGCTCGGCTCCGGCACCGCGCCCGACGGCGATTACATCTTCGGCGGTGTTCAGCGCCGACGAGGTCTGAAACGCGGCGGGTTCCGTCTTCGCGCCCGCCATTGGTTTGGGCGCCCCCGCGGATGCCACCCCTGGGGACGGCAGAGCGGGCGGAGCGGGCGGCTGTGGACCGTTCGGGCCGGTCGCCCAGGTAATGGCCGGTTGCCCGGCGGCAGTGACCGCGAGCAACGCCACTCCATGGTCCTGCGCCAGCGGGTAGCCGTTCAGGTTCATGCCGCCGGTGGCGTGTTTGCCGACCACGAGGATGAGCGAATTGTCGCCCGCATAACGCACCGCCATCGCCACGGCGTGGTCCAGTGCGAGCGTATCGGCGATCAGGCTTTCGCCCTCGTTCCGCTCCGCCGCCGTGGTCGCGAGCGCGGCATCCACCACCAGCACGTAGCCCTGGCCATCGACCTGCAGGAATTGGATCGCCCGCCGCACCATGTCCGCGAGGGAGGGCTGCTCGCTGCCGGATTCGATCTGGTCGCTCGCCGCGAGCTGATCGTTGCTGAAAAAGCCCGCGATTGTTCCGGTGCGATAAGGGGCTGCGTTCTCCAATTCCGCCTTGGTGCGCACGATTTCCCAGCCTCGACCCTGCAATTCCGCCAGCAAATCGCGCCCATCCTCGCGCCGCCCACCTTTCGCCACCGGCAGAAAGTCAGCCGCCCCGCCGCCGAGGATCACGTCGAGCTGCGCTTTGCCGAGAAATTGCTGGACGATCTGCTCTCCATCCCGGGCATCCGCCGCGTGCGCGTAGAAGGCGGCGGGCGTGGGCGCGGAAAGCGCGCCGCTGGTCACGAGCCCGACCGATCGACCCTGCGCGCGGGCCAGTTCGAGGATCGAAGCGAGCGGTTTTCCCCGGGCATCCACGGCGAGCCGGCGATGCCCCACTTGTTCGCCGGTGGCGAGCGCGGTCGCCGCGGCCGCAGCATCCGGCACGGCAAAATCGCGGGCGGGATTCCGCAGCAGCGCCAGATGCGGAAAAGTCTCCAGATTCAGCCGATGTGCGGCGCCGCCCTCGTAAAGTCGGGCTGCCGTCAGGTGCCGGACGACCATCCCGTCGCTCACGAAGAGAATGATGCCGAAGGTCTTGGGAGAGACCCAAGTGCGGACATAGAGGAAGCCGAACGCCGCAAAAAACAGCAGGCAGCAGAGTGCGAGCAATTGGTTGCGGTGCTTCATCGGGACACGGGCCGGGATTGATAATCGCGCGCAGCCGATTGGCAATGCCGGATTTGACCGGGGTCGAATCCTTCCCGCCCGCCCACCCCAAAGCGCTGCGGCCCAGGAAGCGTCTTTTCGACCGGCGGCAATCCTACCCGCGCCCACGATTCAGCAGCGCGCTTCGCCTCCCTCCCGGAGCGAAAGCCTTCAAGTGCCAATACGGATCGTATCTGACTGAAGAAAAGGCATTTACGAACGCTTGATAATCATCGCGGAGCCAAAAGCGCGGATTCGGAAGCTTTGGCAAAACCGGAGAGGGGCCTCAAGAATGAGAATCCGTCCGCGATTCGCGGACCTGAGAAAAAGCCATCCATCAGAGTAAAAGCCGCTTGGAGAGCGGTGATTTACCGACCCAGAGGGGGTCTGGCATGCCGGCAGCTATACCTATTCTGGTAGTTATCAAAAACCTATTTGATATGAAAAACCTCCTAATTTTCACCACCCTTCTCGTCCTGACCCAAATCGCCGCCCTCGCGGTCGATCTCGGCTCCACCACTTCCCAAACCCCCTACGACCGCTACATGTCGCCGGTGAAACAGACCTTTGCCGGCATCCGCGGCGAAGGCGCGACCATGCAGAAGGTGCAGGCGCTGATGCGCCAGGGCCGCGGCTTCCGCTACGCCCACTCCGAACCCTACTATCCCGCCATGCCCGAGGAAACGGCCGCGAAGCGCAAGGGCGACTGCAAGGACAAGGCCCTCTGGCTCATCAACCAGCTCCAGGACCCAAGCGCCCGTTTCGTGATCGGCAAAGAAAAACGCGGCGCCAAGATCAGCCACGCCTGGGTGATGTGGGAGAATGAAGGTCAATGGTGGATCCTCGACTGCACGATGACCAGCAAGCCAGTCCCCGCCGACCGCGTGAGCGACGACAAATACGTGCCTCTTTACTCCTGGGCCAAGGGCGCTTCCTTCCGCCATTCGGAAAAAGCCGGCCTCGCCGATGTGGCTGGCAAGAAGGCGCCGGTCGCCTCGCAGGCGGATCGCCGGATCGCTTCGAACTGATCGGCTAAACAAATTTTTCATGGGCCGCGAGGCGCTCGGGTTGAAATACATCCGGGCGCTTCGCTTCTTTTTTTTACACGAACGCAGGTGGTCCAGCGGATCGGCTATTTCTCCGCGAGGCAATAGACGCTCTTGTGGCCGCGGACGAACAACTCCTTGCCGACCGCAGCGGGCGACGCGTCGAAGCGATCATCGAGTTTGTTCACGGCCAGCACTTCGACTTTCTTCCCAGCCTTGAGCACGACGAATCCGCCATCGCGCCCGGTGAGATAGACCCGCCCGGCTGCCCCGATCGGCGACGCATACACGCCGCTCATCCCCTCGAGACGCTCGGTCTCGACGTGCCGTGTCCCGGTTTTCGCATCGAAGATCGAGAGCATCGCGTTGTTCCCGCCGAAAAAATACAGCTCATCGCCGTAGAGCAGCGGCGACGGCACGTACGGCGTGCCTTTATTATACGACCACACGATCGCGTCCGTGCCGGTCAGGTCGCCGGTGCGGCCGAGCTGGATCGCCTGCACGCTGCTCCCGCGAAAACCGCTCATCGCGATGAGCAAGCCGTGGCCGCTGACCGGCATCGGAATGCAGTTGAGCGTCTGCCCGCCGGCCTCGAAAACGAGTTCGCCGGTCTGCACATCGTAGGTGCGGAGTTTGTTGTGACCATTCACCACCGCGAGCGCGCGGCCTTCATGCTCGACGATGAACGGCGTGGTCCAGCTCGTCGGCTCGTCGCGCTGTTTGCGCCAGAGTTCTTTCCCCGTCGTCTTATCCACCGCCACGATGAAGTCCTCGCCCTCGTGATCCCAGTTCACGATCACCGCATGGCCGTGCAGCGCGGGCGAAGCGCCTTCGCCGAAGCTGTTGCGCGTCTGCTGATCGCCGAAATCCTTCTCCCATTTCACGTTGCCCTCGAAGTCCATCGCGTAAAGCCCGCGCGAGCCGAAGTAGGCGTAGAGCAGCTTGCCGTCGGTCACCGGAGAAGCCGACGCGTAGCCGTGATCGCGGTGATGTGCCTCGTGCGGCACTTCCTCGCGCACCGTTTTCTGCCAGAGCACCTTGCCCGAATCGCGCGCCAGGCAGACGACTGCGAATTGAAACTTCTCCGAAGGCTTCTCCCGCGTCATGCCACCGCCGCCCCGCCGACGCCGCCCTTCTCCCGGCCCGCCCGGAGCCGCGGGCGCTTCCGCCGCGGCCGGCGTCGCTTCCTCGTCTTTCGCCGGCGCGATCGCCGTCAGCAGAAAGACTTTGTCCTCCCAGATGACCGGAGTGGACGTCCCAAACCCCGGCACCGCGACCTTCCATTTCACATTCTCCGTCTCGCTCCATTTCACCGGCGGATTCGCTTCCGGGGCGAGCCCGTTGCCGAGCGGCCCGCGCCATTGCGGCCAGAATTGCGAGGGGTCCGCTCCGGCGGTGGAAACGGCGAGGATCGCGATCGTGGCGGCCAGGATGAAGGCGCGGGTTTTCATGGGTGCGCAAACGGTGTCGCACTCGGCACGTTGCGCCACCAAAATCACGCGCGCAGCTTCACCAGCAGATCGCCCGCGTCGAGCGAATCGCCGATCGCGACCGGCACTTCGGCGATCACGCCATCGACCGGTGCGTAAATCGTGGTCTGCATCTTCATCGCTTCGAGCGTCGCGAGCTTGTCGCCCTTGCTCACCTTGCCGCCGACCGTCGCGCTCAGCGCCGTGACCATCCCCGGAATCGGCGCGCCAAGTTGCAGCGCATCCGCAGCGTCGGCTTTGATGCGCGACTTCGATTTCGGCGCGACGGATTTATCCGCGACGACCGTTTCGCGCGGCATGCCGTTGAGCTCGTAGCTGATCACGCGCCGACCTTCGTTGTCCGGCGTGCCGACGTTGATCAGCTTGATGAAAAGCACCTTGCCCTCTTCGATCGACACGCTGATTTCCTCGCCCGGTTTCAGCCCGTAAAAGAACGCCGGCGTCGGCAGCGCACTCACGTCGCTGAACTCGCGCTGAAACTTCGCGAAGTCCGCGAACACGCTCGGATACATGAGATGCGAGAACAAATCGTCTTCGCTCGCCTCGCGTTTCGTCTTCGTCGCGACTTCGGCCTTCACGTCCTTGAGCTTCACCGGCGCGGGTTTGACGCGCTTCGGTTTCGTCGTGCCGAGCACCGCCTTGACCACGGCTGGCGGCCAGCCGCCGATGGGCTCGCCAAGTCCCCCGCTCAGCATGTCGATCACACTCTCCGGCCAGCTCGTGCCGGGCGGCAGATTGACCACGTCGGCGGGTTTGATTCCGCGGGTGAAAAGGAACAGCGCCATGTCGCCGACGACCTTGCTCGACGGCGTCACCTTCACGATATCGCCGAACAGATCATTCACCTCGCGATACGTCCGCGCGATTTCCGGCCACCGCCCGCCGAGGCCCATCGCCGCGGCCTGCTCCTTGAGATTCGTATATTGGCCGCCCGGCATCTCGTGGAGATAAACCTCGGCACTGCCCGCCTTCGGCGCGGTGTCGAACGGCGCATAAAACACCCGCACCTGCTCCCAGTAATCCGAGAACTGATTGAGCGTCTCGAGATCGAGCCCCGTTTCGCGGGGCGTGTGCTGCAGCGCGGCCACGATCGAGTTCAGATTCGGCTGCGAAGTCGAACCGCTCATCGACGCAATCGCCAGATCGACGACGTCCACCCCCGCGTCGCTCGACCGCAGGATCGAGCCCGCATTGATCCCGCTCGTGTCATGCGTGTGAAAATGAATCGGCAGCCCGATCTCCTCCTTCAGCGCCTTGACCAGCGCCTGCGCCGCGTATGGCCGGCACAGCCCCGCCATGTCTTTGATCGCGAGGAAATGCGCGCCCATCTTCTCCAGCTCCTGCGCCATCTTCACGTAATACTTCAGCGAATATTTGGTTCGCGTCGGATCGAGAATGTCGCCGGTGTAGCAAATCGCCGCCTCGCAAATGCCGTGCGTCTCCTGCACCGCTTCCATCGCCGCCTTCATATTGGCGAGATCGTTCAGCGAATCGAACACCCGGAAAATATCCATGCCGCTCTCCGCCGCGTGCTTCACGAAACCGGCCACCACATTCGCCGGATAACTCGTGTAACCGACCGCGTTCGCGCCGCGCAGGAGCATCTGGAAGCAAATATTCGGCACCCGCTCGCGCAACAGCCGCAGCCGCTGCCACGGGTCTTCGTTGAGAAAACGCATCGCCGTGTCGAACGTCGCGCCGCCCCACATCTCCAGCGAGAACAGCTCCGGCGTGCGCCGCGCCACCGCACCCGCGACCGCCGCCATGTCATAGGTCCGCACGCGCGTCGCCATCAGCGATTGATGCGCGTCGCGGAAAGTCGTGTCAGTCACGAGCAACCGCTTTTGTTTCAGCGTCCACTCCGCGAATTTCTTCGCCCCGAGCTCCAGCAGCAGTTGGCGCGTGCCGCGCGGCGGCTCCTGCTTGTGATCCCACTTCGGCAGCGGCGCCGGGTCCAGCGCGGTCGCCGGCTTGTAAGCCTTGGCGTGCGGATTGCCGTTCACGATCACGTTGCCGAGGAAGCCGAGCAGCTTGCTCGCGCGGTCGCGCTTCTGCTTGAATTCAAAGAGCTGCGGCGACGTGTCGATCATCGTCGTCGTCGCCTGGCCGCCGCGGAAGATCGGGAAGTGGATGACGTTTTCCAGGAACGGAATATTCGTCTTCACCCCGCGAATGCGGAACTCGCGCAGCGCGCGATCCATGCGATCGAGCGCCATGTCGAAGGTGCTGCCGCTCGCCGTGATCTTCACCAGCAGCGAATCGTAAAACGGCGTAATCACCGCGCCCGCATCGCCCATGCCCGCATCGAGCCGAATGCCAAATCCTTCCGCCGGACGGAAGGTCAGAATCTTGCCGTAGTTCGGCGTAAATTTGTTCTCCGGATCTTCCGTCGTCACCCGGCACTGCACCGCGTAACCCTGCCGCGGAATCGCCTCTTGCGCGGGCAGCGCCAGTTCCGGTCCGTGCAGCTTCGCGCCTTGCGCCACGAGGATCTGCGAGCGCACGAGATCGATCCCCGTGATCTGCTCCGTGACCGTGTGCTCCACCTGAATCCGCGGATTCATCTCGATGAAAAACCAGTCCTTCGTGTCGAGATCGTAAAGAAATTCGATCGTGCCCGCGTTGTCGTAACCGATCTCGCGCGCGATCCGCACCGACGCCTCGCACAGCTCGCGCTGCACGCGCGCATCGAGTCCCACACTCGGCGCAATCTCCACCACTTTCTGATGCCGCCGCTGCACCGAACAATCGCGCTCGTGCAAGTGCAGCACATTGCCGTGACGATCCCCGAGAATTTGCACCTCGATGTGCTTCGCCCGCGGAATGTATTTTTCGAGAAACACCGCCGCATTGCCGAATGCCCGCTCCGCCTCGCCCTGCGCCTCATCGAGCAGCGCATCGAGATCGCCCGCCTTGTGCACCACGCGCATCCCGCGCCCACCGCCCCCGAACGCCGCCTTGATGATCAGCGGAAACCCGATATTCGCCGCGACCTTCAGCGCCACCGCGCGATCGCTCACCGGATCTTCCGTGCCCGGCAGCGTCGGCACCTTCAGCTTCTGCGTCAGCGCGCGCGCCGCCACCTTATCGCCCATCAGGTCGAGCAACTCCGCCTTCGGCCCGACAAACTCGATCCCCGCCTCGCGGCACGCCCGTGCAAACTTCGCATTCTCCGATAGAAAACCGTAGCCCGGATGAATCAAATCAACGCCGTGCTCCTTCGCCACCGCGATGATCCCCTCGATATCGAGATACGCGCCCACCGGTCCCTTCCCCTCGCCCACCACGTAGGCCTCGTCGGCCTTGAAACGATGCATCGAAAACCGGTCCTCCTGCGCGTAAATCGCGACCGTGCGCAGCCCGAGTTCCGTCGCTGCCCGCATGATGCGGATGGCGATTTCAGAGCGATTGGCGACGAGGAGTTTTTTCTGACGCGGGGGAGCGTCCACACGCAGGGAGCGGGTTGCAGAGGGCATGGGCAATAGGGGTCCGGCGGTTGTAGTGGAACGCGCCCGCGCAAGGCCAGCGGATAAGCGCCGGAGCCTCCGAACCGCCCGACTCTTTCTACCGTTCCCCAGTGGTCAACCTTCGGCGAATCCAGGCGGGATCTCGCCGCAGATCCAAGACGGCATAGATACGGATGACGGCGCCCTCCATGAGATAGTAGATTCCGAAAGGGAACCGTTTTGACAGGGAGCGATGAAAACCAAACTCATGCGGATGAATGCCCGCGAAGAGGAACTCACCCACACCGGGTTCCTGCCGATCGTAAAACTCGCGCCCATTCAGCAGATCCTCCTCCGCTTCATCGAGAATCTGGATTCTCACGCTTTCTTCCGCAGCAGCCGCTCCTTCACATCCGTCCACTCACGGAACTCCGCCTCACCTTTTGCGACCCGCTCGGCGCGCGCCGCGAGAACTTCGCCATGCCACGCGGGCGAGGGAACACCTTCAGCCGAATGACAGAGATCATCCCAAAGCTCTTCCATGGCGCGGAGTTTGGCCGCCCGGCTCATCTCGCTCAGAGGTAAAGTCGTCTCGGTGCTCATGGAAGAAAGTTACCGGGCCATTCCTACATTCGCAAGACGCAGACGAATGGCTGCAGGCTCGGACTGGTCGAAGAAATAGGCGCTTACGGCTTCCCGGACGCTGGCGCGCAGTTCCTCCCACGTATCGCCCTGCGAAAAAATGTCCTACGCAAGACACTCGCCCACAAACCCGCCATCGGCTTCCCGGGTAATGCTGAAAACGATTTCCATGGCCGCAACGTGGAAGAGCGGCGCACGGGAAACAAAACGCTCCTCAGATACCGCTAAGCCAGCGCCACTTCCACGTATGCCGCGCTCGATGCCGGGACTGGCACTGGCAATCCCTCCTCACGCATCCCTTCGATGTGGAAGGCGATGGCATCGTGCATATCGCGTTGCACCTCTTCGCGCGTCCCTCCCGTCGCCACGCATCCGGGAAGGTCCGGCGAATAGGCAGAAAACCCGGTCGAGGTTTCTTCGATGATGATCAGGTAGCGGCTCATTTCAGATCGGCTTGCTTGAGGATACTGTTCCTCGTCCCCGGCGCAAGCTCATCGCCCGGCTTGCCGGCAATCGTGA
>JBBQIZ010000040.1:0-28187 GCA_038325425.1 Chthoniobacterales bacterium
AAGCCTCGCGCTACTGATCGATCAGCTCGGCGGTGAGGACCAGGTGGGCATCGTGGTCTATGCCGGCAGCAGCGGCACCGTGCTCGAGCCGACGCGCGAAAAAGGCCGCATGCACGCCGCGCTGCATCAGCTCGAAGCGGGCGGTTCGACGAACGGCGCGAGCGGGCTGCAACTGGCTTACGAACTCGCGCAGAAACACTTCATCAAGGACGGCACGAACCGCGTGATCCTCGCGACCGACGGCGATTGGAACGTCGGCAAGACCGGCCAGAGCGATCTGCTCGACCTCATCGCGGAGAAGTCCAAAAGCGGCGTCTTCCTCACCGTGCTCGGCCTCGGCATGGGCAACCTGAACGACTCGATGATGGTCAAGCTCGCCGGCCGCGGAAACGGCAACTACGCCTACCTCGACACGCTGGCCGAAGCGAAGAAGGTCCTCGTCGAGCAGCTCAGCGGCACGCTCGTGACCATCGCCAAAGACGTGAAAATCCAGGTGGAGTTTAACCCCGCGCAAGTCGCCAGTTATCGGCTCATCGGCTACGAAAAGCGCCTGCTCGCGAAGGAGGATTTTAACGACGACAAAAAGGACGCGGGCGAGATCGGCGCGGGGCACACCGTCACCGCCCTTTACGAAGTCGTCCCCGTGGGCGTGGAAACGACGCGCCTCGCGCAGGTTGATGCCCTCAAGTATCAGCCCGCGCCCGCCCTCCTCGAACCGACCGCCACCCCGGCGACCGCGCCCGCCCCGGCGGCCAGCGCCAAAGCCAAAGCCGCCCCCGCCGCGGCCAGCCTGGAACTCCTCAACCTCAAACTCCGCTACAAGGAGCCGACCGGCGCGACCAGCAAGCTGCTCGAATTTCCCCTGACCGACGCCGGCGAGACTTGGGCGCAGAGTTCGCCAGACCTGCGCTTCGCTGCCGCGGTGGCCGGTTACGGGATGCTTCTGCGCGACTCGGCTGACAAGGGGGAGACGACCTGGGCCGGCGTCGAGGAATGGGCGGTCGAAGGGAAGGGGACGGATGCCAGCGGCTATCGCGCGGAGTTCCTGACCTTGATCGAGAAGGCGAAGGCCCTGACGCGATAGTCATCCCTCGGAGGCACACGCTCCTGCGTGTTCCCTGATCTGAGACGCGCGGGAGCGCGTCCCTCCGCGTCATTGCTTCGCAGGCGGAACAGTAATTTTTTGCACGGCGGCGGCGAACCCCGCCCGGTCGGTGGCCACGATATTGATCACGTCGCATTCGCCGACGAACGGCGAGCGGGTGTAGAGCAGCGCGGCTTCATGCTCCAGCGGCAGGGCGAAGTTGCGCGGGAAGATTTCGCCGCGCGCCTGGTCGAGCAGGAGGACGTTGTTCGCCGGCGTGCCGAAAAGGATGAGGTCGGTCGCGACGGTCTTCCACTGCGGATAGCGATGCGGGGACTTGAGCGGCTGGAGGCTTTCGACGATGCCGCCGGGCCGCACCGTGCCGAGCGTCACCGTGCGGCCGCTCTTTTGGTAAAAGCTCTGCAGCGTCTTCGCCTGCGCGGCGAGAATGGCGTCCTTTTCCTGCTCGGGCGTGAGCGCGATGGTCAGGGGAAACCGTTTGCGGCTGGCGAAACTCGCGATGGAACCCGCTTCGCGCACGCTGACTTGCGGCCGCGCGCTGACCGTCGGGGCGGCGTGGTGCTCGACTTTCGTCGAGACGGTCAGGCCGGTGAGCAGCTCCGTGGCGGTGATCGTGAAAGCGCCGTGATCCGACGCGCGCAAGGGCAGGCGGGTCGGGCTTTCCGTGGTGGTGTAAATCGTGGCCGTGTCGTTCGGCCCGGCGACGGCGATCGCGACCGGCACGCCGCCGACGGGTCCGCCGCCGGAAAGCTGCACGCGCGCTTCATAAAAGCCGGTCACGCCTTTCTCCACGGTGATCTCCGGGGCGGTGATCGCGCGCGGCGGCAGGGCGTACCAGCGGAAGCCGTCCACGGTCAGATCGACCTGCGCGGCTTCCTCGGCGGTGATCTTGCGGCCGAGCCGGACGTCGTAGATTGGTCGGTCGGTGTTCCACTGGAGCGCGCCGGTCTGCGGTTTCACGTAGAGGCTGGCGTTGCCCTTGAACTTCCACAGCTCCGGTTTGGTGGCCTTCGGATCGGCGGGCAGGACCCGCTCCTTGGCTTCGTCGCCGGCGGCGAAGGCCTGGTTGACGACGGTGATGTATTGTGTGTCCGCGCAGATCGTGGGAATGGCCCACACGGTCTCGCTGGCCGAACGCGCGGCGGGCGCGGGCACGCCTTCCATGGCTGTGCGCAGGAGCGCGATGTTGGCGGCGTTGCGGGCGAAGAGTTGCGGCGTCGGATCGACTTCCATCTGCGGGACGTAGGCGGCGATTTTCATCCCGGTGGGCTGGCTCGGCACGGGGCAGACGGATTCGTGATCGGTCAGGATGCGGCCGCCGCGAGCGAGGAATTTCTGCAGCGTCGGCGCGAGGCCGGCGCCCCAGTTCCACGAAGCATCGGGCTGGTCGAGGCCGACGAGCAGAATGGCCTGCATCGAGGCGGGCAGGGGACCGCGGAGGATTTCCTGGTAGGTGATGACGCGGGCCGGCCAGCCCGCGGCGTGGCAGAAAAAGAGCGCCTCGGCGACTTTGCCTTCGTGGGAACCGCGGAGCAGTTCCTCGGCGCTGGCACTCTCCGTGGTCAGCACCCGGCGCTGCACGGCCTGCAGTTGGCCGTAGAAAATACCGATCGCGGCCTCGGGTTCGGTGCGCGCATAGACGCCGCCGAATTTCCGCATCCACGCGTTCATCTCCGCCTGTGCGGTGACGACCTCGGGTCGGGCGCCTTCGCCCGTGGAGCGGGCCAGGAAGTTCGTGCCCAGGCCCTGCACACCGCGGGTGAGGAGCAGCGCACAGGCGCGCTGCCAGGCTTCGCGCCCGTAGAGGAAGTAGTGGTTGTCGAGCAGGCCCCAGGTCGGCTTTTTCGGGAAGTAGCTGTGCAGCCGATCCGCGAGGGCGACGGCGTGGAGCGGTTTGGAGGCGTGCAGATCGTTCCAGTCAAAGGCCTGCTGTACGGGCAGTCCCTCGGCGAGCACCCGGCCGGGAATGCTGGCCCACGGCCAGCCGCCGCGCGCGCCGGAGCCGGGCGCGCTGCCGAAGGAGGCGGTGGTGAAGACCATCCGCGGGCTGACCGCGCGCACCGCTTCGGCAAAGTAGCCGTATTGCTGGAACGAGACTTCGTAACGCTCGACGAATTTCGCGAACTCGGCCTGCGTCTTCACCGGCTGCTCGAAAGGCCGTTCGATCGGCCCGAGGCTGGGTGCCCGCGGGACGCGCGGCTGCGGAGTTCCGGCGAAGGCGATCATCGCTTCACCCCACGGACGATCCGGCGCGGGCGGCGCCCACGACCAGTGGGCGGCGTAACCGGCGTTGTCCGCGCCGATCTGCAGGCCGGCGAAATTGGGCAGCCGGGCGAAGCGTTGCGCGGCGAGCGAGAGGCTGCGGTAAAGCGGCGCGTGCCAGTCGGCGAGGGTGTGCGCGAAGAAGGGGAGATTGGGATGCTGGAGCGAGGGGCGGGTCCAGTTCTGGTCGTATTGCAGGCCGAGGCGCAGGCCGCGGCGGGCGAATGCTGCGGCGCGTTTTTCGATGCTGTCGGGGTTGCCGGGCGTGGTCAGCGCGCTCACCGGATCGAAGATGGTGTCGTACCCGAGCGGGGCGAGCTGTTGCGCGTAGCTTTCGGGATCGGAGTTCTTGCGGAAAAAGCCGCCGCTCATGCCGTGCGGCAAAGCGGCGGCGTAGAGCGTGAGCGGGGAGGCGGCGACTTCAGAACCGAGGTAGCGATTCAAGCCGCGGCCGCGATCGAAGGGCGGTGAGGCGGGCAGCGGTTTGGCCAGTTCGGTGAGATCGGCAGCCCATTCGCGGGTATGGGGAAATTCGGTCGGACGATCGAGATGCCGCACGGTGATCTTCGGGCCGTCGCCGCGGAGGGTGGCATTGATCGGCAGGAGCGTGGCTTGCGGACGGCCGAGTTTAACCGGCTGCAGGCCGGCGGAAAATGTGACCGAAGGGCGGCCGTCAACCGTCAGGACGTACGGTTTCTCCCGCTCGTTCTGCGGCAGGAGCAGGGTGAGCGACCGCCACGGTCCGGCCTGCTGGAAGATCGTCGCGCCGCCGACTTTGACTTCGACGTTCTTCACGACCGGCCCGCCTTCGCCCTGGATGCGGACGGGAAACAGCCACAGCTCATATTCGCCGGTCATCGCGCTGCTGGCATTGGCGGTGCGGGCGGTGGGATCGGCGGTGTAGAGGTGGCGCAGGCCGCGCCGCCAGTTCATCGCGCGCAGCCAATGGTTGCCCGGCTGCAGGACGTCGTCGGTCGGCAGGCGGAAAGGCGAGGCGGCTTCCGCACCGCTGCGCAATTTCAGCGGCACGTTTTCTTCGCTTTTGCCGCGGAAGATCGGCTGCTGGTTCAGGGTGAAGTTCGGCCAGGCGACCGCATCCGCGCCGTCCTTCATCCGCGCGGGCTGGCGGGTGGGCGCGTAGCCGCTGGAGAAGGCCAGCGGCGTGTCGTAGCGCACGAGGCGGAGATGGCCGATGAACGGCGCGGGCGGCGGGGCGATCGTCTCCGAGGCGAACGCGGAAAGGAGCGCGCTCAGCCAGAGGCCGGCCACTGCGAACTGGGGGGAGAACGAGCGCATGACCTAATGGATGGATGGGATGTGGCGGGAAGAAAAGTCGGAATCCGTCGCTGAGCGAATCGGCTCACCGCGGGGTGATGGATTTCCCATCGACAAAGCCGCGCAGCCAGCCCCTACTGGCGCGCGTTTGCCCAAGCATGATTTCGCTGACCATTGACCAAGTCACCAAGCGCTTCGGTGAAACCATCGCCCTGCATCGCATCGACCTGAGCGTCCGCCCGGGCGAGATTTTTTTCCTCCTCGGCCCGAGCGGTTGCGGCAAGACGACGCTGCTCCGCAGCATCGCCGGATTTTATGTGCCGGAGGAAGGGCGCATCCTCTTCGGCGACGAAGACGTGACGCGCCTCCCGCCGCACCGGCGCAACACCGGGATGATGTTTCAAAGCTACGCGCTCTGGCCGCACATGACCGTCGCGCAGAACGTCGCCTTCGGTCTCGAGGAGCGGAAGGTGGCCACGCCGGAGATCCAGCGGCGCGTCGCGGAGGCGCTCGCCTCGGTGAAAATGGAAGCGTACGGCGCGCGGCGCATTCATCAGCTTTCGGGCGGCCAGCAGCAACGCGTGGCGCTGGCGCGGGCGCTGGTCATCCGGCCGCGCTGTCTGCTGCTCGATGAACCACTCTCGAATCTCGACGCGCGGTTGCGGCTGGAGATGCGCACCGAAATCCGGCGCATCTGCAAGGACTTCGGGCTGACTGCGATCTACGTGACGCACGACCAGAAGGAGGCGCTTTCGATCGCGGATCGGATGGCGATTCTGGATAACGGGCACATTCAGCAGGTCGGCCCGCCGGCGCAGGTTTATCGCCATCCCGTGTCGCGTTTTGTCGCGGATTTCATGGGCGAGACGAACTTTATCGATGGCACCGTGCGCGCGGTGGATGGCGCGCACGTGGAGGTGGAAACGACGCTCGGAAATTTTGCAAGCACCGTGCCCGCTGGCGGCTGGCGGCCCAAAGCGGGCGACGGTTGCACGCTTTCGATCCGCCCGGAAAGCTGGCAATTGGCGACCAGCGCGGCTCCGCGCAACGGGCTGGCCGGCCGCATTCGCGACCGCGTGTATCTCGGCGAGATGGCGCAGTACGAATTCGCCGCGTCGCAGGGCTTGCTGAAAATTTATGAACTCAATCCGCGCTTTGTGGAGCTGAGCCCGGAGCGCGAAGTCTTCGCCAGCGTCGCGCCCGAAGACGTGGTGGTGCTGCCCCGCTGACCATGGGCCGGCAACTTCCGCTGCTGCTCGCGCTCCTCGCCGTGCTCGTCGGGCCGATTCTGCTGCGGCCAAAGAACGCCGGGGCGCCGCGGGCCGGCGAAGGCGCGCTGGTCATCATCACGCCGCACAACGAAGCGATCCGCTCGGAGTTTGGCCGGGCGTTTGAAGAGCACTACTTGGCGAGCACCGGCCGGCGGGTCCGGGTGGACTGGCGGACGCCGGGCGGCACGAGTGAGATCGGGCGCTACGTGGCGTCGGAGTTCCTCGCGAGTTTTCAAAATTATTGGGTCAACACGTTGGGCCGTCCGTGGAGCAAGGTCGTGGAGTTGAGCTTCGACAATCCGCGTATCGTGCCCGCGGCGACACCGGCCGAGGACACTCCGCAACAGCAAGCGCGGCGCGCTTTTCTCGATTCGCCGATCGGCTCCCGGCTCGACCTTTTCTTCGGCGGCGGTGCTTACGATTTCCAGCAACAGGCGCGGGCGGGGCGGCTCGTCGATTCCGGCTTCGTCGCGGCGCATCCCGAACTTTTCAACGATCAGGTCATTCCGCAGAAGCTGAGCGGCGAACCGTTCTGGGATCCGCAGGGGCTTTGGATGGGCACGGTCATTTCTTCCTTCGGCATCTGCTACAATCCCGACGCGCTGGCGCGGCTCGGCATCGCGCAGCCGCCCACGCGCTGGGCGGACCTCGCCGAACCGCGCTATTTCCGGAACATCGCGCTGGCCAACCCGACGCAGAGCGGCTCGGTGAACAAATCCTTCGAGATGCTCATCCAGCAACAGATGCAGGAGGTCGTGGCCGGGCGGCAGCTCACGCCGGAGGCGGAAAAGGATGCGGTTGCGGAAGGCTGGGCGCGCGCGCAGCGGATGCTGATGAAGATCGGCGCGAATGCCCGCTACTTCACCGACTCCTCGACGAAGATCGCGCTCGATACCGAAGCCGGCGAAGCGGCCGCGGGGATGACGATCGACTTTTATGGTCGCTTCCAAAGCGAGGCGGTGCGGAAGCCGGACGGCAGTTCGCGTCTGCAATATGTGAACGCCGCGGGCGGGACGTCGGTCGGCGTCGATCCGATCGGGATGTTCCGCGGCGCGCCCAATGCGGATGCGGCGCGGGCGTTCATCGCCTTCGTTTTTTCCGTCGAGGGCCAGAAGCTTTGGAACTGGAAAGTCGGCACGCCGGGCGGGCCGCGGCGTTACGCGCTGCGCCGGTTGCCGGTCTTGCCCGCGCTTTACGCGCCGGAGTTTCTGCCGCTGCGTTCCGATCCCAACGTCGAGCCCTACGAACTCGCGCGCACCTTCATCTACCACGATCGCTGGACCGGCCCGCTCTTTCGTTCGATCGCGTTCATCTTCCGCGTGATGTGCATCGACACGCACGAGGAACTCAAGGAGGCGTGGAGTGCGCTGCGTGATGCGGGCTTTCCGCCGGAGGCGATGGCCATCTTCGAGGACATCAGCGAGGTCGATCACGCGGCGGCGTCCGGGCCGATTCGCGAGGCGTTGAGCGGGGACAAAATCCGCGAGGTCCAACTCGCGAAGGAACTGGCGGATCGCTTCCGGGCGCAATATCGGCGCGCCGCGGAAATGGCGCGGCAGCGTTAGTTCGCGCCGGGAGGCGGTTCCGTGGCGTCGCTGGTAAACAGGTCCATGCGGGCGCGGCTCCCGGCGCGCTTGAGTTGCTCAGGACCGATGCGCTTCACGTCATCGCCGCGCGTGTCGAGGAGATGCGTCAGAAAGTCCGATTCGTTGACCGTCGTGCCGTAGATCACCGCCATTTTGGAGTCGGTGTTTTTGAAGATCGGACGGTCTTCGGGGATCGGGCCGAGCGGTTGGATGAACGCGCCGAGGATTTCCGTCTGCGCGCCCGCCTCTGCCCAGAGCTTGCTGCTGGCATTCTCGGACGTGAATCCAAGGCACCAGATCGTCGCGCCGCTGCTGGCGATGCACGGTCCGTCCGCGGTGCTTGCGGGATTCCACTGCCGCACCCAGACCTGCTGCGGATGGTCGAAGCGATAGTCCGCGCCGCTGACGTCTTCCATGAAAAGTTTCCCGCAGCCCGCGGTGTTGCGATAGCGGTTCGGAGTCGCGCTTTTCAGCACGAGCGTCGCGGGCGAAGCGTGCTGCAAATCTTCGATGCCGAGGCGTTCGATCGAAACGACGCGCGGCGCATCGGCGACCTCGAAAATGAGCACGGGCTGATCGGCCGGGGCGTCTTTCGGACGGACGATTTTCGAATGCATACCGAAAAGCCGTTCGACCGTTCCGCGGATGCGCACCGGGCCCGCAACTTCATAACGGCCCTGCGGGAAATAAACCGTGCGGCGGCCGGCGTCGATCGCCGCCTGGATGGCGGGTGCCCAGTCTTCCCCGACTTTCTGTTCGGCGAAATCCTGGACGTTAATCCAATCCTTTTGGATATCGCCCCAAGGCACTTCGGGCGTTTCTTCGATCGGCAGTTTCAGCGCGCCCTGCGGGGTGCCGTGCCCGATGACGACTTGATCGCCGATGTATTCCTCGATCTTCGGACCGGCGATGATTTCATTTTTCCAATCGCGCGCTTCGGCATCGACCATCACGCGTTTGCGAATTGCTTCCTTGTAGCCGGGCGTGGTCACTCTCAGCGCATAAAGCGCCCCGTCGCTCTGGATCGCGGCCACTCCTTTGGCGCCGCCCTGCAGCGTGGAATCGAGCAGCGTGATCATCGAGTTGCTGCCTTCGCTGAGGATCGCGGGGACTTTGTTCACGCTGCGCAGCTTGCGGATGGCGAGGATGTTGCCGTTGTTTTTGAGACCCGCGGTGCGCTGGCCTTCCAGCATCAGGCCTTCGAAGGTCAGCGAATATTCCTGAAACGCCGTGGTCACCCCGAGATCGAAGCCGGTGACGCGGACGTTCTTGATCAGCGCAGGGCCGTTGGTCTTGTGCGTGAGATCGAGCCCGACGACACCCGCACCGTCGGTGCTGCGGATGTGGACGTTTTCGAGGCGGCCGAGATTGTTCGAATGATACTCCAGGCCTTTAGCGGCGGGGTTCCCCTTGCCGCTGTCGATCGTGAGGTCGTGAATGGAAACCTCGTGGGAAGTGGCGTTGGCCGTTTCGTTGGAACCCGGCGCCCCCGGTGTGCTGCTCGCGCGCCAGACGGGATGCGCCGCGGCGGTCTTGCCGTAACCGGGGCATTGGTCGCGCAACTTGATCACCGTCTTGTCCATGCCGGCGCCTTGCACGGTGAGAAACCGGCCGCTCTGCAGGGTGTCGCTGACGAGATACGTACCCGGCGGCAGATAGAGCGTGTGGTGCGCCACGGGCATCCGGTTCGAGAGCGTCCGGAAAGCCTCCTGCAGCGCGGCGGTGTCGTCCGCCTTGCCGTCGCCGACGGCGCCAAAAGCTTCTTTCACGTCGATATATCCGCTGGCGCGCGGGAGCACCGTCTCGACGCTGGCGAAGCTGACCCCGGCGACTGGCTCCTGGCGGGCGCGCAGCATCTGCGCGGGCTGGAGTGCGGCGCGGGTCAGCCGCACTTCATCGATCCGGCCCTTGAATCCCGAGGCCTGCGGTCCGCCGCCGATATAGAAGGGCGCGGCGTCCCAGGTCATCGCGCCGGGCAGTGGGATGGTTTTTACGAGGTAATAGTCGATGTAACAGGTCAGCGTTTTCGCTGCGACGTCGCAGACGATGGCCATGTGCCGCCAGCCGAGATTCTCGGGCTGAATCTGCGCGCTGCTGCCGTAGTGACCGCCGCGAAAGTGTTCGGTCGGGCCACCCGGCGGGGTGAAAAAGGCGTGGAGATAAGTCTGGCCGAACTCCTGGAAAAAGCGCGCTTCCAGTCCGAACTCCGTCGCCTGGTCATCGAGCCGCGCTTTCATCGCGATCGGCGTGTCCCAGCCCTCATCCGGCTTGAAGAACATCTCCAACGTGACGCTCTGCCCCGGCAGCCCGGCCTTGACCGCATCGAAGGCGATCTCGAGGGCGTCATTGTGCCCTTCCTCGGATTGGAAATTAAGGCTGAACGTGTTGGGGTAGGAGAGTTGTTGCAGTGGGTCGTAAATGAAGGGTCCGGGCACTTCCTCGACGAAGAAAAACTCCGCGCCGTCGAGCCGCGTGACCGTTCCGAAAGCGTCGATTTGCCCTTCGACGTTCACATCCCGCTCGAGGCGCCAAAAACCGACGACTTCAGCGGGCACGGTCGGTTTGGGTGCGGCCTTGGCGCGCCGCTTCGGGGCGGCTTCGGCCGGGAAGGCCAGGGCGAGCGTCGCCAGCAGGAGGAGACAGGCAGGGGGAAGCTGGTGCATGCGCGCGACTTTAGGCGCGGGGTGCGTCGGCAGGAAAGGTTTTCGCGCCGGCACAGAGTTTGCATATTCGGCGGCTTCTGGCAGATAACGCCCGCCCCATGTCCAACCTCCTCCAACAACTCGTCGCGCAATTGCTGGAGTGGCAGGGGACGCTGCAGAGCTTTGGCGGGCTGGGTCTCGCGGCCTTCGCCTTCGCCTTGGTAATCCTGCAAATGGCGCTCATTCCGCTCTCAATTTTCGCCATTGCGGGCGGGGCGATCTTTGGCTTCGGGCCGGCTCTTCTCGCGGTCACCGTCGGCACGAATCTGGGCGCGGCGGTGAACTTCCTCATCTCCCGCTACGTCGCGCGCGGCGCGGTTTCGCGTTACCTCGCGCATCACGAAAAATTCCGCCTGATCGACGCCGCCATCGGTCGTGAAGGCGGCAAAATCGTCGCGCTCCTCCGCCTGTGCCCGTTGCCGTTCGGACTCGCCAATTATTGTTACGGTCTGACCGCGGTGCGCTTGGGGCCGTACTTGGTGGCCACGTTCGTCGCGATCATTCCGGGCAACGTCATTTTCGTCTGGCTGGGAGCGTCGGCGCAGGAAGGACTGGCGGCGCTCACCGGTGCGGGCCGTCCGCGGCACCCCGGCGAATATGTTCTCCTCGGGGTGGGGTTGATCTCCGCTTTCTGTGCGCTGGCCTACATCACGCGCGTCGCCAAAGCCGCCCTGGCAAAAGGAGAGCGGGCCTCCGCAACGGTGGCGGCGGGCGATTCAAAAGCTGCTTAACACCCGCTCCGCCACGGCGCGCGGCAACTGGATGAGGATCGGCTGCCGGGCCGGATCCAGCCAGCGGACGAGTGCGACGAGATCGCTCTCGCGCAAGACCGTGCAACCCGCGGTGCCGCGGCGCTGGCCCAGCCAGAGATGCAGGAAAATGCACGAACCGGCGCCCGGCTGATTTTGCGGATTGTGCGCGACGACGATCCCCAGGGCGTAGTCGGGAATCTTTGCCATCTGCTCCGAGGAACGCCAGTCGGGTTGCCCGATCTCGGTGCGATCGACGATACGATTGTAATATCGCGACGCGGGATCATCGACCGCTTCGAGCGTGGGCGTGATCGTCTGCCAGGGCAGCTTTCCCGGCCCGCGCGCGGCCCGTCCAAACGTTCCCGTGATCCGAAAAATCCCCGCCGGCGCCCGCCGGTCGCCTTCGATCTTGCGCGGCCCGCCTTCTTCCGGAACGCCGTGCAGCCCCAGCCCCCAGCCCAGCCCGCGTTCACCGACGAGCACGGCCACGGGCGGCCCGGCTTTCAGCCATCGTCTCTGGGCGCCGGCGCGTTCCCACCGCTGCAGGATCGCTGTCGGTGCGCTCCACGTCGGGGCGATTACCACCACGGCCTGCCGGGATTTTGCCGGGAGAATCCAGTCGTTGGCGGGGGCGACGCTCGTGCCGAGCGCGGTGAGGAGCAGAGCGGCGATTCGCATCCGCGCCAGCGTAACTCCGGGCAGGCGCGGACGGGCACAAATTTTCACGCACAACCCTGCAAAGAAACGCTTGCGCTGATCGGCCCGCCTGCTAGACATTTCGCCCTCGCAAAAAGCTCGGATGGTGAAATGGCAGACACGTACGTTTGAGGGGCGTATGCCGCAAGGCGTGAGGGTTCAAGTCCCTCTCCGAGCACTTCTTCTCCGGGAAAAATCTCTCGCCATGCCCGGCGGGCGACTCTATCCCAAGGCGATGATTTTTCGCCTCCTGCTCTGCCTCCTCGTGGTCGCGCTTTTCGCCGGCTGCGAAACCCCCTACAAAAAATCCGACGCCAAGGAAAAGGAGGAGATGAAGGATCAAAGCAAGGACCAGTCGTTCCAGGCGTTCCTGGGGCGGTTGCGGACCGCGGTGGGAAAAAAAGATCGCTCGATGCTGCCTACGATGATGACCAGCGACTTCGGTTATCGCTGGGACAATCCGCCTCCGGGGGAGTCGGTCTTCGACTACTGGGACAAGCAGAATATCTGGCCGGAGTTGGCGGAGATTCTGAAGCAGAAATTTGAGCCGAGCGATCTCTACATGGTCGCGCCTCGCGAAGTGATCACCGATCCGAGTTATGCCGGCTACCGCGCCGGGATGCGTCTGGTGGGCGGGAGTTGGAAGTTCGCCTACTTCGTTCCGGGCGAACCCGCCGAGTAATGGCCGGCGATCCTGTTGCGTGGGGGCTGCCGCATCGGGAGCCGTTCATCTTCGTCGATGAAGTGGTCGAGGTGCGGCCCGGCGAACAGGCGGTTTGTTCGAAGTCGTTTCCGCCCGAGGAGCCGTTTTTCCGCGGACATTTCCCCGGTGATCCGCTGGTGCCGGGAGTCATCCTCACGGAGGCGCTGGCCCAGACTGCGGGGATCGCTGCGGGACAGCCGGGACGGTCCTTTCGCCTCTCAGCGATCAAGGGGATGAAATTTCTCCAAGCGGTGCGGCCGCGCGATGTGCTGATGCTGACGGCGCGGAAGGTCGCGGTCGTTGGCACGCTTTGGCAGTTTGAAGTGGCGGCGCGTGTGGGCGGGCAGACCGTCGCCGAAGGGGTCGTCGTCTTGAGCGAAAGCTAAGCGTTCCAATTATTCGGCGAAAGACGGCAGGCCCGGCGGTGCGGCAGCCGGCGTCTGGAGATCGTAAATCGCGCCCCAATCGCCGGAGGCCAGCAGGAGCGCTTCGTCGCGCCACGGTTGCGGGGAATCTTCGTAGGCTTCATCCTCGCAGCGGCCCCAAAAAAGATAACGCACCTCGAGTTGGCTTGCGAGCGCCCGCCACTCGCTGCTGCCGCGCAGGAGCGCATCGAGTTTCGCGGCGGGTTCCTGCCAGTCGTGTCCGTGGCTGGCGACATGCCCGAGGTAACCGAGGACCATTTTCCGCCCGGAGAGGAGCAGCGGATGATTGTAGGTGGGCGCGCCGGCGATCCGCTCGCTGACCGGGATACTCCGGACGGCGAAAGCGGTGCCGTCGAGTTCGGCGCGGCTGGCGATGGCATAACCGCGCTGGGCGGAATCGATCCCGCCCAGCGTCGAAAGAAAACCGGAGCCAAAGAGCGCGACGCAGGAGAGGGCGCGAGCCCACACCGGCCAGCGGATGAGCAGCTTGCTCCACAGAAACGGTAGGACCGCCAGATACGACCAGACCATGAGTTTGGTGTTGTCCCACTCCCACGGCGCGAACTTGACGAAACAACAAACGAGAAAAATGCCGAGCGAAGGAAAAACCACCGCGCGCGCCCAGTCGTCCCGCTCGCGCCACAGTTGGACGATCAGCGCGACGACGAAGACCGGCAGGATGCCGAAATTCACCGGCCAGAAAAGTAGCGCGGCAGCGAGGCGTTCGGATTCTCCGAAATACTGGCGGCACCAGGCGAGGAAGCCCGCGTCGTCCCACATCCAGCCCGGTTTCCAGCCGAGCATCTGGCCGCTGTGCAGCCCGTCGGTGATCAGCAGGACGAGCGCGGTCGCCGGCAAAAAAGCGGCGCTGACGAGCCGCAGCAGTTCCCGCCGTGCGGGCGGATGCAGGACGAACCAGCCGGCGAGCAGCGCCGACAGAAAAATGAAGGTGTGGAAATGGAACAGCGGCAGCGAAGCGTAGAGCAGCACTTCGCCCCAGCGCGGCAGCGGAGCGCCCGGGCCGGCAAAAAAGCGCGTCCGCCAACTGGCCAGCAGGAGCAGGCCGGCGGGCAGGGCAAAGAGCAGCCCGCGTTGGGTGGCGAAGAGCGCAAGGGCGATGCTCTTCCAAGCGTGGACGGCTTGAAAATCGGCGAGTTCCCACGTCGAAAAAATCACGCCCGCCGCGAACCCGCCATTGGCGAGGAAACCGCCGAGGGCGAACCCGCGACCCCAGTGCCAGAGCGCCGCGCCGGTCAACGCGCTGCCGATGAGACCGATCCACACAAAGCCCCGCCAGACATCCGCGCCGAGCAGGACGAGCAGGCTTTGGAAGAGATCGACGCCGACGGGATAGGTGAGCGAAGTCCCGGCGAAGATCGGGTTTTCCGGCCAGAACGGGACCCCGCTGGCGAGGTAGCGGATGTAGGTGAGGTGGAGCGAGAGGTCGCCGAGATTGTTGGGCGACAGCACCTTGATTTCGTCGCCTTCGATAAAGACCACCCACAAAAAGATGCGCAGTGAAACAAGCGCGAAAGCAACGATGGCCGCCCATTCCCAAGCCGTGGGCGGCAGCGCCGTGCGCCGCGTATTTCGACCACGCCAGAAAGTGCCGGCGGCGAGGAGCAGGCCGAAAATGAGCGCGAAGCTGGCGGCAGCCGGGGTGAGCCCACCCCTCAACTGGGCGACAACGAGGGCGAGGAGCGTGGAACTGCTGACCGCGTAAAGGATGGCGGCGACGAAATTCATGGCGCTTCCGGCTCGGTCTGTGGGTCCAGGCGGCCGGGGACGAAGCGCGGGGTGTTTTCCGGCACCAGACCCGCAAAGGTGCCGGTGAATAAATAGAGCGTCGCACGATCGTCCGAATTCCCGCGGGTCCGGATCGGGATCTTGAAATATTCGAGCCTGAGCAGCGGTTCCGTCTGCTCGATCAGCGGATCGTCGATCACGAGAAAGTCTGCGTCGAGCGGCTCGGGGAGTTCATCGAACTCGGGATAATCAACCCGGGGAAAATCGCCGAGGATCCAAATCCACGGATATTTTTCCGGCAGAATGAGGTGGCCGCGAAGATGGAATTTCCGCACATCGCGCGCGGTGAGCTGGCGCAGTGGATCGAGCAACTGGTTCACGTCGCGGAAGGTCTGCACATAAACGTAGGGCTCGCGCTCGTCGTCGTAGTCGCGCCAGTTGAGCTTTAGCGTCAGACCGAGCGAACCGATGCTGAGGAGCGCGGCGATGGTCGTGAACGTCCAGCGGTCGATCGTATCCGCGGCCCGGACGAGGGCCACGCCGAGGACCAGATGAAACGGCCAGATGAGCGCAAGGATGCACCACGGCGTTTTGTAGGGGATGATGCTGTAACCGATGAGCGCGCCGAGCCCGGCGATGGCCAAATAGCGGGCCACGCGCGGTGTGTGCGGCGCCAGCAGCCAAAGTGCGGCCACGAGCCCGGCGAGCGCGGGCCATTCATAACGCCCGAGCAGTTGCAGCCAATACCACCACGGTTTTTCGTGACCGGATTCGGCCAGCCCCGTCTTCGTCCAAGTGGCGAACGTTTCCCAAAGTCCGGGCAGAGACGACCAATCGAGGAGCCCGCCGGAGTAAAAGAAGAGGATCAGACCGAGGCAGACGCCGCCGACGGCCAGCGCGGCGCGGGAGGAGAATTTCCAGGCTTCAAACGGCCACGGAATCGACGGTGAAAATCGCTCGTAGGCGAGCAGACACGGCACGGCGAGGAGGAACGCGACGAGGTGAATGATGTAGGTTTCCTTGGTCAGGATCAGCCCCGTCACCCCCAGCGCCGACGCCCACAGAAATCGCTTTTCGCCGAAACGCCACAGCCCCGCCAGCCCCCATGCGAGGAGCAGGAGAAAGAAGAGCAGCCACGTCTCGTGAATCGCGTAGCGCCCGTAAAAAACCATCGCGGGCGAAACCGCCATCATGAGCGCGGCCAACTGGCAGGCCCGTTCGTCGAAGTAGCGGCGAAAGGCCAGCACCAGTCCGACGCAGGCGGTGCTGAGCAGGACGATCGGCAGACGCAGCACCCAGATGTCCCGGCCGAACAAAGTCTGCGCGATAAATAGCGCGTAGAAGTGCAGCGGTCCGTGGAAGTTCGTCGGATCGTAATGGTAGTAACCCTGGCGCGTCATCTGATCGACGAACCAGCCGTTCACTCCTTCGTCGAAATGCGCCGGCTTGAGATCCAGCGCCACCACGCGGAGCACGAACGCGAGCACCAGGATGCCCGCGGAAATTCCGAGCCGGCGCGCATTCATGGCTTGGACCGGAGGCCCGCGCGCCTGCTAAGGATGGCGTCACCCGATGTCCGAATGGCCATGTCTTTCCATCATCCTGCCGGCCGCCGACGCGATGCGGCGGCAACCGCCGACCGCAACGGCGAGGCTAGGATGTTTCCAAGGTTTCAAGCGGGATTGTGGGGTGCGGATCGCGGGCAGAAGGCCGGTCCGCGGGTCGTTGGAGATAGCCGCCGGACGGGCGGGGCAACAAGCTGATTTTCCGCGGACCGATTCCGCGAGTTTGCGGACGTCCACGCGTGGCCGCCGATCCGAAGTTCAGGCATACATTTCAAATGCGTCTCCTCGTCACCGGCGGTTGTGGTTTTGTCGGCAGCAATTTCGTGCGTTACGTCCTCCAGCATTACGGCCCGGAGATGGTGACGAACGTGGACGCGCTGAGCACCGGTCGGCTCGCCAATCTCGACGGCGTGGCCGAGGAGTTCGGCGACCGCTACGAATTCCTGCACGCCGACCTCGCCGATCTCGACCGGATCGAGGCAGTGCTGGCCAAACATCAGTATTTTGCGGTCCTGCATTTTGCCGCGGAGGGAGCAGGGCCCGCGGCCACGGCATCACTCCTCGCGGGCGCGCGGCGGCACGGCATCCGGCGCTTCGTTTTTGACTCGAAAGAAGGTGCGAGCGAGGAACTGGCGGAAGCGGAAGCGAGGGCGTTGGCGGCTTTCCGGGATCACGGCCAGGAAGTGGTGATGACGCGCGCGACCGATACTTATGGGCCGTTCCAGCCGCCGACCGGTTTTATCCCGAGCGTTATTGTGCAGGCGGTCCGCGATCCGGCGGTGCAACTCGGGGGCGACGGATCGGCCATTCGCGACTGGTTGCATGTGGAGGACCATTGTGCGGCGCTTTTCGCCGCGTTGCTCGATGGCCAGGCGGGCGCGGTTTATCGGCTCGTCTCCGGACACGCGCTGCCGGACATCGACCTTGCGCATCGCATTCTCGAGCATCTCGGTCGGGAGCGTGAGTTGATTGACTGGCGTGGGGAAGTGCCGGATCGGCAGCCATCGGGAAATGCCGAGTTCGCGGACCCGCTCGAGCCGCTGGCCTGGAAACCGCGGCTGTCGCTGGACGCCGGTTTGCGCACGACCATTGACTGGTATGTCCGCCACCGGGAGTGGTGGGAATCACTGCCGAACCGCTGAACGATGAGCCGGAAAATCGTCATCGTCGGTAGCGGGGGACGGCTCGGAGCGGCGCTCCTTCGCAATTGGCGCGCGCGCGGAGATGAAGTGGTGGGGCTGAACCGGGCGCTGCTCGACCTGGCGAATATCGCGCAGATCCGGGAGCGGATCGAGGCGCTGGAGTTCGACGTGCTGGTCAATTGCGCAGCGCAGACGAATGTCGATCGCTGCGAACGGGAGGTCGAAGAAGCCTTCCGCGTCAACTCCGCGGCGGTCGCGACGCTGGCCGACATTTGCACCCGGAAGAAAGCGCGCTGCGTGCAGATCAGCACGGATTACGTTTTCGATGGGGAAAAGCGGGAGGCTTATACGGAGGAGGACGAACCGCATCCGATCAGCGAATACGGCCGGTCAAAACTCAGTGGAGAACGCTGTCTGCACGCGGTGGCGGACAGACATCTCGTGGTGCGCGTCTCGTGGGTTTTCGGCCCGGATCGCGCGAGCTTTGTGGATCAGATCCTCCAGCGGGCGCTGACGGAAGAGCATGTGGAAGCCATTGCCGACAAGGTTTCGGTGCCGACTTACACGATCGATGCCGTGCAGCTTTTGCGACCGCTGGTCGAGGATGCGAGCGTCGATGGGGTCGTTCATTTGGCGAATGCCGGCGCGTGCAGTTGGCAGGAATACGGCCAGCACGCTTTGGACTGCGCCGTTGCGGCTGGGGTTCCGCTGCGCGCCCAGCGGGTGGGACCTCTCGCGCTGGCCGACATGCAGGCCTTTGTGGCGCGCCGCCCGGTTTATACGCCATTGAATACCGGCAAGCTAACTCGCCTCACGGGCCTCAATCCACGCCCGTGGCAGCAAGCGGTGGACGATTACGTCCGCACCTTCTGGGTGCCGCGACTAGCTCGCTAAAATCGCGGGTAGATCAATTCCAGAGCGCCTGCAGATCGGGGTCGAGCCGCGCGCTTTTCTTGATGCCTTCGTTCATCTGAATCGCCGCGTCGATGCACTGGCGGGCGACCGTCAAGTCCCCGAGCCGCGCTTCGTAGCAGGCCAGATTGTAGTGAAGGATGCCCGTGCGGCGGATCCAGTCCGGGGCGGACATCAGCACCTCGATTGCTTGATCGCCTTTCCGCAACTGGTGCAGGGCAAAAGCGCGCTGGACCATGAACTCACCTTCTTCCGGGTGCAGCCCGGCACCGCGCGCGGAGAGTTGTTCGGCGGAGGTCCACTGCCGTTTGTGAAGAAGCACGCGGATGCGGGCGAGCATGACGGCGGCCTCCTCGCGTTCAGAAGGATCGATCCGATCCATTTCCTCGAGCGCTTCTTTCCACATCTCGAAATAGAGGTAGCCGTCGGCCGCATTCAGAGCGCGGCGCGTTTCCGGGCTTTGGGTGATTGTGTGTTGGCTTAGGTAGAGCATTTGAAGTTTACCAATGGATTACGTTTGAGACGAAGGCTTCGGTCGCAATATTCACCGAAGCCAAACTCCCGCAGAAGATGCTGCCAGTGCCATTGCCAATCCCGCCCCTGCCGCGCCTTGCGGAGCATGCAGGAGAGATGGAGCACAATTCGATGGGACTTGTTCACGGCAGTTTTCTCGGTTGCATTCTAGGTGAGCACTGGACGTGCCACTGCGTGAATCCGGGCCAGACCGACCGAAAGTGTCCGGTTTGACGGCAAAAAGTGTCGAGATGGCGACGCTAGCTAGGATGTCCGCCAGGCCCGCCGCCGCAGCCAGATATCCAGAGGCAGGAGCAGGAGCGCGGCGATGAGGAGATCGTTGGTGAGGTTGCGGTGCTGGCTCACGGCCGACTGCGGCCGGGCGAAGACCTCCGCGGGCGTGGGCGAAAATTTACCGCGTCCTTGCGACGCTACGGTGCGCAGATATGGCTCATCCGTCTCGGTGCGCAGAAACTCGCGCGGATAACTCCGCGTGTGGCCGAAGACGTAGCCGCCATCCGGCAGATCCGGCGAGCTTACGGAAAAAATCGACGTTCCTTCCGTCGGCAAATCGAAGGTTGCGCGGTAGCTGCCGGGGCCGTCCTGCATCGCGTCCTTGGTGGACGTGGCCGTGTCGGGGCCGAGCATGTTGACGCTGACCGGCATTTGATTGCGGAATGTGCCGTCGGGTTTGATCGCGTCGATGGTCAGCTCGAGTTGGTCGCCGACTTCGGTGCTGGTCACTTGGAAGTTCGATTGATCGCTTTTCCGCATCAGGCCGCGCACGACCTGCGTCCAGAATTTGCCGTAGCCCGGCCACGCCAGCCACTCCGCGGCCCACCGGCTCTTGGCGTCGCTGGTGAACGCCGCGGTCTGGCCGAGACCGTAACGCCAGGTCGCAAAAAGCGGTTCGCCGCGTTCCGTGGCCAGCAAGAGGTCAGCCGTCGGTTTCGGCTTCGTGGCGTTGTAGCCGAGGAGCAGGGGAGACTGCGCCCAATCGATGCCTGCAGTCAGCGGGCTCCGTGCGGATGGAATCGCGAGGAAAGGTTCTTCAACGAGGCTGCTCTGCGCGACTTTCATCGTCTCGGTGCTGAAGATCTGCGGCAGGGTGGTGGCGTCGTCGGTCAGGTAAAAGCGGCCGTTGCCGCGCTCCGCGAGTTGGCGCAGAAAGGCGGTGTCTTTATCCTGCTCGGTGCCGAGCGCGACGACGGAAGTCGTGATCTTGGCCGCGAGCATGGCCGAGGCGAGGTCGAAGGACGTGCCGCCGGTGCGGGCGGTGTCGCCCATTTCACCGGCGACTTTTTCTTCGGCATCGGCCGCGTCGGAGAAGAGCAGCAGATGCTTCACGCGGGCCGGGATATCGCGCAATTGCTGAAAGGCTTCCGCGAGCGACGTGTAAATGTAAATGCCGCCGCCGCCCGCGGTGATGCTCAGGATTTTCTGCTCGGCTGCGGCTTTGGCGGTGATTTGCGAAAGCGGGACGATGGTGTGCGGCCGGACGTCCACGGCCGTCACGCCGAAATAATCTTTCGGTTGGAGGGCGTTCATCGCAAAGACGGCGCCTTGATCGGCGAGCGACATTTTCGTTTGCCCGGCGACCATCGCGGTCATCGAACCCGAGCGATCGAGGATGACCAGCATCGCGACGGTCGGCGTATCCTGCCGGTCGTCGTGCTCCATGCGCACGGGCAGCATTTGTTCGATCGGTGTGCGGTAATAGCCGCCGACGCCGTAGCTGTTCTCGCCGCCGATCATCGCGAAGCCGCCGCCGAAATCCTGCACCCAGCGGCGATAGAGGTCCATCTGCTCGCGGCCGAGATGAAGCGAGGAAACATCGCTGAGGAGAAACAGATCGAACTGCTGGAGGTCTTCGAGTGACTTGGGCAGACCGGTCAGGCCGCGCGTTTCAACCGCGATCTTTTCGCGGCGGAGCACGTCGGCGAGGGCGCGGGCGTTGGTTTCCTCGGAATCGACGAGAAGCACGCGCGGTTCGCCGCGCAGGCTGGCGGTGGCGGAAGCGCGGTTGTTTTCCGCGACCGTGTCGAGCGCCGGGACGACCTCCAGTTCGTAGGCGATGAAGCTGCCGTCGGCCTTGAGATTCGGCGCGAGGAATTCATTTTCGCCGGGCTTCAACTCCAGGTCGCGCTGCTCGACGAGGAACTGGTTCTGATAAAGTTTCGCCTTCGCCGTGGTCGCGACGGTGCTGCGGATGACGGCGGTGAGATCGAACGGTTCGCCGGATTTCAGGCGTCGCGGAACCTCGACTTTTTCCACGAGCACTTCCGGTGCGGATTCGTTGCGCAGTGGGACCGTCAGCAGCTCGATCCCTTGCGCTGCAAGCTGGGCGGCCGTCGAGGCGGCGCGGTCGGTGGTGTCGTTGCCGTCGGTCAGCAGGACGATGCGTTTCGCTTTTCCGGCTGGGAAAATGGCGCTGGTGAAATCGAGAGCGCCGCCGATGTCGGTGCCCTGCCGCCCGGCCAGTTCCGGCCATGGTTCGGCGAGTTTCAGATTGGTCGCCGGCGCCTGCCAGAGCGTGGCTTTTTCGGCGAAGCCGACGATGCCCGCGCTGTCGCCGCTGGCTTTGGCGGCCAGACTCGCGGTGACAAATTCCCGCGCCTGCTGCTGTGCGGCGGGCGAGACGCTGGCCGAATGATCGACGGCAAAAAGCACGGCCAGTTCGCGGGACGGCACCAGCCAGCGAATGCCGGCGAGCGCGAGTACGAGCAGCAGCAGGATAAGGGTGCGCAGCCCAAAGCACACGCGGCGCTGCGCCGGCGTCATGTCGGCCAGCGAACGGCGCTGCGCCCAAACGAGCAGGGCCACGACGACCAGCGCGAGCGCGAGAAACCAGGGATGCGCAAGTTCGACGAGGTCGGTCATTCCGTACGCCTCCGGTGAAAGAGCCACCACTCGAGGACGAGCAGCGCGAGTGCGGCGGCGGCGAGATATTGCCAGAGCGGCCAACTGGCAAGGTGCGCGAGCGAGACCATCGGCAGGGCGGGCGCGGCAGTCGTCGGCGTGCGGGCCGCGCGGAGGTCGGAATCCGCTTCACTAAAGGTGTTCACGGCCAGCCAGCGCGCACCGTCGCGGGTTTGGATTTGGTAAAACCCATTGGTCAGCGGCAGGAAGAGTTCGCGCACCATTTCCCCGGGAACCGTCTTGGATGCTTGCTTCCAGGGATTCTGCGGTTCGGCGACGACATTCTCTCCGTCGGTCAACGGAAGCATTTCCCCGGCGCGGCGACTGAGGACGGGCGAGGGGTCGGCGCCCGCCAGCCAGTGCAGCGTATTCGAGATGAGGAGGGGAAATGCGACGCGCAGCGGAAGGTCGGAATCCGTGACGTCGAGGGCCAGCGCAGCGACGCGTTGCGCGCCGCCGAGGCGTTCGCCCGCGATCATGATGGGGTTATCGAAGGAGCGGATCGGCGCCTGCCAGTTCCAGCCTTCGATCTTCGGCAGCGCGAGCGCGGCGGCGCGGAGGAAGGTGACGTTTTGCAGATTCACCATCCGGAGCGCGGGATGCTGGCTGTCGAGATCGGAGAGGAGCGGCTGTTCGAGCGTGGGTTCGGCGGAGTTGAAGGGGGTTTGTTTGAGGAAGAAGAAATTGCCCGGGGTTTGCGTGAGGTCGAAATTCTCCGGCAGGAAATTATCGAAGAGCACGGCGTCGAACTTTGCCGCGAGGGCGAGGGTGAAGGCGTCGGGCGTGAGCAACTCGAAGGCGAGGCTCTGGTCCGCGGCGAGGAGCTTTTCGAGGAACCAGTTGCCCTTGGTGACGAGCAGCACGCGGCGCGGCGGTTCCACCGGCAGGACGGCGTAGGCGACGTTATCGGCGGCCAGCGCGTCGGTCGTGTCGAGCCGTGCGGTCAGCCAGCCGCGGGCGTTGATGGAAGGGCGGGGGACCGTCGGAAAGACCTGCACGGAGCGGGCGCCGGGCTCGAGGGTCAGCGGCTTGACGTCGAGCAGTCGGCCGTCGAAGGCGAGTTCGACATTCGTGGTGGTGGCAGTGCGGCCGAAATTGGCGACTTCGAGCAGGACTTCGGAAGTCTGGGGGCTGGTGAGCAGCGGCCGCGTGGCGAAGCGGGTGATGGCAAGGTTGTCCCGCGCGCTCCCGACGTTCACAAAATCGATCGGAAGGAGGGGCGCCGGATCTTTCGATTCCGGTTCGCGGTCGGTGAACACGAGAATCCGCCGCTCGCCTTTGCGCGAGGCAAGCAGTTCCTCGGCAAGGCGGAGCGCGGTGTCGAGATCGCCGCTGGCGTCCGTCGCGACTACTTTTTCCAAACTCTCGCGCAGCACTTTTTCGTCGTCGGTGAAGGGCGCCACGACCGTCGGCCCCGCGTTCAGGCTGATCACCGCCATTTGCCGCAAGGCGCTGGCCTGGCGGACCACGCCGGTCGCGGCGGACTGCGCTTTGGCGAAGCGCGTCTGGCCGTCGGGTTCGGTGGCCTGCATGCGCGCGCGAGTGTCGAGGATGAGCACCGCCGAGGCACCTTCGCGGACCTGCTGGTCGAACGTCGGGCGCAGGAGCGCGCCGAGGATGAGCGCAAAGATGAGCAGATGCAGGAGCAGCGAGAAGAGCTGGCGGAGCCGCTGGAAAAAGGCGCGGCGGCGGCTTTCCTGCAAAATGCGCTGCCAGAAAAGGAGCGTCGAAACCGGCATCGGCCGACGCTTCAGCTTGAGCAGGTAAAGCAGGACGATGACGGGAGCGATGGCGGCGAAACCGACCGCCCAGGCGTTGAGGAAGGTCATGGGCGGGTCACTCGATCATCCTTCCGTCGCGCAGCACGCGCAGCACGAGATCTTCGAAAGGCACGGCGGTCGTGGCTTGCGCGTAGGAGATACCGTGGCCGGTGCAGAAGGTGGCGGTCTTTTCGAGAAAACCGTCGATCTCGGCATGGTAGCGTTTGAGGAGGGATTCGCTGGCGGTGACTTCGTAGGCCTCGCCGGATTCGCTTTCGACGAGCCGCAGGTCGCCGGTCGCCTCCGGCCGCAATTCCGCCGGGTCGAGCACGTGAATGACGTGGACCTCAAAATGGTTGTAACGCAGGAGCGCGAGCGCTTCGTCGCAACCGCGCGGATCGAACAGGTCGCTGAGCACGAAGACCAGGCCGCGCCGTTTCATCCGCTGGGCAAAGGTGCGCACGCTCGGCAGGAGGTGCGTCTCGCCCTCGAGTTCGGGTGCCTGGCGGAGGAATTCGAGCACTTTGTGAAACTGGCTCTTCCCCCGGCACAACCCCATGTCTTCCTCCAGCCGCGAGGCGAAGTAGTGGACGTTGACACGGTCGAGATTGGCGAGGCCGATGTAGGCCAGCGAGGCGGTGATCTTGCGCGCCTGGTCGAACTTGCTCAGCCGGTTGCTGTCCGGCGGCGTCCAGCGCATCGAGGCGCTGGCGTCGAGGAGGAAGGAAATATCGAGATCCTGCTCCTGCTCGAAAAGCTTGATGAAGAGGCGGTCGAGGCGGCCGTAGATGTTCCAGTCGATCGACCGCAGGTCATCGCCGGTCGAGTAGTTCCGGTAGTCGGCGAATTCGAGACTGGAGCCGACTTGGCGGGAGCGGCGCTCGGCCCGGTGGGCGCCGCGGAAGAGTTTCTTGGAAAGAAGATAGAGCTGTTCGAGCTTCGCGAGGAAGACGGAGTCGAAAAGCAAGGGGGCGGTGGTTTCCAAGGCGCGCTAAATTGCGCGGGTTTTCCCGCTTCGGCAATCGCGTTCGCCCTCATTTGACCAAGGGAAAATCGGGACCGGGGCGGCATGATGCGTGCTTATCATGAAGTCAAAATCCCGCATTTATGTCCCTACCTGCTCTTCAATCCGATCCTGTTGAGAACGTCGTGCCCTCCGGCATCCGCCTGGTTGAGCCCGTTGATCCGAATGTGGCCCCGGCGAAAAAGGTGCTGCTTTTGGAGGATGATCCTGCGTTCAAGGAGATCATGACCGATTTCCTGAGCGAAACCGGCTTTGAAGTCGTGGCGGTGGTCAACGGTGTGGAAGGCGTTCACCAAGTGCTGGCCAGCGATTTCGAGGTGATTCTTTGCGACATGATGATGCCGACGCTGCCTGGCGATATGTTTTTCCGCGCGGTCGAGCGCATGCGTCCGCATCTTTGCGACCGCTTCATTTTCATGACGGGCCACCGCGGCAATGTGAAGGTCAACGACTTCATCTCCAGTGTGAACGGCACGATCCTGACCAAGCCATTTCACGTCGATGATCTGTTGGACATGATCGCCTTTATCAACGTGCGCACGTTCCTGCTCGCGGCCTGATTTTTTCCGCCCCCCAAATGCGCGTGCTCATCGCAGATGACGACCGGGAGATGGCCGAAGTGCTGGGGGCTTACGTCGCGGAGTGTGGTCACGAGGTCATCGCCACGGTGACCGGGGGAGGCTTGGCGGTGATTCAGACGTTCGCGCGCTGTCAGCCCGACGTGGTGCTGCTGGATATCATGATGCCGCGTTTCAACGGGCTGACCGTGTGCCACGCGCTGCTCAGCCGGCGTCCCGATATCCAGGTGATCTTCGTCTCCGGGAGCGTGGATAAAAACGATCCGTTTGTGACCGGCTGCGGCGCTTCCGCCTATTTGCAAAAGCCGGTGAACCTCTCCGAACTGCGCGCCGCGCTGGAATCTGTGGAAGCCCGACTGGCGGCGGTCTAACGCGCGGCGTCGTCGCCCCGCACCTTGGCTTTCTTGGCCTCCGCGTTTTCGTTTGCGCGGCGGATTTCGTGGGTGAGTTGCTGCTCCAACTGGGCCGCCTCTTCGTATTTTCCCTGGCTCAACGCCTCGGCGATCTTGTCTTTCAGAAAGAGTTCCTGCTCGGCGATGTGGGCCTTCGCCGCGAGGTCGATCTCCGCGATGGCGGTTTTCTGGGCTTCCGTCAGTTGGCGGGTGGGCGACTGCTTTTCCAGACGCTCCATGGCGAGTTCGTAGGCGGATTTCATGGGGAGGGTGTGGTTCGGGGTTTTGGCGGGAAGTCCGTGGGGCAGGGGACGATTGAAGGTTGAGTGTTCAGGGACGCGCCATAAGGTGCGGCCCGCATGGCTGTTTCATCGCCCCTCACCTCGCAACACTCAACCCTCAACTCTTCGATTCGGCTCCTGAGTACCGATTTCGATGGCACGGTCGTGAACCACGAGGTCACCCCGCCGGTGCATCCCGATTTCTTCACTCTCGTCGGGGAAATGCGCCAGCGGGGTGTCCTCTGGGCGGTCAATACTGGGCGGGTGCTCTGGCATATCGAAGAGGGCCTGCGCGAGTTGAAATTCCCCTTCGATCCGGATTTTGTGCTGACCTCCGAGCGCGAGGTTTTTCACCGTGGTCCGGATGGCCGCTGGCGGGATTTCGGCGACTGGAATGCGCGCTGTGCGGCGGCGCACGATGTCCTTTTCTCCACGGCGAGTCTGCTGCTGACCGACATCGAGCATTACCTCGCTCATCACACCAAGGCGCACCCGATTTATGAGGGCGAACGCCTGATCGGCCTCGCGGCGGAATCGGACGAAGAGATGGACCGCGTGGTCGAATTCCTGAGCAAGGAATGCGCGCGGGTGCCGGGGTTTCAGTTCATGCGCAACTCGATCTATGTCCGCTTTTGCCACGAGGCCTACAGCAAGGGCACGGCGCTCGGCGAACTCGGGCGGCTGACCGGGATTTCGCGCGATCAGATTTTTGCGGCGGGCGATCATTACAACGATCTCCCGATGCTCGATGGCCGGCACGCGGCGTGGGTGGCGTGTCCGGGCAATTCGGTGGAGGCGGTGAAACGCGCCGTGCGCGCGGCGGGCGGCTACGTGGCCGAGGGCGCGTGCAGCGAAGGGATCGTCCAGGCGCTCCGGCATTTTGGGGTAGCCAAGTAGTTGAGAGTTGAGGGTTGAGCGTTGCGAGACGCACAATCCCGCCACTCGCTTCCGGCCAAAACCGCGGGGCTCTCAACCGTTTAACTCTCAACTCCCCACCTCCCCCTGAAGCAGCGCCTTATCCAGCAAGTCGGTCGCAGCGCTCGGCTCCGCGTGCTGAATGAACTCAAGCGCACGCAAGGTCTGTGCGTCGCCGACCTCGCGGCGCGGATCGGCATGAGTTACATGGGGATCAAAGGCATCTGTCTCGACCTCGAGAAGCGCGGCCTGCTCGATACCTGGCGGCAGCCTCAGAAGATCGGCCGTCCCCACATGCTCTACCGACTGACCCAGCGGGCGCAGGATCTTTTCCCCACCACGAGCAATGCGCTGACGATCGACGCGCTCGAAGCGGCGCGGAAACTGTTCGGCACGACCGCGCCCGAAAAACTGCTCCTCGTCGTCTTTCAGCAAAAGGCCGAGCAATACTTGACGAAGCTGAAAGGCGAGACCGTCGCCGAGCGGGCCAAGTGGCTGGCGCGGTTGCGCGATCATGACGGCCACATGGCCGACTGTGAAGTCGACGCCAGCGGAGCCGTCCGCATCGTCGAACATCACTCGCCGATTCTCGATTTGCTGCGGGCCTTCCCGCTCGTCGCCAAAATGGAAACCGACCTTTTCCAGCGGCTGCTCGGCGCTCCAGTGGAGCGCGAGGAGATCACCGCCTCGGGGCTGTATCGGGCGATTTTCCGGGTGGGCTGAACCGCTCGTCGCCACACTGAAAATCCGCCGAGAAAGAGCTTGCCGAAGCAGGTTCGCTCGCTACTGTGCCCGCCCCATGCCTCGATCCATTGCACGTCGCAAGACGAAAAAAGCCGCTGTGAAGCGTATCAAAGTGACCGGGACGGGCAAACTTATGCGTCGCAAACCAGGCCTGCGCCACCTCGCTTCGAGCAAGAGCTCGAAGCAGAAGCGCAAGCTCGGCAAGGACGGCCAGGTCCACGAGACCATGGTCGCGCGCATCAAAGAGTGCCTGCCGTTCGCCTGACCCTCCGGGTCTTTTGAGCCCACGCGGCTTACCCGATCCCGCCACCTGCTCCGCCTCGCGGAGTGCCTCAGCGAATGAGGTCGGCGGGATCATCACCAAACGAACCATTCGCTGAATCAAACAGGAGGCCCGGCCAAAACCGGGTTTTAACTAACACATGGCCAGAGCCACCAATGCCCCCGCGAGTCGGGAGCGCCGCAAAAAAGTCGTCGATAAAGCCCGCGGATACCGCGGACGCCGTTCCAAGCTGTTCCGCTACGCGAAGGACGCGATGATGAAAGCCCAGACTTGGGCGACCCGTGACCGCAAGACGCGCAAGCGCAACTTCCGCATGCTCTGGCAGCAGCGCATCAACGCCGCCGCCCGCGCGCTCGGCCTCACCTACAGCCGCTTCATGGAAGGCATCAAGGCCTCCGGCATCGAGCTCGATCGCAAGATCCTCGCCGACCTCGCCGTGACCGATGAAGCCGCGTTCAAGGCCATCTTCGAGAAGGCCAAGTCCGCGCTCGAGACCAAGCAGAAGACCGCGAAGAAGGCCGCCTAACCGTTCTCTTCGAGTTTTACTTTAATCACGGCCTCGGACGTTGAGAAGCGTTCGAGGCCGTTTTGCTTGGCGCAGCGAAACGCCGTTTTTTCGCTCTTTTAATGCATTTT
>JBBQIZ010000041.1:0-28090 GCA_038325425.1 Chthoniobacterales bacterium
CTGGACGCTGCCGCGTTTCCGCTACGATCAGCTCATGAAGCTCGGCTGGCTCTATCTCTTCGAGATCGCCCTCGTGAACATCTTCCTCACGGCCGGCATCCTCGCCTTCACCAAGTAACGCGCCATGGCTTACGTCGTCCCTCGCCCCAACCTGACTTGGAAGGAAAAGATCTACCTTCCATCGATCGTCGCCGGCCTCGCGATCACGATCAAACATTTGAAGCGGATGCTCGCCGGTCAGACGAAAGTGGTGATGCAATATCCCGAGGAAAAATGGGATGCGCAGATGCCGGACTATTACCGCGGCGCACCGACGCTGGTCACCGACGAGCACGGCCGCGAGCGTTGCGTGGCCTGCCAGCTCTGCGAATTCATCTGCCCGCCGCGGGCGATCACGATCAAGCCGGAGGAGATTCCTGCGGAGAATAAATTCGCCAAGGTCGAGAAGCGGCCGAAGGAGTTCGAGATCGACATGATCCGCTGCATCTACTGCGGCCTGTGCGAAGAAGTCTGTCCGGAACAGGCCATTTTCCTGCGGAAGGATTACGCGATCACCGGCATCACGCGCGCCGAGATGAAGCACGACAAAGCCAAGCTCTACGAGTTGGGCGGCGTCTTCACCGGTCTCGTCCACAAATGGAATCCGAAGAAGTAGCCTGATGTCGCCGATCCTCTTCTATTTTTTTGCAGCGCTGACAGTGGTCTTTGCGTTGGCCGTGGTCGCCAATCGCAACCCGGTGGCCAGCGCGCTCAGTCTCGTCGTTTCCTTCCTCGGACTCGCCGCGCTCTTCGTCGGGCTCGACGCCTACTTCATCGCGGTCATTCAGGTGCTGGTTTATGCCGGCGCGGTCATGGTGCTGTTCCTCTTCATCATCATGCTGCTCAACATCCGCGCGGAGGAGCGGCGAAAACTCAACCTTCCCGCCTACGCCGGCGGCGGCTTGGTTGCCGTGGCGTTCGTCACCCAGCTTTGGTTCGTCCTGCAGAAGTTTGAGGCGGGTAAATCGGCTTTCCCGGCGATGGCGGAGACGAATGTCGATGACGTGCGGCATGTCGGAAACACCCTCTTCGCGACGTTCAACCTGCCCTTCCAAGTCATCGGCGTCCTCATCCTTGTGGCGACCATCGGCGTCATCGTCCTCTCCAAGCGCGAACTGAAATGACGCTCACTCTCAATCATTACCTGCTCGTCAGCGGCCTGCTTTTCGCCATCGGCTTTGCCGGCGTGATGCTGCGCCGGAACATCATCATCATCTTCATGTGCCTGGAGTTGATGCTCAACGCCGCGAACCTCTCGCTCGTCGCCTTCTCCCGCTTCAACCTCGTGAACGGCCTGCCCAACTACAACGCGCAGGTCCTCGTGTTTTTCATCATCACCGTCGCTGCCGCGGAAGTGGCGGTCGGCCTCGCGATCATCGTCGCACTTTATCGCGCGCGGCAAACGACGCATGTCGAGGACATCAATTCGCTGAAGTTTTAGGCCGCACATGGACGCCCGTTTTCCTTGGTTCATTCTTCTCGCTCCGCTGATCAGCGCCGTGCTGATCCAACTCTTCACGCGCCAATCGCGCGGGCTGAGCGCCACGATCTCGGTCGCGAGCGTTTGCTTCACGCTGCTGGCCAGCTTGTTTGTCTTCGCCGGACCGGATGGTTCGAGCGAAATTCCGTGGCTCGATTTCCGTCCGGCGTTTTACGTGCCGATCGGTGTGACCGTCGATGCGCTGAGCAAGGTGATGCTGCTCGTCGTCACGGGCGTTGGCGCGCTCGTGCACATCTACTCGCTCGTTTACATGCACGAGGACGAGAGCGAGGCACGGTTCTTCGGGAACCTGTCGCTCTTCATGTTCTCGATGCTCGGCATCGTGCTCGCGAACAACTTCGCGATGATGTTCATTTTCTGGGAACTGGTCGGCGTGAGCAGCTACCTGCTCATCGGCCACTGGTTCACGCGCGACTCCGCGGCGAAGGCGGCGAACAAGGCATTCCTCGCCAACCGCATCGGCGACTTCGGATTCATGCTCGGCATCCTCATGGTCTGGACAGCCTTCGGCACCGTGGTCTTCAGCGAGATGGAGGCGGTGCGCGATCAACTCAGCCTGCCGGCGGTCTTTTCGACGATCGCCGTGCTGCTCATCTTCTGCGGTGCGGTCGGTAAAAGCGCGCAGCTTCCGCTGCACGTCTGGTTGCCCGACGCGATGGAAGGCCCGACGCCGGTTTCCGCGCTGATCCACGCCGCGACGATGGTCGCCGCCGGCGTGTACATGCTGGCGCGGGTCTCGTTCCTCATCGAACTCTCCGCCACCGCGCAACTCATCATCGCGTGGGTCGGCATCCTCACCGCCGTGATGGCCGCGCTCATGGCCACGCAGCAGGATGACATCAAGCGCATCCTTGCCTACTCCACGCTCTCGCAGCTTGGCTACATGATCTGCGCGATCGGCCTCGCCTCACCGGGCGCGGCGATGTTCCACCTTTTCACGCACGCCTTTTTCAAGGCGCTGCTCTTCCTCGGCGCGGGCGCGATCATCCACGCTCTCCATCACGAGCAGGATATCTGGCGCATGGGTGGGCTCAGCAAAAAGATGAAGTGGACGTTCCTCACGTTCACCGCCGGTTATCTCGCGCTCATCGGCACGCCATTCTTCAGCGGCTTCTTTTCCAAGGACGCCATCCTCCTCGCCGCCTGGCAGCAGAATAAACTGATCTTCCTCCTCGGCCTCGCGACCGCCTTCCTGACGGCGTTCTACATGACGCGCTTGTTCGTCGTCACCTTCCTCGGCCAGACGCGCAGTGACGCCGCGAGCCATGCCCATGACGGCCCCGCCCGCATGACCGTGCCGCTGATCATCCTCGCCGTGCTGTCCGTCGTTGCGGGTTACGGCTTCATCTCGAATGCGGCGCTCGGTCACGATCTGGCTCAGCAATTGCATTTGGCGCACGACGCGGGCGGCGCGATCCTGGTGATGATCCTCGCCACCGTGGCGTTCATCGTCGGCGCGGGTGGCGGCTGGGTTCTTTACAAGGGCCAGACAAAAGACCCGATCCTCATTCCGCTCTTTAAGAACAAGTTCTACTTCGACGAACTTTACGCCGCGCTCATCGCTGGCACGCAGGATCTCCTCGCGACGATCGCGCGCTACATTGACCAATGGTTCATCGATGGCCTGCTCGTGCGCGGCCTGAGCGGCGCGACCTGGGCCACCGGCTTCGCGCTCCGCTTTCTCCAGTTCGGCAATCTCCAGGGTTACGCCTTCCTCTTCGGCCTCGGCGTCGTCGCCACGATCTACCTGCTCGTCTTCCGCTGATGCTCTCGCTCATCATTTTCATCCCGATCCTCGCCGCGCTCGGCATCCTCCTCGGAGCGCCGGCGCGTAAAACCGCGCTCGGCGCGGCAGCGGCGCAGTTCCTCATTTCGGCCCTCGCTTTCCTCTCTTACGACAAAGCGAAAGGTGCTTTTCAATTCGTGAGCAGCACGCCGATCGTCGCCGATTGGAAACTCAATTACGCGGTCGGCGCGGACGGTCTCAGCCTCGTGATGCTCCTCCTCACCGGCCTCGTCACGCTCGCGGCGGTGTGGGTCACGCAGCAGGTCGAGAAGCGCGAGAACCTTTTCTACGCGTGCGTGCTCCTGATCTCCGCGGGCGCCGCCGGCGCCTTCGCCTCGACCGATCTCTTTTTCTTCTACGCGTTCCATGAACTGGCGCTCATCCCGACCTTCCTGCTCATCGGCTTGTGGGGAACTGGAGAGCGTTTTACGGCCGCGTGGAAGATCACAATCTACCTCGGTCTCGGCAGCTTCGTCCTGCTCATCGGGCTGATCGATCTCTACCTCGCAGTGCCTGAAGCCTTGCGGACGTTCGACCTGATCGAACTCCAGCGCCTCGCGGCCAACGGCCTCATTCCCGCCGCCGCGCAAAGCCGGCCCTACATCTTCCTGCTCATCGGCTTCGGCATCCTCATTTCGCTTTTCCCATTCCATTCGTGGGCACCGCCGGCCTACGCCTCCGCGCCCACAGCCGCCTCGATGCTCCACGCGGGCGTGCTGAAAAAGTTTGGTCTTTACGGCCTGATCCGCGTGGCTCTGCCACTCCTGCCGGATGGCGCGAAGGAATGGGCGAACGTCCTGCTCATCCTGCTCGTCGGCAACATTCTCTATGTCGGCTTTGTGACCATCGCGCAGAAGAAACTCGATCTGCTGCTCGGCTATTCGAGCGTGATGCACATGGGCTATATTTTCCTCGGGATCGCCGCCTTTAACCTCGTCGGGGTGAGCGGTGCCGCGCTGCTCATGTTCGCCCACGGTCTTTCGATCGCGGCACTCTTCGCGCTCGCCGGTTTCCTGCGGGAAAAGAATCCGCTCCTCACGCTCGACGGTTTCGGCGGGCTGGCCAAACCCGCGCCGTGGCTCGGCTTCGCTTTCGGCCTCGCGGCGTTCGCCTCGATCGGGCTGCCTGGCTTCGCCAACTTCGCCGGCGAAATGGCCATCTTCTTCGGCGCCTTCAAACCCGCCGCCGGCTTGTCCGCTTCGAACTTCCAACTCGCCACCGTCTTCGCGCTCTGGGGCGTCGTCATCTCTGCCGTCTATATGCTCCGCGCCTATCGCGCGATCTTCCTCGGCGAGCCAGGCAAGGACGCCGCGACTTGGGCCGATCCCGCGAAGACATTCCGCTGGCCCGTCATCCTTTTGCTCGCCGTGCTGCTCATCGCCGGGTTCGTCCCGAGCCTCTTCCTCGCCTACCTGCAGCCGAGCATTGAAGCCCTTCTGCCGAAATGATTTCCGCGATCTCCCTTGAAGTTACCGTTCTGCTGCTCGGCATTTTCCTGCTGCTCAGCGAGTCGTTTAGCAAGAGCGAGGACAAGCGCGGCTTGGCGAAAACCGCCATCACCATCCTGCTCGCGCTGGTTGGCTTTTCATTCTTCACGAATCCCGACGTCGGCAATCTCGCACCCTTCTACACCGCCGACGCCACCGCGCTTTTCTTCAAACGGCTCGCGCTCCTCACGACCGTCGTCGTCCTCGTCATGGCGCTCGAATACCGGAGCGTCCTTGCGAAATTCATCCCCGGGGCAACGCCGGGAGCCGGCCTCGGCGAATTCTACAGTCTGCCCGTCTTCACCTGCGCGGGCCTGATGTTCATGGCCAGCGCCATCGATTTCATCTTCATCTTTGTCTCGCTGGAACTGGTCACGATCAGCTTCTACGTGCTCGTCGCTTACATGCGCCGTCAGTCCGCGTCCCTCGAAGCCGGCGTGAAATATCTCATCCTCGGCGCGCTCAGCACCGGCTTCCTCGTTTACGGCATCACCTGGATCTTCGGCGTCACGGGGGAGACCAATCTGGCCGCGATCGGTGTGGTGTTGAAGACCGGCGATGTGCCGCAAGTTCCGCTGCTCTTCGGCATTGTCCTGGTCCTCATCGCACTCGGGTTCAAAGTGGCCGCGGTGCCTTTCCAACTCTGGGTGCCAGACGTCTATCAGGGCGCCCCGACCCCGATCACCGCCTTCCTCAGCGTGGGATCGAAAGCCGCGGGTTTCATCGTCCTCCTGCGCGTGCTGGAGCCGTTCCTCGCCGCACCCGTGGTCGGTGAGAAAGTCCTCGCCGTCCTCGCCGTTCTCGCCGGCGCTTCCTTGATCTACGGCAACCTTGCCGCGCTCCCGCAGGATAACTTCAAGCGCCTCCTCGCCTATTCCTCGATCGGTCATGCCGGCTACCTGCTCATCGCTGTCGCCAGCGTCCGCGATACCTCTGGAAGCCTTGGGTCCGCCGGTGTCGCCGTCGGCTTTTATCTCTCCGGCTACCTGCTCATGACGTTGCTGAGTTTCCTCGTCATGATCGTCGTCGCCAACCATTCCCGCGGCGACGATATCCTCCACTTCAACGGCCTCTCCAAACGCTCCCCGTTCCTCGCCTTCGCCCTGCTCGCCGCCATGCTTTCGCTCGCCGGCGTGCCGTTCACGGCGGGCTTCATCGGCAAGTTCCTCGTCTTCGCCGCTGCCGTGCAAGCGGGACAGTATATTCTCATCGGGCTCGGCATCATCACCGTCGCCGCCGGCTTTTACTACTATCTGCGCGTCGTCGCGGCGATGTATTGGGCCGAGCCAGCCGACGAAACTCCGATCACCCTGGCTCCGCTGACGAAGTCGGTCATCGGCATTCTGACCGTCCTGATCTTTGTGTTCGGCGTCTTCCCTCAGCCGATTCTGAATTCGCTCAAGTCACCCGCCACGCCGCTCGCGGGCGCGCCGGTCGTTGGGCATTGATCCCGAGGCTCAGAGAAATTTTGGGCGGAGCCGGGGTTGATGCGCCGCGATCAGTCGCCTAGCTCGACGTTCCAGTAGGCGAGATCGACGAAGTGCCGCCAGCTCTCGTGGCGATGGCCGTCAAACGTGATGTTCACGAAAGGTCGCCACTTCGGGCGCACCGGTTTTTTGATCAGGTGCATGCCGACTTGGTGGGCGAGGCGGTTGCCTTTGCGCGTGTTACACGGGATGCACGAGCACACGATGTTTTCCCAAGTCGTCATGCCGCCTTTGTCCCGCGGCAGGACGTGATCGAGATTCAGGTCACGCTTGTCGAAAACCTTGCCGCAATACTGGCAGGTGTTTTTGTCGCGCTCGAAGAGGTTCGCCCGGGTGAACTTCACTTCCTTCTTCGGTAGGCGGTCGAACATTAGCAGCACGATGATCCGCGGCACCCGAATCTTGAAGGCGATCGTGTGGACCATTTCGTCCTCGGGTTCGCGATGGGAAAAGTCGCGCCAACTCTCGAAGTCGTGCGTCTGAAAATTGTTTTGCCCGCTCGCATAAACCACTTGGGCGTGACCCTGGCATATGAGGGTAAAAGCCCGCCGCACTGTGCAGACGTTAATCGCCTGCCAGAGCCTATTCAGCACGAGTACTTGACGGTCGAGCATAGGAGAAAGTTTCCGCGTGGGGCTCGGAAATTGCGCGGAAGCTAATCACGACTTGCAAGGGTGTCAATTCACGGCCCCGTGAACGTTGCGTCACGGGAATCGTCCTCGCGGCTCGGCGGAGTTCTGTTAACGTCTTTTCCTCGCCATGAAATCTCCTCGTTTCCTCCTCGGCCTTGCGTTGCTCGGTTCCCCGTTTTTTCAAGTCCTCGAAGTGACGGCCGAAACGCCCGCGGCCCCGCCCGCGGATTTCTCCGTACTCAAGACGGCCGACGAATTCTGGAAGCATTTCGAGAAGCTGCAGGAGCAACCCACCACGCAGCCGAAGTCGCGGGACGAGGCGATGCAAATGGCGGGCGAGTGGCTGGGCAAACAGCAGCAGGCGGCGGAGGCATTTGCCAAGGCATTCCCGGAAGACCCGCGTCGCTGGCAGGCGAAATTGATCGGGCTGCGGGCCGCGACACAGATGCGCCGTTTTTCCGGACAGCCACCGGTGCTTGAAACGGATCGGCAGAATCTCGCGGAGATCATCAACGCGCCGGATGCGCCGCCGGCGGTAAAGGGCGAGGCAGCCTTCATGGGCGTGATGATGCTTACGGCGGGATTCGACAAGGACAAGCCGGAGACGTTCGTGGCGTTTCATAAAGCCGCCGCGGAATATTTGGAGAAGTATCCGGACCATCCTCTGGCCGGGCAGATGACGTCGATCCAGTTGCGCGTGCTCAATGATGACCCGTCGCCGGAAGGCGAGGCTCTGCTGAAAAAGATCGCGGCCGGTTCGGATCCACGCACTGCCGAACCCGCGAAAGCGACGCTCGAACGCCGCCAGAAAATGGCCGATCTCAAAAACAAGCCGGTGGAACTGAAATTCACCGCCACGGACGGCAAAGACGTCGATCTGGCCAATTTGCGCGGTAAAGTCGTGCTCGTGGATTTCTGGGCGAGTTGGTGTGCCCCGTGCATCGCCGAGATGCCGAACGTGGTCAGCGCCTACAAAAAGCTGCACGACAAAGGCTTCGAGATCATCGGCATCTCGCTCGATCAGGACAAAGCGAAGATGGAGGGCGCCCTCAAGAAACACGAAATGACTTGGACGCAATACTTCGACGGCGCGGGCTGGGAGAACAAGATCAGCAAATCCTTCGGCATCACTTCCATTCCCGCGACCTGGCTGATCGACAAGAAGGGCATGCTGCGCGAAACCAGCCTGCGTGGCGACGCGCTCGCGGCCGGTGTGGAAAAACTGCTGGCTGAATAACGACCGCTCGCGTGAGGCTCGCTGTCTTCGTCGGTCTGCTGGCGCTATTGCTAGTGGAGGGCCGGGCGCAAGCTCCTACTGCGGCGACCGAGTCTGGGTTGTTCGTCGCCGTAGGTTACGGGGGCCGCCGCATCACCTCGCGCGATGGGTTCGTCTGGGAGAACGATCAACGATGGAGCGATGAAGCTCGGGATGACGACCATGTTCTCTTCAATATTGCCTTTGGCGCGGGGCGGTTCATCGCTGTCGGCGGCGGGGCAAAAGTCGGACATATCTTGAGCACGCGCGACGGGCGTGAGTGGCGTTCGTTGCAGGCGGTGAAAGGGCGCGTGGCGACGATCGCATTCGGCAACGGCCGTTTTGTCGCCGGCCACGATGCCGAGTTACTGTTTTCCACGGACGGCGAGAAGTTTCAGCAGGGTCAGCGACTCGACTGGAAAGGAAGCGTGCATGCCCGCCGGAGCGCCTGCGGGGATACGGAGGCGGGTTTTCGTTTCGTCATCATCGGGGACATCGACCTTCCCGCGGAGCGGCGGCGCGTCTCCTGGCGCGGCGTGACCGGCGATGGCACCCGCTGGGATCACGCTGCGCTCGACACTCCCGCCGCTCGCGATGTCGCGTATGGGGCTGGGCATTTCGTTGTCGTCGGACCCGATGGACTCGTCGAAAGCTCGCACGACGGACAAACCTGGCAGCGACAGGTCACCGCGCCGGGAGAGGATTTCTCGCGCGTGATTTGGACCGGCGCGCGATTCCTCGTCAGCGGCGGCAAGGCCGCGTGGAGTTCGCCGGATGGGCTGACATGGACGAGAGAAGCGGTCGGAATTCCCGGCCAGATCGCCTGGGCGCACGAATCGTGGCTCGGCTTGAGCTTTTTGTGGGGCGGCCACATTCACGCCACGCGCGATCTGGCTCGGTGGGAAAAAGCCACGCTGCCGCCGGGACCGTCGTTGCAGGCCGTGGCCTTTGGCTCGGTCCGCGGAATGCGCTAACTGCGCAGCGTCGCGAGCGCCGCCTCCAGCGACGGCACATCGCTGATCGAAAGGCAGGGCGTGCCTTTGCGAATGCGATTGAGCAGGCCGGCCAGGACCCCGCCGGGCCCGAGTTCGAGGAAGAGCTCGCACTTTTCTTCGTCAACCAGATATTCGATCGACTCCGTCCACCGCACCGTGCCGGTGACCTGATCCTGCAGCGACGAACGAATCTCCTCCGCCTCGCGGACCGGCGTCGCATCCACATTGCAGATCACCGGGAAGCGCGGCGTTTGCAGCGGTGTTTTCTGCAGCTCCTCGCCGAGCTTGAGAAAAGCGGAATTCATCAGCCGCGAATGATAGGCGCCCGCGACGTTGAGCGTTTTCGCGAGACGAATGCCATGTTCCTTGGCCAGCGACACGGCCAGCGCAATCTTCGCGCTCTCGCCGGAAACCACGATCTGCCCGGGGCTGTTGAGATTTGCCACGTCCACATCGGTCTCGGAAGCGAGCGCCCGGACCGTATTTTCATCGGCGCCGATCATGGCGGCCATGCCTCCGGTGGTGTGCTCGCAGGCTTCTTGCATGAAGAGTCCGCGCTGCGCGACGAGCCTCAGTCCTGTCTCGAAATCGAATGTGCCGGCCGAGGCATGCGCGGTGAATTCGCCGAGAGAAAGACCGGCCGCCGCGTGAATGGGAAATTCGCCGACCTCGGCGCGCAACGCGGCCAGTGCGGCCAAACCGTGCACGAAAAGCGCGGGCTGGCAGTGTTTGGTTTGCGTCAATTCTTCCTCCGGCCCGGCGCAGGCGATCTGGCTGAGCGAATATCCGAGAATCTGGTCGGCTTGGGCGAAGAGTTCGGCGGCTGCAGGAAATTTGGCGGCAAGATCCTGGCCCATGCCCACGGCTTGGGCGCCCTGACCGGCGAAAAGGATGGCGATGCGTTTGTCTTTCATAATTGGTGTCCGAGTTGGAGGAGTTTGGCGGCGCGTGCAGCGCTCCGCTCGAGGAATTCCGCACCGCGTTCCATCGCGGCATTGAGGGTGACCGGCTCGTCGATGATCCCGCAATGCCCGTCGAAGAGGGCATCCACGGCCGGACTTTCAGCGAGCGAACCCGCGAAAGCCAGAACCGGTTTCCCGTATTTACGCGCCAGCGCGGCCACGCCCGCCGGACCTTTGCCTTCCAGCGTTTGTCCGTCGATCCGACCTTCGCCGGTGATGACCAGATCGCTCGCGCCGATCTGTTCTTCGAGCCGCAAGACTTCCGCGACGAGATCGAACCCGGAGCAAATCTGGGCACGGCAAAAACTGAGCAGGCCAAAGGCGATGCCCCCCGCCGCGCCCGCGCCGGGAGTGTCGCGAAAGTCGTAATCGAGGTCGCTTGTGACGAGATCGGCGAGACTCGAAAGCGCGCCTTCCAGGATGGCGACATCGGCCGCGCTGGCGCCCTTTTGCGGACTGAAAACCTGCGCCGTCCCGCGCGGCCCGAGCAGGGGATTTTGCACGTCGCACGCGGCGACGATCTCGGGCAATTCGATCACGCGCTCGTGCTTGATGCGAGTGAAAGCGATGAAGTTTTGCGGCAGCGGCGCAATCTCTTCCCCGTCGCTGGTCAGGAATTCGTATCCCAGCGCGGCGGCCATCCCCACGCCGCCATCGGTCGTGGCGCTGCCGCCGAGGCCGAGCAGTATTTTTCGCGCCCCGCGCTCGGTGGCGTGGCGGATCAGTTGCCCCGTGCCCCAGGTATTCGCCCGCAGCGGAGCGAGTTCATCCCGCTGCAATCGCCACAGGCCAGACGCTTCGCTCATGTCGATGATCGCGAGTTTCTCGCGCTTGACCCAGGCATAACGCGCCTCCACTTCCCGCCCGAGCGGGTCGAGCGCCTGCGTGACGATCCATTCCCCCTGCAGCGCCGCGCAGAGCGTTTCGGCAAAACCTTCCCCTCCATCGGCGATTGGGGCGCAGATGATCTCCGCATTCGGCCAGACCCGTCGAAATCCACGCACGATGGCTTCCGCTGCAGCGACCGCAGAAAGCGAACCTTTGAATTTATCGGGGGCGACGAGGATCTTCACAAAAGCGGGACGGGGAGCTTCGATGGCTCCGCCGACGATGACAAGCGGGCAAAGCGACTCGCCGATTGCGGCGCGGAAAAGTTTCGCCTACGGTGCGCGGCACTCGGAGGGGTGGCAGAGCGGTCTAATGCGCCGGTCTTGAAAACCGGAGAGCCGCAAGGCTCCGTGGGTTCGAATCCCACCCCCTCCGCTCGATGAAATTCACCGGAAAACGCCGAGGGGAGTCTGCGCGCAGACGGGGCGGAGGCTCACTGATTGGCAGGAGCGCGGAGCCGTCGGGGCGCTGGAGCTCGGCGGCGTGAACGCTTGAGCGCGAAGACGGAGAGGGCGAGCGTGAAACGCATGAGGTGGTTCGCTGGTCAGCTAGGATAAGATTTCTTGGATCACGCTACCGTGATCGCGCTCAAGGCGTTTGCGGCCGGGGACTTCGAGCCGGCGCGAGTCGAGGCCGAGCTGGTGCAGGATCGTCGCATGCACGTCGGTCACGTAGTGCGGATGCTCGACAACGTGGAAGCCGAGTTCATCCGTCGCGCCGTGGATCGTGCCGCCTTTGATGCCGCCGCCCGCCATCCACACGCTGAAGCCGTAGGGATGATGATCGCGCCCGTCCGCGCCTTGCGAACCGGGCGTGCGGCCGAACTCGGTGGCGAAGAGGACGATCGTGTCGTCGAGCAGACCGCGCTGCTTGAGGTCGGTGAGCAGGCCGGCGATGGGCTTGTCCACTTGGGCGGCGAGTTTGCTGTGGTTGTCCTTCAGCTTCGAATGCGAGTCCCACGCGCCGGCCGCGCCGTCGCCGTGCTGGATCTGGATGAACCGCACGCCGCGCTCGGCGAGTCGCCGCGCGACGAGAAGTTGCCGCGCAAAAGGTTCGGTCACCTTTTCATCGAGTCCGTAGAGGCGCTTGGTTTCGGCGCTTTCGGTGTCGAGGTTCATCGTCTCGGGCACCGCGGTCTGCATGTGGAAGGCGAGTTGGTAACTCTGGATGCGCGCGAGCAGCGCCTGGTCGCCGGGATACTGGTTCGCAGCCAACCGGTTGAGCTTATGCACGAGCGCGAACTCGGCGGCTTGCTCCGCGCGATCGAGCGGGATCTCGGGCGCGGCAAAAGCCAGCGGGTTCTTCGGATCGACGCGCAGATTCACGGCGTCGAAGGCCGGGCCGAGGTAGTGGCCGTCGCGTGTATCGAAGAAACGCGGCCCCATGTTTACGAAGGTCGGCAGGTTGTCCGTCATCGAGGACAGACCAAAGGTCACCCACGCGCCGAGCGTCGGCTCGTGCGTGTCCAGCATGTGCCGGCCGCTGTGGAATTGCACCTGCGCGCCGTGGTTGTTGTCCGTCGTCCACATGCTGCGGATGAAGGCGATGTCATCGGCGCGCGCGCCGATGTGCGGGAACCAGTCGCTGATTTCCGCGCCGCATTGGCCATAGGATTTTGAGCCCACTTGCAGCGGGTAGATGACGTTGCGCTGCTGGCCGTTGGCGTCGTTGACCACGACCACGCGCACGTTCTTCAGCTTCTCCGGCGAGAGCACGCCCTTGTAAGGCGTCTCGTCGATCGACTTGCCCGCATACTTCGTGAGCATCGGTTTCGGATCGAAACTTTCCATGTGGCTCACGCCGCCGCGCATGAAGAGCCAGATCACGCGCTTCGCCTTCGGCGGAAAAAGCGGCTGGCCGGTTGGCGGTTTCCACGCGGATTCCGAGGCCCGGCCTTCGCGGGCGAACATCGCCTGCAACGCAATGCCCGCGAGTCCGGTGCCGAGGCGATCGAGAAAACCGCGACGCGTGAGGAACTGGCGGGCGAAGGTATCGGGATTCATCGGAGGGTGACGAAGTCGTTGTGGTTCATCAGCGCCTGCAGCACCAGCGTGCGGGCGTGCGCGGCATTGAGTTGGCGGAATTCGGCGAGGCTTTCGATGCAGGCGGCGCGCTCGTTGGCGGTCGGGGCGCGACTGAGCAGCGCGAGAAAAGCGTGCTCGATGAATTGCGCATCGGGCAGCGGCTCGGTGCGTTTGGCGATCGTGTCCGCACACTCGCGCGTGAGTTTGCTGTTCGCCAGCGCGAGCGCCTGCTGCGGCATGATGCTTTCCTGCCGGCGGTAGCAATCGAGCACGTTGCTGTTGTCGAACGCCGCGAGGAACTGGTGCTCAATGTCGGCGCTCTGTGTGAAGTAGAGCGCGCGGCGCGGACTGGATTCTTCCTTGCGCGGATCGACGGTCGGCCCGCCGCGGCGCAGATCCAGACGCCCGGCCGCGTGGAGCAGGGAATCGCGCACGGCCTGCGATTCGAGGCGGCGCGGATTCATGCGCCAGTAGCAGGCGTTGTCGGGATCGGCGGTGAGCGTCTCCGCGGCGGCGCCCGCATTCGAGGAACTGCGGCGATACAATTGCGAGAGCACCATCACGCGATGCAGATGCTTCAAACTCCAGCCGCGCTCCATGAACTCGACGGCCAGCGTGTCGAGGATGTCCTGATGGAGCGGTCGCGGGCTGCGGAGACCAAAGTCACTGACGTCCGGCACGAGCGAATTGCCGAAGTGCCGCGTCCACACGTGATTCACGAGCACCCGCGCGGTCAGCGGATGGCGGTTGTTGGCGATCCATTGCGCGAGCGCGAGGCGCCGCCCGGTGCTGGTCGTCGGGTAATGCTGGAAGTCCGAGTTGCTCTTGTCCTCCGGCCCATCCTGCGCTTTCAGCGAAGCGCGGATCGACGTGTATTGATCGCCCGGATTCGCAACTTTCTTCTTCGCCGTCGCGCGCGCCTGTTCGGCGGTCTGCACTTTCTTCTTCGCGTCCGCCGCCTTGTCCTTCGCCGCGGTCAATGCGGCCTGGCGGGCCTTGGCGAGATCCGTCTCGGCGCGGGCGATTTGGAACGCAGCATCCGCCTTCGCGGCGGCGGCGATGAGCGCGGGAAGTTCCGGGGACTCGGGTTGCGAGAGGCGCGCCCGATCCGCTGCGAACACGGCGCGGAGCATGAGCGGCTTTGCCTTTGCCGCGGAGAGGGCATGCGTGGCGACTGCGACTGCGATCTCGCCTTGCTCCAGGTTGACCTCGCTGCTCTGCTCGGCGTTCCAAAGTGCTTCGAGCTTTTGCCTGGCCTGATCGAGCGCGGTCTTCGCCGTCGCGCTCTCGGCTGCGGCGGCGCGTAATTGATCATCGATTACGAACGGCAGCAGCGCTGGCAGACTCGCGGTGGCCGGGAGCGCAACCGGCTGCGGCGAAAACTCCGCGAAGGCGAGCACCTCGGGCACGCCGGGTGGCAGCGCTCGCGACTTGTCCTCTTCTTTTTCGTCGCCGCGGCGATGGAGGTAGGTCGGCCTATCGAGGTGCAGATCGAAGACGCGGGGCAGCCCGTTTTTCTCGAAGTTGGTTTCGCCGGGCCACGGATCGAGCCGGACGTGGTACGGCTCGAAGATCGCGCGCATGCGGTAGTAGTCGGTCTGCGCGATGGGATCGTATTTGTGATCGTGGCATTTCACGCACTGCATCGTGACGCCGAGGAAGGCGCGGCTGGTGTGTTCGACGACTTCATCGAGCCAGGTCGTGCGGTTGAAGAGGTAGTAATTGCGGCTGAGGAACCCGGTCGCGCGCAGCGCCGCGCGATCCTCCGGCGCGGCCTCATCGGCGGCGAGCATCTCGACGATCATCCGGTCGTAACCCTTGTCCGCATTGAGCGATTCGACGATCCAATCGCGCCAGTGCCAAAGGTGTTTCTGGCTGCGGCGAAGCTGATCGCCGAGGCCATACCAGTCGGAGTAGCGCCAGATGTCCATGAAGTGCCGGCCCCAGCGTTCGCCGTAAGCGGGCGAGGCGAGGAGACGGTCGGTTCGCTTTTCGTAGGGCTCATTTGCGCCACTCGCCCGCTGCGTCTCCGCGATGAAGCCCGTCACTTCCTCCGCGGTGGGCGGCAGGCCGGTGAGATCGAGATAGACGCGGCGCAGCCACACCTCGGGCGCGGCTGCGGGCTGGGGTTGCAGGCCGCGCTCGCGGAGGCGCGCAGCGATGAGGGCGTCGAGCGACGACCGCGGATCGCCCGAGGCTTGCGGCGCCTGATAGGCCCAATGTTTGTGCGGATCTTCTTCCGGCATTTCATCCGGCGGCGCGGGCGATCCAGCGGCGATCCATTTTTTCAATTTCGCAATCTCCTCCGCGCTCAAGGCCGCGCCTTCCGGCGGCATCCGCTCGTCCTTGTCCGTCGTGGTGACTCGCTCGAGCAGCAGCGCGGCCGCGGGGTCAATGATGTCCCCGGAGTCGCCGCCCTGGTGCATCAGTTTGACGGTATCGAGCCGCAGCCCGGCCTTCTGTTTGAGCGCCCCGTGGCAGCTATAACACCGCTCTTTGAGCAGCGGCTTGATCTCCTTCGCGTAATCCGCCTCCGCCCACGCTGCGTTCGCCGGAAGGAGCAGGGCGGCGCATACCCTCAGCACCGAGGCACTCGATGCGCGCGGGGTCATTTGGCCTTCAGTTTCACCACGTAAAGATCGTTGCTGCCGCTGCTCGTGATGATAGCCCCGTCGAATTGCGCGGTGCCGCCGAACGAGCCGCCAAGCAGGAGATTTCCCTGCGCATCGCGAACCATGGTGTAGGCGTTGTCGCCTTTCTCCCCGCCGCCTTGCGTGATCCAGCGGAGCGCGCCTTTCTCGTCGAACTTAGCGACGTAGACATCGGTGCTGCCGCGACTCTGCAACTCCGCGCCACCGAGCTTGAAATCGCGGCTGAACTCGCCGGTGAGGAAGCTGTTGCCTTCGCCATCGGTCGCGACGCCGAGACCGTAATCGACCGCCGGCCCTTGTCCCGCGCGGCTCCAGATCAGTTTCCCATTCGTGTCGAAGTGGCTGATCACCGCATCCGCATCCTTGTCGCCCGTGGTGGTGAAAGTCTCGCTGCCGAGGACCGCCTTGCCTTTGAACATCCCACTCGCCCAGACGCGTCCATCCTGGTCGCAGGTGATCTCGTGGAAGATGCAACTCGGCTCGCCGAACTGCTGCGCGATCCACTGCACGTCGCCTTGCGGTGAGAGTTTCGCGACGACGGCGGACGAGCCCTTGGGCGTGACCAGCGGTTTATCGCCAAACTGCCCGCTGCCGGAGCTGAGGCCGCCGATGTAGATATTGCCCTGCCCATCGACCGCGACGCCATGACCGGAGCCGCCCGCCTTGCCGGTCGCGGCTTTGGCCCAGACGAGTTTGCCGTCGCGGCGATACTTCGCGCAGAAGATGTGGCTGCCCGGTCCATTCGGAATCTTCACCTCGCCGAATTCCGCTTCGCCCACAACGGCACCGGAAACGACAACGTCGCCTTGGCTGTCCACCGCGATGCCGTGGCCGTAGTCGTAGCCTTTGCCGCCAGCCGTCTGGATCCACGCGAGTTTCCCGGCGCGATCGTACTTCGCCACGAAGATGTCGTAGTCGCCGCGGTTCGGGAGCTTCGTGCCGCTGAAGTCCGCGTCGGTGCTTTGGTAGTGGCCGGTCACGTAACAATTGCCCTCGGTGTCCGTGGCCACGCCGTAGCCGCGATCCACCAAACTGCCGCCGCCCATGTGCGCCCAGAGGAATTGGCCTTGGGCGTCGAGCTTGGTCAGAAAAAAGTCGGAGCCCCCACCGCTCTTTACGGTGGTGCTGCCGAACTTCACTGCATCCGTCGCTTCGCCGACAAGGAAGACATTGCCTTCGCGATCAACCGCCGCCCCGCGGGTCTTCTCGTTCTTCAGTCCGCCGGCGGAAGCGGCCCAGGCAAAGGCTGGAGCGGTTTCGGGAGGGCCGGCGTAAAGCGGTGCGGTGCAGCCGAGGGCGAGGGCGAGAGCGAGAGGGGGGAGTCGGAACATGGGAGTTTGATCGAGTAGGAGCAGCGAAAACTCCGTTCATTAGGGTCGGCGAAGAAAGTCCTCTGCATCAAATCACTTTTACTTCATTGCTAAGCCAAGTTCGCCGTTTCGATTGTATTCCTTCAATACCCCATTCCCCCTCATGCAACCCCACTCCCTCCTCGTTTCCCGTCGTCATTTTCTGCAAACCGGTGGCGTCCTCTCCGCGGCGGCCCTGGTCGGTCTGCGCTCCGGCGCGGCGGCCGCTCCCGCCGCGAAGATCAGCGAGACGAAAATCATCAGCCAGCAGCCCGAGCTTTATCACGGCTGGTCCACCATCGCCCGGCGACAGAATGGCGAGCTGTGGGTGACGTGGTCCGGCGGGCGTGAAGCGCATGTGTGCCCGTTCGGCCAGGTGGTCGCCATGACTTCCACCGACCACGGCGCGACCTGGACTTACCCGCGCGTGCTGCTCGATGGCGCGATCGACGACCGCGACTCCGGGGTCCTCGAAACCGCCAAGGGCACGCTGCTCGTCACCACCTTCACCTCGCTCGCTTACGAGCCGTATCTCGAGAAGCAACTCCACTTCGGCGAGCTTTCCACCAAGGACGGATGGAAGACCGCTAAGATGGAGCCCGAGCGCCTCGCCCGGTGGAAAGCCGCGCACGGCCGCTTGAGCGATGCCGAGCGCAAAGCTGAGCTCGGCGAGTGGCTCATCCGCTCGACCGATGGCGGCAAGACGTGGTCCACGCGGCTGCCGACGGTCGTGAACAGCCCGCACGGCCCGATCCAGCTCCAGGACGGACGCCTGCTCTACGCCGGCAAAAAACTCTGGACCGAGGACAAGAAGATCGGCGTCGCGGAATCAAAGGACGACGGGCTGACGTGGCAATGGCTGGCGGAAATCCCGACGCGCGCGGGCGACGAAGCGCCGAAGGGCTACCACGAGCTGCACGCCGTCGAAGCCGCGAACGGCACGCTGATCGTCCAGATTCGCAACCACAATACCGCGCACAAAGGCGAGACGCTGCAGAGCGAATCGACCGACGGTGGAAAGACGTGGAGCGCGCCGCATTCGATCGGCGTGTGGGGCCTGCCCTCGCACCTGCTCCGGCTGCGCGATGGCCGCCTGCTCATGACCTACGGCCATCGCCGCGCGCCCTTTGGCAATCAGGCCCGCCTCAGTACGGACCACGGCCAAACGTGGGGCGAAGCGATGATCATTTCCGGCGACGGCAGCGGTGGAGATCTCGGCTACCCGAGCACGGTGGAGCTCGCTGACGGCACCCTGCTCAGCGTCTGGTATGAAAAAGTGAAGGACCTCGACAAAGCCGTGCTGCGTCAGGCGCGCTGGACGCTCGGCGCGTAACGCGGCCAACCCCAACTCCCCCCAAACATGAAATCCCCATCCGTCCTCATCGCCTCATTCCTTCTCGTCCACGCCCTCGCCCTCGCCGCCGATCAGACCAAGGCGCCCGCGGCCGAGGCGAGCGCGTTGCCCGACTATCCCCGCGTCAATCTCGCGCCTCACTACGAAGTCGTTCCGGCCTGGCCGCAGCGTCCAGCCGAAGCGAAACCGGCCGCAGTACCGGCGATCGCGCTCGATGCGGAGGGCAATGTCTGGATCTACACGCGCGCCAATCCCGTGGTGCAAATCTACGCGCCGGACGGCCGTTACCTGCGCGGCTGGCGCGAGGAGGATGCGAAGACCGTGCCGCACGGCCTGAAGTTCGACGGCGAGGGCAACGTCTGGCTGGTGGACTGCGGACTGCATGTGGCGCGCAAGTTTTCCCGCGAGGGCAAGCTGCTCCTGACACTCGGCACGCTCGGCGAACCGGGGGACGACGAGCGGCATTTCAAGGCGCCGACCGACATCACATTCACGCCGAACGGCGACATCTTCGTCGCCGACGGCTACGGGAACAGCCGCGTCGTGCGCTTCGACAAGACCGGCCGCTTCCTCAAGGCGTGGGGCGCGCTCGGGACGAAGCCGGGGGAATTCAGCATCCCGCACGCGATCACCGCCGACTCGAAGGGCCGCCTCTACGTCGCGGATCGCAACAATGTGCGCGTCCAAATTTTCGACGCCGAGGGCAAGCTGCTTGATGTCTGGCCAAACATTCTCGTGCCGTGGGGATTCTGGATTTCTCCCGCGGACGAAATCTGGGTCTGCGGTTCGTCACCAATGCCTTGGCTGACCGATCCGAAATATCCCGCCGCGCCGCTGGGCTGCCCGCCCAAGGATCAGCTTTTCATGAAGTTTAATACCGCGGGCAAAGTCCTCGAGCATTGGACGGTGCCGAAAGGCGAAGACGAGAAGGAGCGGCCGGGCGACCTCAACTGGCTGCACGTCATCGCGCTCGATGCGCAGGGCAACATTTACGCCGGCGACATCATCGGGAAACGCGTCCAGAAATTTCTCCGGAAGTGACCGCCATGATCGCCCCGCGTCTTTGTGTGAGTTTTGCATCCGCGCTGCTCGCGCTCGCTCCGATCCACGCTGCGGAGCCGCCGCTGGCGCTCGGTGAGCGGCGCGAAATTTTTGCCGACCGGTACCTCATCGAGACGCTGCGCGGCGCCCAACTCACGCCCCACGAGCCGCGCAATGAAGGCGTCGCTTTTCAGTTCGATGCGCCGTGGGAAGGCGCCTTCGCCGGCTACTCCACGGTCGTCCACGATGGCCCGCGCTACCGCGCGTACTACCGCGGCAAAGCGATCTCGAAAGCCGACGGAGAAGCAGAGGTGACGTGCGTCGCCGAATCGAATGACGGCCGGACGTGGACGAAACCGAAGCTCGGCCTGGTCGAGATCGACGGCAGCCGTGAAAACAACGTCATCCTCGCGGAACCGCACCTCTGCCACAATTTCAGCCCGCTGCTCGACACAAACCCCGCCGCTCCCGCCACCCACCGCTACAAAGCGCTCGCCGGCACGATGGCCACCGGGCTCGTCGCCCTCGTTTCCGCCGACGGGCTGCGCTGGGAAAAGCTGCAGGAGCAGCCGGTCATCGCCAAGGCCGCGGTCCCGTTTCCCTACATGTTCGACTCGCAGAACGTCGCATTCTGGTCGCCGGGCGAGCAGCGTTACGTGGCGTTCTTCCGCGTCTTCCACGAAAAGATGCGCCGCATCTGCCGCGCCGAGAGCGACGATTTCGTGAACTGGCGTAACATCGCGCTGATGGACTACCGCGGGCCGGATGGCGGCGAAACGAAGATCGAGCATCTCTACACCAGCCAGACACATCCCTACTTCCGCGCGCCGCATCTCTACGTCGCCCTCGCCGCGCGGTTCATGCCGGGCCGCCAGGTGCTGACCGATGAGCAGGCCCAGGCGATTCAGGTGCACCCGAAGTATTTCAAGGACACGTCGGACGCCGTCTTCCTGACTTCGCGCGGCGGCGGGTTCTACGATCGGACGTTCCTCGGCGCGTTCATCCGGCCGGGCATCGGCGCGCAAAACTGGGTGTCGCGCTCGACCTATCCGGCGCTCAACGTCGTCCAGACCGGACCGGCGGAAATGTCGGCCTACGTCAACGAAGCCTACGCCCAGCCCACCGCGCATCTGCGGCGCTACAGCCTGCGGCTCGATGGTTTCTCCTCGCTCCGCGCGCCCTACGAAGGCGGCGAGATGGTGACCAAACCGCTGACTTTCCAAGGCGCGAGGCTGCTGCTCAACTTCTCGACTTCCGCCGCGGGCGGCATCCGCATCGAGATTCAGGATGAAGCGGGGGCGCCCATTCCCGGCTTCGCGCTGAATGACAGCGTCGAGACGATCGGCAACGAAATCGAGCGCGCGGCGCGGTGGAAGAAAGGGGAAGACGTGAGCGCGCTCGCCGGCCGGACGGTGCGACTGCGCTTCGTGATGAAGGACGCGGACCTGTTCGCGCTGCAGTTCCGCTGACGCTGGATCTCGGCCGCACGCTTTATCCCACCGCCGCGTAGCCGTCGCCCACGCCATCGATACTGGGTCACCGGAGCCCGAGCGGCGGGCTGGCGCTATTTCATGAGCCAGGCGAAAAGGTCGCGCAACTCGGCATCGCTCAAGCCTTGGAGCAAACCGGGCGGCATGAACGAGACAGGCGAAGCTTCCAGACTCTCGATCTCCTCCGTGCGCGCGGTCTGGCGCTGGCCGGCGGGATCCCGCAGCACGATGCCGCCGGCGTCCTGCTTCTCGAGAACGCCGGTGAGGAATTGGCCTCCCTTGAGCTGTGCCAGATAAGCGCCGTAGCCTTCACGAATCTCGAGGTTCGGCGCGAGGATCGCCGGCAGCCAAAAATCCACATTGGCCCGTTCGTAGCCGGTGAGGTCGGGGCCGACTTTGCCGCCCTCGTCGAAGAGCGTGTGGCAGGCGGCGCAGCGTTGGGTGTAAAGGGTGCGGCCTTTCTCCGCATCGCCGCGCCCGCCGCGCAGGGCGGTCTTGATCCGCTCCATCTCCTGCTGCTGCTGCGCGTCGGTGAGCGCACCCGCGGCCTTCCAATGCTTCTGCACGAGCGCGTCGATCTGGGCATCGCCGAACGCAGCGAGTTGCCGCACGATGTCGGGCGCGACGGCGACGGCTTTGATCCGCCACTCGTCCACCTCGGTGAGGAAGAGTCGCGCCCATTCCTTGCGGCTCGCGAGCATGCGATGCGCGGCGTCTTGCAGGCCTTTGTCGCCGGCGAAACGGGCCTCGTATCCGCGGACCACGGTCTGCGCAAGCTTCGGATCGTCGAAGCGCGCGGCGATCGGCAGCACGGCTTTCTTGAACGGAATGCTGGTTTCGCCGAGCGCGGCGACGAGCACCGGGACGAGGTCTTGATTGCCGGTGTCGGCGAGTGCCTGGAGCAGGGCAACGCGTTTGTCGATCGGGGCGACTTTGTCTTTCGCAATGGCGAGCGCTTTCTTCACGGCGTCGGCATTGCCGGTCTTCACCGCGAGCGCGAGATCGGTATCGAGACGGCTCTTGAGGAAGGCCTGGAGCGGTTCGGAAAGCGCGGGCGGCAGAGTGGGTATTTTCGCGCCTTCAAACGCCGCGGCGATGCCGTCCACCACGATCGAGCGATCCGCGGGGCGGGGTGCGAGGTCGAGGAGCTTGGCGCAGGCGGCGTAGTTTTCCGCGCCGCCGGCCATCGCCCAGCGACGCGCGAGATGATGAATCCCGAAGTCACGCGCGAGCGGGAAATCCCACGTCGCTTTTTCCTCAAAAAGCGCGAGCAGCGCGTCGCGATCGCCCGCGGCCTTGCTCTCGATCGCCCACCAGAGCAGCAGCGGAAGGCGTTTGTCCTGCGCGTCGGCGGTGCGCTCCAGCATCACGCGGACGATCGGCAGCGCCGCCGCGGCGGGCAGCCGCTGGGCGCTGGCGAGGAGCTGCGTGCGGACTTCCGGATGCGGTTCACGGACCGCAAGCTCGCGCATCGCAGACGCAACGAGCGTGCTGCATTCGCCGCGGTCGCCGATGCAGCGCACGACCCAGCGGCGGACGTAGGGATCGGCATGCGCGAGCAGATCCGCGGCGAGGCTGTCGCTCAAGCCGCCGAGCATGTGGAGCGCGGTCAGGGCGTCGAAGGCACGCGGGTTCTTGTTGTCGCGGGCGCGCTTCTCGAGCTCGGGCAGCGCGGATTTTTCCCCGCGCCACGCCAGTTCGAGCGCGGCCTGGTTCCGGAACCATTTGTTTGCGTGATCGAGGTAGCCGAGCAGCTCGGGCACCGGCGCGGTGTGCAGATCGAACGGCTTCAGGGCCGGCACCTCCGCCGCCGGGCGCACGCGATAGATGCGGCCGTCCTTTTTGCTCCAGTCATCGATCGGCCGCACGTGGCTGAGCCGCGTGTCGTACCAGTCGGCGAGATAGATGCCACCGTCGGGACCGACCTTGATATCGACCGGCCGGAACCAGCGATCTGGCGAACGCAGCAGCGGTTCCTCGTCTTCCGCCCGGAAGGTCGAGGTGTCGGGAATTCGCTGGCTGACGTAGCACATGTTGTGCAGCGAATTGGCGGCAATGAACCGCCCGCCGAGCGTCGCATCCATCAGCCCGCCGTCGTAAATACAGAAAGCCTGGCTGAACCGCTTGCCGTCGCTCTTCGTTTCCATGTGTTCGAAATATCCGAAGGCGAAGGGATTCCGCGGCGGGCCGTGTTTGCCGAAGCCTTTCACGCCGCTCTGGCCCTGCTCGTAATGCATCCCGCGTTGCGCGCCATTCGTGCCGCTGAAGACCCGGCCCTGCGCGTCGATCTCCGTGCTGAAAGTATTGCCGCCGCCCTCGGCGTAGATCTCGAAAACGTGCGTCTGCGGATGATAGCGCCAGATGTGCTGCCCCTCGAAGTGGACGTTCTTCGTGACCTTGCTGCTCACCGTGCCGTGCGTGGTGCTGCCGTTCGCGCCGTAGATCCAGCCGTCGGGACCGAAGCGGATGCTGTTCGCGACGCTGTGCGTGTCTTGCAAACCGAAGCCGCTGAGCCGCACTTCCGGGTCGCTGTCCGGCACGTCGTCGTCGTTGGCGTCGGGATAAAAGAGCAGGTAGGGCGGGTTCATCAGCCAGATGCCGCCCGCGCCCTTGAGCGCGCTGCTCGCGATGTTCAGGCCGTCGAGCACGGTCTTGTGCCGATCGAAGAAACCGTCGCCGTCGGTGTCCTCAAACACCACGATCTTGTCCGCGCCTTTCGGTCCGCGCGGCGGCGGTTCGGGCACCCTGTCGAAGACCGCCCGCAAATGCTGATCGTAGCTGACAATTTTGAGCCCGGCGGGAAACTGGTATTGCCGATAGAGCGTCACCCACAGCCGGCCGCGCGAATCCCAGGACATGTAGAGCGGTTGCTCGACGGCCGGCTCCGAGGCCATGAGATCGATCGCGAAGCCGTCGCGCATTTGGAAGGTTTTGACCGCGTCGTTCGCCGCGGTCGGCGGCGTGGTGTCGGCCAACGCTCCGCGACCCGAGAAGGTTTCCATGATCTTGCGAACTTCCTCATTGCCCGCGGGTGGGGCCGCGGTCTGCGCGCACAGGGGGGAAAGAATGGCACCGAGAAGGGTGGCGACAAAAACGAATCGGAGGGCAGGGGAGATCATCATCGGGGGAACCTTAACGGATGCAATTCGTTAGTCACGGAGGGGCCAGCGCTTTCTGCAACGCTTCCTCGATTTTCTTCTCCGCACCCGGAGCCACCCAGCAGTAGCCATGTTCCTCCCGATAACCTTCACGAAAAGCCTGCTCGGTCGGAATGTAACCTGGTGCGCATTCTCCAAAACCAATCCCCATCACCAACGACTCGGGGCGGAGTCGTTGCGCGAACAGTTGGTAGGCGACGAAGCTTTCCGCCGGGAGGAGGACCATCTGGGCGTGGCCGAAATCGATCGCCTGCACCTCGATCCGGTGCCCAGTCGGACTGCGCTGCAAGGAACTGAGTCCCAAGGCGGCATGTACGCGTTTCGCGGGCGCCAGGTTGGCGTCCGCCAACTGTCGCTGCAGGGCGTCCGGCTGCAGCGCGGGTAGTTCGCTATGGGGCAGGAGCATCGGCACGGCGCGGCAGGAGATGGTCTGGACGGGGTGGCGAGTAGTCCGGCGCGCGGCTTCGGTCATCGCATCGTATAACCGGTCGGCGAGCACGCGCCGGTTCGCGGGCGAACCATCATTGTATTTGCCCGCTGTGACGTCGCCGGAGCAACCGGTCAGATAAATCTGCAAGACGCCCGGAGTATCCTGTTCGCGCCGCGCCCGCGCCATGCCGACGAAATCCGCCGAGACTTCACCCGCGCCGTAGTAACTCATCGGATGACAGGCGTAGGAGCTGACCACAACGAGCGGTTGATCCCCCTCCCAAAAGCTCAGGGATTTTAGCCATGGGTCAATTTCGCCATCCGGCAAACTGCGCAGGACCGCGCTGGTCGTCCGACTGAGCCGGCTGAACGTGACTTTGCCTTCGGGCAGGACGACGCGGCGGCTGGACGCCACTTGATCCACTCGAGCCTGGCCAATTCCCAGGTGGGTCACATTGCGCCCATTCGGCAGGCTGGCCGTCAGCGCTTTCGCGACCTTTTGAACGATACTTTCGTGGAAATCGAGGTCGCAGATCGTTCCGCCGCCGGGCGATGCCGCGAGGAGTTTTTGCGCAGTCAGATCGAAATAGGGCGCGTCGTGTTGATGCAGGCACGAAACTAAAACGCGCTGCACAGTCGTCCCCGCCGCCGCGGCGAGGACGTCCCGCCAGCGCGCATAGGCATCGTTGCGCAGTTCGCACCAATCCACCGCGACGAGCACGATGGGCTGTGCCGGACCGTGCAGCACCAGACCCTTCGCCAGCAATCGATCCTTGATTGTGACCGCGCGGGGATCCCCTGAGCCGATCGCGAGCAGCGGGTGCCCGAGAGGTGGGGTGACGTCTGCCTGAAACACGCTCAGCCGCCATGGAGTGTCGCCAGCCGAGACGGCGACGCTCCCCTCGGCAGCAGCGATGATTCCAGCGAAACGGAGGAGCCAGGCGAGATGCAGCACGAGCGCAGAACGTCTGAATTGCAGGAAATACGAGGGGTTCACAGTCGAGGGGGGGTGGAGCCATGGTAGCTGCGGCCATCGGCTGATGTCCATCTGCGCGCTCGGATGCATTTACGGGATGTTAATGCTTGGGATGTTGCCAGAATGATTGCCATTGCAACGCGCTGCTGGCAATCTGCGCGGCATGAAACCGGTCCCCCCGCCGTGCTGTTCCCACTCCTTTCCCGGCGTCACGCGCCGCACCGCGATCCAGGCCGGAGCGATCAGCCTGCTCGGGATGGGGATCAATCATCTCACCGCACTGCGCGCCCTGGCGGCGGGGCCGGACAATGTGAAACCGCCGGCGGGCCGCGCGAAGTCGGTGATCTACATTTTCCTCTCGGGCGGACTGGCGCAGCACGAGAGCTTCGATATGAAGCCCGATGCGCCGCTCGAAGTGCGCGGGGAATTCCGCCCCATCCGCACGCGGACCCCGGGCGTCCACATCTGCGAACATCTGCCGGAATTGGCGCGCCGCTCCAACCACTGGGCGCTCGTCCGTTCGCTGACGCATCCGTCGAACGATCACTCGGCGGCGCATCACATCATGCTCACCGGCCGCAGCGAATTGCCGCTCGGTTTTGATCCGAATAAACCGAAGGAGTCGGACTGGCCAAGCATCGCCGCGATTGCCGGGGCCGTGCTGCCGGCGCGCAACAATCTCCCGCCGGCGATCGTGCTGCCGGAGAAGCTCGTCCATCGCACCGGGCGGACGCTGCCGGGGCAACTCGGCGGGCAGATGGGGCGGACGCGCGACCCGTGGTTTTTGGAAATGTCGCCGTCCCATCCGGAGCACTACGGCGCGTTTCCGGAGTACTTGTTTCATCACGAAAAAGGAGCGATGCAGGCGCCGAACCTCTTGTTTCAAGCGCCGCATCTGTCGCTGCCGCAGGGGCTGAGTGAGGACCGGTTGCTTCGCCGGGTGGCTTTGCGCGACGGCCTGGAGCGGCAGTCGCGCCATCTCGATGCGCTGGCCGAGGACACCGCCTTTGACACCTACCGGCAGGCCGCCCTCTCGTTGATTTCCAACAGCAGCGTGCATGACGCCTTCGATCTGGAGAAGGCCGACCCGCGCCAGATCGAGCGCTACGGGAGCAACAGTTTCGGCCGCTCGCTGCTCATGGCGCGCCGCCTTGTGGAGGTCGGCGTGAGCCTCGTGCAGGTGAATCTCGGGAACAACGAGACGTGGGATACGCATCAGGCGGCGTTCCCGAATTTGAAGGATTTTCTCCTGCCGCCGCTCGATCGCGCGCTCAGCGCCCTGCTCGACGATCTCGCGGAAAACGGTCTCCTGGAGGACACGCTGATCGTCATGGGGAGCGAATTTGGCCGCACGCCGAAGATCTCGAAAATCCCCAGTGCGAAGCTGCCCGGCCGTGACCACTGGGGCGCCAGCCAGACGGTTTTCCTCGCCGGTGGTGGCGTGCGCGGCGGCACGGTGATCGGCGCCACCGATCGCATCGGCGCGTATCCGGCCGAGGATGCGCAGCGCCCGGAAAATCTCGCCGCGACAATCTATCAGGCGCTCGGCTTGCCGCGTTGGATCGAATGGCACGACCCGCTGGAACGCCCGCACTCGGTGTATGAAGCGGAGCCGATCAAGGGGCTGATTTAGGCGCCGCGCGCTATTTTTTGGCGGGAGCGAAGGTGGCGAGTTTGCCGCCATCCGCGGTTTTCCAGACGCGCAGCACGCTGTCCTGGCCGCCGGCAACGACGAGCTTTCCATCCGCGCTCACGGCGGCGGATTGCATGAAATCCGCGACCTCGGGGAAGGCGCGGACTTCCTTTCCGTCGAGCGCGACGAGCCGCACCTTGTTGTCGCCGGAACTGGTCACGAGGTTCGCGCTCGCGCCGACGAACCGCACCGCCGTCACTTCCTTATCGTAGCCGTCGATGTTCTTTTTCCGGTCGCCGGTCGTGGCGTCCCAGACCTTCACCATGTTGTCCGCGCCCGCGGTCGCCAGCGTGCGCCCATCGGCGCTCCAGCTCACGCCGAGGACGTGATGCGTGTGGCCTTCCAGGCTGCGCACAACCTTGCCAGTGGTCAGGTCGATCAGGCGCGCCATCTTGTCGGCGGCGCCGGAGGCGAGCAGCATTCCGTCGGGCGAAAACTCGAGACTCAACACCGCGTCGGAGTGAACCTTCGGGAAATCGCGGACGAGCTGCCCGTCGGCCACGGACCAGAGCTTGATCTCGCCGCCGCGCGATGGTTCGCCGCTGCCGGTCGCGAGCTGTTTCCCGTCCCGGCTGAAGGCGAGCGCGTTGACGCGGTCGGTGAGCAGCGACCCGATGTCGCCGGTGCCGATGGTGCGCGCGAGCTTCCACTCCGGCGTGAGCTTCCAGCTCAGCGATGCGCCGTCGGCTGCGGTGGAAATGAGCGCGCCATCGGGCGCAAAGGCGAGCGCGGCGATGGCGGCGGCGTGTCCCGCGAACACGTCGATCGCGGCGCCGGTTTCCGCGCTCCAGGTGTGGACGAGTTGGTCGTCGCCCGCCGTCGCCACGGTGGTGCCGTCGGGTGAAAATGCCGTCGCGCGGATCGACTGCTCCGCGGCCGTCGCCGCCGTGCGA
>JBBQIZ010000042.1:0-27617 GCA_038325425.1 Chthoniobacterales bacterium
AGGGACACGCTCCTGCGTGTCCCCATCTGCGGATGGATTTTGGAAAGGATCGGACGCGCGGGAGCGCGTCCCTCCGGGGTGATCGGAGGGATACGCTCCTGCGTGTCCCCATCTGCGGATGGATTTTGGAAAGGATCGGACGCGCGGGAGCGCGTCCCTCCGGGGTGATTGTCCTTCACGGCGCTCATCCCGATCAAAAAAAAAGAGCGCCTCCTGCTTTCGCAGGAGGCGCTCGGAATTTACGAAGCCGGGAGGCTTACTTTTCGAGGGGAGCGCCCGATTCCTTCCAACCGGAGATGCCGGCGGAGAGGTGCTTCACGTTGGTGTAGCCGAGTTCCTTGGCCGCTTTGGCCGCTGCAGCGTAGGCGCCGCAGCTGGGGCCGCCGCAGTAGGCGACGACGAGGGCGTTCTTGTCGGCAGGGAGCTTGCTGGCGATTTCTTTCTTCTCGGCGCGGAAGTCGATCGCGCCGGGGATGCGGCCCTTGGCAAACGAGTCGCTGCCGTTGACGTCGAGGACGGTGACTTTCTTCTCGGCGATGGCGGTCTTGAGTTCCGCGACGCTGATGTCAGGGAATTCGCCGGCATGGACGGTGACGGCGCAGAAAGCAGCCGCGAGGAGGGTGAGGAGTTTCTTCATAGTAGGTTTGTTTGGTGGTTTGGTTTGGTTTTTGTCCCGACCTCCGGAAAGAGGCGGTGTAAGAATGACAAGCCGTCTCTTTCCGGAAGCTTAGGGCTGGGGAAAAGGACGGCGTGTAAATTCTTTACGGAGGCACAGACGCCGGGGGATGCCTCCGTGTTCACATCTTTTTTCAGTTTGTGCCGGCGGGCAGTTCCTGAAGCTGGATGCGGCGGTATTCCATGAGGCCGCGATCGCCTTCGAGGCCGATGGGGCCGGATGCGGGGAGGGCGAGCGCGGCTTCCAGCACTTCGCCGTTGCAGGTGGCGTGGGCGACGCCGTCTTTCACGGTGACGACGATCTGGTTCCAGTCCTGGGCTTTGTACTGCTTCAGCTCTTTGTAAGGGCCGGCGACCAGGTAGTCGCGGCACTGGAGCTGGGGCTTGCGGATGAAGATGCCGCTGTCGGCGCCGACGCCGGCGCGGAATTCGAGCTTGAGGACGAAGTTCTTCGGGAACTCTTCGACGGTGTAGATCTGGCCGGTGAGTTTGTCCGCCTCGTCGGGGAAGGAAACGGCGAGCACGCCGTCCTTGGCGGTGTAGCGGGCGTCGCTTGAGGCGGTTTTTCCGTCGAACTTCTCGAGGATTTCACCGGCCTTGGTTTCCTCTTTTTTGGTCTTGGCGCGGAAGCACCAGCCGGTGAGATCCTGGCCATTAAAGAGGCTCTTGAAGCCGGCCTCGGGTTTCCAATCGTCGGCGTGGACGGTGGCGGTGAGAAACAGGGCGGCGAGAAACAGCGGGAGGGTTTTCATGAGACCCGCAGCTTTTGCCGGGTGCGCCGCCACGCACAAGATCAATCCGGCTTCGCCCTTTGACGCGGGGAAAGGCGCCTGCTAGCAACAAGCGCATGAGTTCCCCCCGCATTCGCACCACGACCGTTGGCTCCTATCCCGTCCCCGATTGGCTCGCCGCGCTGCCGAGCGAACAGGCCCGGCTCGACGCGACCCGCGTCATTTTCGATATCCAACACCAGGCGGGCATCGATCTGCCGACCGACGGCGAACTTTACCGCTTCGACATCAATCACCCCGACACCAACGGGATGATCGACTATTTCATCCGCCCGCTCGCCGGCGTGAGCACGGCGGTCGGTGCGGGCGCGTGGCGGCGCTTTGCCGGCCTGGCGCCGATGGGTTTCCGGCGCAAACCGGCGGGCGTGGTGACGGGGAAACTCGGGGAAGGCGGGTTGAATCTTTACGCCGATTGCGCGCTCGCGGAGTCGGTCGCGCCGGGGCCGTTCAAGTTCACGGTGACCAGTCCCTACATGCTCGCGCGGACGCTGCTCGATGAGCATTACCGCGACTTTCCCGCGCTGACGATGGCCATCGCCGACTTGCTCGCGGCACAGGTCCGCGACCTGCCGTGCGCCTGCGTGCAAGTCGATGAGGCGAACGTCACCGGCAATCCCGCCGACGCCGATCTGGCGGCGGAAGCGATCAACCGCGTGCTCGACGCGGTCACGGTCGAGCGCGCCGTACATTTCTGTTTCGGGAACTATGGCGGCCAGACCATCCAGGGCGGCGAATGGCAGAAGCTCACCAATTTCCTCTCGAAGCTGCACACGAACCACCTCGTGCTCGAAGTCGCGCACCGCCCGCCGGGCGACCTCGACGCGCTCCGCGAAGTGGACCCGAAAATCTCGCTCGGCATCGGCGTGATCGACGTGAAAGTCAACCACATCGAAACGGCCGACGAAGTCGCGCAGCGGTTGGAAGCCGCGGAGAAAGTGCTCGGCGAAGGCCGTGTCGGTTGGGCGCATCCGGATTGCGGTTTCTGGATGCTCAAACGCTCCGTGGCCGATCGCAAAATGGAGGCGCTGGTCAAAGGCCGGGACAAATATCTCGGCCGCTGAAGCCGCCCGCTACGGCAGGGTAAAGCGTCCGCTGTCGCCAAACATCTGCCGCTCGGAGGGCCGGGCGGCGAGATGGTCGCGCACGAGCAGGAAAAGCGCGGCGGCGAGAATGAAGGCGTCGCGCACGAGCAGGGCGGGAATGTCGGTGGAGACTTGATCGCGGCCGAAGCATCCGCATTCGATCCGCAACCCGCGCGCCAAGGCGCTGGCCAGCGCGGCCATGAAGACCGTGGTCAGGCTGGCGATGATCACCCCCGCCCCGATTTGCACGCGCCGGAAGAAGAGACCGAGCGCGGCGGCGATCTCCACCCACGGCAGATAGAGGGCGATCAGCACCGCGAGGTCGGGCCAGGGGAGCAGACGGTATTGCTGGATGGCGACGACGAAGTCCGGCGTGGCGGATTGGGCGTGGGCGAAATCCCAGATCTTCAGCGCGCCGGCGTGGATGAACGTCCAGGCGAGGGCGGTGCGCAGGGCGCGGACGATTACTTTTCCGACCACTCGGCGAGCCCTCCTTTCAGGACATAGATTTCGCCGAGCTTGAGCTCTTCGCGCAATCGCCGGGCGACGGCATGGCTGGCTTCGCACGAACCGCCGTCGCAATACACGACGACCGGTCGATCCGGATCCCACGCGTCGAGAAAAGCCGGCACGAGTTTGGTCCATTCGTCCTCGTTGAGCAGGAGCGCGCCGGGAAGATGGCCGGCCTCGAATTTGTCGCGCGGGCGGGCATCGACCCACTGCACTTTTTCTCCCCACTCGTGCACGGTGGCGGAGCGGACTTCGCCGGGCGCGAGCGGTTCGGCGGCTGCCCACCCGAGCTGCAGCGCGCCGGAGACGATCGCCGGCAGCAGCGCCACGGCGAGCAGGATGGCGGTCTGCCGCAACGCCCGGCCCAGCACCGAAGGTCGATCCCGCGTCATTTCACGCGGGCGTGGATGGTATAGGCGCGCGGAGCGTCGGCGGGGAAATCCGTCTGCACTTTGATCTCCGCGGTGCCCTTCGCGGCGGTGTCGGCGGGCGTCACCACGACTTCATATTTCTGGCCGGCCTGCGCGGTCAGCAGCCGGGCGGTGAAGCCGGGACTGTTGCTGCTCACGCCGGTGATCGCGACGCGCTCGCCCGGGGCGGCGTTCACCGCGACGGATTTCGCCGCGGCCGCTTCGCCGCGCCGCCACCAGACGAGTGCGGGGGCGAAGGTCAGGGGATCATGAATGTCCACGATCAGATTCAGGACCAGCGGCTCGGCGGTCTTATCGTCGGTGTTCACCGTCACCGTTTTGCGATAGAGCCCTTTGCGGTCGCCAAACTTGAAGTTCAGCGTGACCTCCCCCTTTTCGCCGGGACCGTAGGTTTTCTTTTCCAGCCGCGCGGTCGTGCAACCGCAGGAGGAGCGCAACGACTTGATCGTGACGGGCTGCGCCCCGGCATTGCGGAACGTGTAGCGGGCCTCGACGGCGCGGTCTTCCGGCGAACGGTCGAACTTCTGGGAGGGCTGATCCCAGGAAAGTTGCGCTTGCGCCGAAGCGATGCCGGCGAGCAGGAGCGGGAGGAAAAAACGCATTGCGGTGTTCTAGCGACCTGTCGGGAAAACGCAACCGTGCGGGCCGGGCTGGCCGGTCGAGCAAGCGGCTTGTGCAAACATCTTGCAAAGCGGTTCCCGGTCCTTACGTTCGCCCGCATGAAGACTTTCGCCCTTTCCATCGTGGCGCTGGCCCTGACAGCCCTGACGTCCCCAGCCGCCGAGAAGATCCGCGTCTCCAGCTTTTCCACCGTGCTCACGGAAATCGCCCAGCAAGTCGGCGGCGAGCGCGTGGCCGTGACCGCGCACATCAAGCCGGGCGTCGATCCGCACGAGTTTGAGCCGAAGCCGTCCGACCTGAAGACCGTCGGCGACGCCCAACTCATTCTCGTCTCGGCCAAACACCTCGAAGGATACGTCGGCAAACTCAAGGAAGCGACGGGCGCGAAAGGTTCGCTCGTGGAAGTCGGCGATCGTTTTCCTTCGCTGAAGATGAAGGCGGATGACGGTCACGACCACGGCCACAAGCATGCGCACAAGCACGGCGAGTCGGTCGAAGATCCGCACTGGTGGCACAGCATCGCCAACACCGAGAAGGCCGTGAAAATCGTGCGCGACGAACTGACGAAGATCAGCCCGGCCGACAAGCAGGCCTTTGCCAGCAATGCCGCGGCGTATGCGGGGAAACTCGACGCCTTGCAGAAATGGGTGAAAGTCGAAGTCGCGAAACTGCCCCGGGATCAGCGCAAGCTGGTGACTTCGCACGACGCGTTTCAGTATTTCGCGAAAGAAAACGGGTTCACGATTTACGCGATCGAAGGCGTGACCAGCGGAGATCAGCCGTCCTCGAAAAAGGTCGCGGAGATCATCGGCGTGATCAAAGCGCAGAGCGTGAAAGCGATCTTCCCCGAGAGTATTCAGAACCCGAAAGTGCTTACGGAAATCACCCGGGAGACGGGCGTCAAGGTGGGCCGGGAGTTGTACGCGGACGGTTTGGGCGAGGGGGCCGCTTCGACCTACGAAGGCATGTACAAAAGCAACGTCACCGCCATCGTCAGCGCGCTGAAATAACGTGCGCGGGTCGCCTCTGCTTCGGGCGTTGTGCGCCTTTGTCATCATCGCGGCGCTGGGGTGGCCGCTGTGGCATTTGACGCGCCCCGCGGAGGTCGTGGCGGGTCCGGCGAATCCGCTCCCGGTCGTCGAAGGCAAGGCCATCGGCTTGCAACTGGACTTCACCACGCCGCCGAAAAGCTTTGCCGTGCGGCATTTGGAAAAGGACGTTTGGGTGGACAGCGCCCCGCAGTCGCAGATGGAGCGGGAGTTGCCGCTGGTCTTCCCGGAGAACGGCGTGGACCTGGTTTTTCATTTCGAATGGCCGGACGACGCGCCGCTGGCCGCCGCGCGGGTGCGGCTGACTGATCCGCATGGCGATGTTCACGAAAAAAGCGTGTGGGGACAGGGAACCGTGGATGAAGTGCTGACCTTTCCGTGAACCGCCTCGCTCATCCGCTCGATCCGCTCGCCGCGCACCGCCTCGCCGTCACCGACCTGACGGTGAGCTATCATCGCATCCCGGCGTTGCATCACATCGCCTTTGGCGTGGAGTGCGGGCAATGCGTGGCGCTGCTCGGGCCGAACGGCGCGGGCAAATCCACGCTGCTCAAGGCGCTGGCCGGTCTGCTCCCGCGCGAAACCGGGCGCATTGTTTTTCACGAGCACGAAGTGACCGGCGCGACGCGCGACTTTGCCTATCTGCCGCAACGGGAGCAGATCGACTGGGATTTTCCCACGACGGTGCGCGGGCTGGTCGAGATGGGGCGTTTTCTCCGGCTCGGCTGGTGGCGGCGGTTTCGCGAGGAGGATTGCATCGCGGTCGATGAAGCGATCGCGGCGATGCATCTGGAGCCGCTCGAAGACCGGCAGATCAGCGCGCTCTCCGGCGGGCAGCAGCAGCGGGCGTTTCTCGCGCGGGCGCTCGCGCAGCAGGCGCACGTCTTTCTCCTCGATGAGCCTTTCACCGGACTCGACAAGCCGACGCAGGACGACTTGAAAGCCGTGCTCCGGCAGTTGCGCGATCTTGGCAAGCTGATCATCGCGTCGCATCACGATCTCTCCAATGTGCCGGAATTGTTCGATCAAGTGATCCTGCTCAACGGCGAACTCATCGCCGCCGGCCCGGTCGCGACGGTCTTCACGGACGAGAATCTGCACAAGACCTACCACACGCCGACGTTCGCCGGTCCGCCGTCCGGGCACGTGCATCATCATCACCATTGACCGCGCTCATGGACTGGCTCACCGAACCTTTTCAGCACGAATTCATGCGGCGCGTTTTTGTCGGCGGTGCGCTCATCGGTTTCGCCAATGGCTTCCTCGGCGCGTTCGTCGTGCTGCGGCGGCTGGCGCTGATGGCCGACTCGCTTTCGCATTCGCTCCTGCCCGGCCTCGCCGTCGGATTCATCCTGTTTGGCCTCGCGCCGATGGGGATGTTTTTCGGGGCGTTGGTCGCGGCGTTGATCGTCGCGCTGGGCGCGCAGTTGCTCGCGCGGAATTCGCGGCTCAAGGAGGATACAACGCTGGGGTTGCTCTACACCGTGGCGTTCTCGGTTGGCGTGGTGTTGATCAGCTTCGTCAAGGTGCGCGTCTCGCTGATGCACTACACTTTCGGCAACATCCTCGGCCTCTCGAATACCGACCTGTGGCTGATCTGGGGCATCGCGCTCGTGGTCATCCCGGTGCTGACGGCCCTGCAGCGCCCGCTCCTGCTCACGCTCTTCGATCCGGCGGTGGCGATGAGCCAGGGCGTCCGGGTGAATTTGCTCAACCTCATCCTCATGGCCGCGCTCGTCCTGACGATGATCGCGTCCGTGCAGGCGATTGGCGTGATCATGCTGCTCGGCCTGCTCATCGCTCCGGCGGCGACGGTCTATCTGCTGACCGATTCCTACTCGGCGATGCTCTGGGGCGGGGGAGGGATTGGCATGGTGGGTTCCTGCGCGGGGTTGATGCTCTCGTATTATTTTGGCCTGCCCTCGGGGGCCTGCATCGTGCTCGTGCTCGGCGCCATCTTCTTCCTCGCCTACCTTTTCAGCCCGCGTTACGGACTGATCCGGCGGTTGCTGCCGGCGCGGCATTTTCATGAGGAAAGCCTGGCGCGCTGGCCGGGAGCGGGGCCGGCCAACGAGCCGCCAAAGGCGAACTGATCGAGGCGCGGTCGGGACTTTTCGGCTCGGAGCAAAGTTGCCGCGCGGTTCGATTGTCTTTAGAGGAAGCACCCCAAGCCTCTTCGTCATTCCCCATGCCGACTAAAATTCTCCAGCCCGCGATCGGTGCGCCCGAACCGCCGCCGCATCGCCTCTCGGAAGATTTGCGCGATCTGCTGCGCCAGGCGGATGGACGCGCCATGACGCTCGGTGAATTGGAGGAAGTGCTGAAGGGGCGCGGCTTCGCGCTGTTCCTCTTGTTGCTCTCGCTGCCGTTCGCCTTTCCCGTGTCGGTGCCCGGCCTCTCGGTGCCGTTCGGGGTGGTGATCATGATCCTGGGGATGCGCATCGTGTTCGGGATGAAGCCGTCCCTGCCCGGCGTGATTTTGCGCCGCGAAGTGCCCTATTCGTTGCTCAAAAAGATCGTCGGCTTTGGCCTCAAGCTGAGCACGAAAATGGAAAAGGTGGTGCGGCCGCGGATGCACTTTCTCCAGCGCTGGCCGGGCATGATCAACCTCATCGGCTTCGGCATTTTCTGTGGGGGATTTCTTCTTTCTCTCCCACTCCCGCCGCTCATCCCCTTCACCAACACGATTCCCGCGCTTTCCGTGATTTTCCTCACCGCCGGGCTGATGGAACGCGATGGCCTGCTGGTCCTCGTCGGCCACTTTCTGAACGCCGCCGGCTGGATCTATTTTGCGGTCATGTTCACGCTCGCCGGGCATGGCCTGGCCCAGCTGTGGGAGCGCTTTGGTAGCTAAACGGAACCGGGCGCGAAAATGGCTTTGCAATTTTATCAGGAAACGCTCTAGCTTCCCTTCACTCATGAAAGCCCTCCTCAGCATCGCCCTTGCTTCCCTCCTCAGCGCGACCGCTCTCGCCGACATTCAGGATCCGCCGGTGAATGATTTCGGTCCGACGCGCAAGCTCAGCCGCGGCATCGCGAACGTGGCGTGGGGCTGGACGGAATTGATTTATCAACCGCCATTGATCAATCAGCGCGAGGGCAATGTCGCCGCGTGGACCTACGGGCCCGTGCGTGGCGTAGGTCGCTTCTTCTTCCGCATGGGTGCCGGTGTTTGGGAGATCGTCTCCTTCCCGTTCGCGACCAACAAGGGAACCTACAAACCGCCGTATCGCAGCAACATTCCGTGGATTCACGGCGGCTACGAAGAGTTCGCTCCGGAGCTGGGTTTCGAGAGCCGCTATCGCTACACCCGCACCTATCACGGCTGGTAATTTTCCCGTCTCCTTTTCAGAGGCTTCCGTCCAGCGACGGAAGCCTCTTTTTTTTCCCATGTCGCCAACCACTCTTACTCTCGAAATTCACGATCTCGCCTTCGGCGGAAAGGGGGTCGCGCGGCATGAAGGCAAAGTCTATTTCGTGCCATTCACCATTCCGGGAGAAACGGTCACGGCGCGCGTCGTCCGGCAGAAAAAGAATTTTGGGGAAGCGGAATTGATCGCGGTGCAAACGCCCTCGCCGGATCGTGTCGAGCCGCCGTGTCCGTACTTCACCCGCTGCGGCGGTTGCAGCTATCAACACATCCGCTACGAGCGGCAGCTTGCGCTCAAGAGCGTGCAGGTCGAGCAGACGTTGCGGCGGGTCGGCAAGCTCGCCGAGGTGCCGATGCGGCCGGCGATCGGCGCGCCATCGCCCTACGGTTATCGCAATCGCATCCGCGTTCATTCCGCGGGCGGGGTGACCGGTTTTTATGCCTCCGATGCCCGCGCCCTCGTGGATGTCGAGCAATGCGTGATCGCGGTGCCCGAGGTAAACCGCGCCCTGGCGCGACTCCGCCGCGGGTCGGTGCCCGAAGGTGATTATTCGCTGCGTGCGCCTGGCGGCGGCGGTCCGTTTTTTGAGCAGACCAATCCCGAAGTTACCGCGCTCCTCGTCGAGGCCGTCCGTGCGCAAGTGCGGGGTACGGACACGCTCGTCGATGCCTATTGCGGCGCGGGACTTTTTGCGCGGGCGCTGGCCGATCGTTTTACCAAGGTCGTCGGCATCGAAGAAAACATGGCCGCGATCGAGAGCGCCCGCCGTCAGGCACAGGCGCACGAAACTTACATCGCCGGCGAAGTGAGCGCACAACTCGGCGATGTGCTCGCCCAGCAGCCCGGCGCGCAAACCACCGTGCTGCTCGACCCGCCGGCCGAAGGCCTGGCTTCCCGCGTCTGCGATCTCCTGCTCGGAGCCGCGCCCGCCGAATTGCTTTACGTGTCGTGCAATCCCGGCACGCTGGCCCGCGATCTCGCGGCGCTGAGCAGCGCCTACGAACTGGTTGCGGTGACCCCGATCGACATGTTCCCGCAGACCGCGGAGATCGAAGTCGTCGCGCACCTCTGCCGCCGCGAGTCAGCGGCTGTCTAGCTGATAGCGGCCTTCGCGGGTGACCGTGATCTCGGGCACGACGCGCCGCTGCTCGAACGCCGCATAAATCGGCTGAAGCTGGGCCCAGAAATCCGCCAGCTCCGGTCGGCGGGCGGTCTCGTCCGCGGCGAACTTCGTCCAATCATCGCCCTGCATCCGCGCGGGGAAAATATGCACGGCGATCCGCGACTGGCCGGCGTCTCGGGCGTCGAGCGCGGCGAGATAAAGCTCCTCGATTCCCGGATCGCCGAGCGGAGCGCAGCCGATGGTCACATCTTTGCCGTGAATAAAGATGTCGCCGCCCGGCTTTTTCGAATCGGACAAAACGCGATCGGCCGCGTTGGGATAATTCAGTCCGAGCGAGAGGTGGTAGAGGCTTTCGGGGTTAAAGCGGTCGATCAGATAAACGCCTTCCGGCACCTGCTTGTCGCCCTCGCGCCGCTTGGGGCCAGGGCCGCCGGAGGATCGCAGAATGGGATACGTCGCGATCCGCTGGAAGTCGTCCGCGCCGCGTCGCGCCCAGAGTTCCAGCTCCGCCTCGCGCTTGAACCACCGAAGAAAGATTTCGCCGGGATACGGCACCCCGGCGGCGCGATATTTCTCGCGGATCTTCGCTTCCGATTGAGCACGGGCGCGCGCCACACGTTCGGGGCCGGAGAGCTTTTGGAAATCGTCCGGCATGCGCGCGCGCAGCGACGGAAGAAAGCGCCACGTCGCGGCCGCGCTGACGAGCAAAAGAAGGGCGAGGATCACCTTGGCCATGATGCGCGATCATCGTTGCCACGCGGGCGTCGGGGCAACTACATCCGTGCCATGCATTATCGTCGCTTTGGCCGCACCGATCTTCAGATGCCGGTCTTCTCGTGTGGCGGCATGCGTTACCAGCAATCGTGGGACGACCTCGCGCCGGACAAGCTGGACGAAGCGAACCAGCGCAATCTCGAAGCGACGGTCCTGCGCGCGATCGAACTCGGGATCAATCACATCGAGACCGCGCGCGGATACGGGAGCAGCGAGATGCAACTCGGCTACCTGCTGCCGAAGTTGCCGCGCGAAAAACTCATCGTGCAGACGAAGGTTTCTCCCTTCGCCACGGCGCGGGAATTTCGCGAGACCTTCGACCAGTCGATGCGCTACCTAAAGCTCGAGCACGTCGATCTGCTTTCCCTCCACGGGATCAACAACGCGGAATTGCTGGAGTGGTCGCTGCGGTCCGGCGGCTGTCTGGACGCCGCGCGGCAGCTCCAGCGCGAGGGCCGCTGCCGCTGGATCGGCTTCAGCACTCACGCCACGACCGACCTGATTTTGCAGGCGATCGAGACCGGGGCGTTCGACTACGTGAACCTGCATTGGTATTTCGTGAACGACTACAATCGGCCCGTCCTCGAAGCCGCGGCGGCTCGCGACATGGGCGTGTTCATCATCAGCCCGACGGACAAGGGCGGCATGCTGCATCAGCCTCCGCCGAAACTGCGCGAGCTGTGCGCGTCCCTTTCGCCGATCGCCTTCAACGACCTCTACTGCCTCGCCGATCCGCGCGCCCATACGCTGAGCATCGGCGCGGCGCGGCCGGAGGATTTCGATGAACACATCGCCGCGCTCGCCCACTACGAGACCGCACGCGAAACGGCCGGTGCCATCGAGGCCCGTTTACGCGCGGAGATCGCCCGCGTGCATGGTGCGGAGTGGGCTTCGTGCTGGTGGGAGGGGCTGCCCAATTACACGCGCGTGCCTGGCGAGGTGAATGTGCAGGAGATCGTGCGTCTCTGGCATTTCGCCAAGGCGCTCGACCTCGTGGAGTGGGGAAAGATGCGCTACAACCTCATGGGCAACGCCGGGCATTGGTTCCCCGGTATGAATGCCGCGGAGTTCGACGCCGCGGCCGTGCAGTTGGCGTGCGGCGCATCGCCGTTTGCCGAACGCATTCCGGGGATCCTCGCGGAAGCGCACGCGATGCTCCACGGCGCGCAGCAGAAGCGGCTCAGCCAGTCGGATTAAACGCCCCGCAACCGCGCCATCGCGCGCGGGTTCTTTTCTTCCCATGCTCCTCCGTTCCCTCCTCCTGCTGATCTTGCTCGCCGCGCCGCTCTCCGCCGCGAACTCGCCAAACATCATCTACATCCTCTGCGATGACCTCGGCTACGGCGACCTCCGCTGCCTCAATCCCGACGGCAAAATCCCCACGCCGCACACCGATCGCCTCGCGAAGGAAGGCCTGATCTTCACCGACGCGCATACTTCCTCCGCAGTGTGCACGCCCACCCGCTACGGCCTGCTCACCGGCCGCTACAACTGGCGTTCGCGCCTGCAGAATGGCGTCCTCGGCGGCCTCAGCCCACGCCTCATCGAGTCGGGCCGCACGACCGTCGCTTCATTTCTCAAGGAGCACGGCTACCACACCGCGTGCCTCGGCAAGTGGCATCTCGGCATGGATTGGGTGAAGCTTCCGGGGCGCGAAGTTTCGGATTTGAGCATCGAGAAACCCGAGCAGGTTAGCAGCGTCGATTACGTGCAGCCGATCACGAACGGCCCGACCAGCGTCGGCTTTGATTATTACTTCGGCATCAGCGCCTCGCTCGACATGGTGCCTTACGTCTTCATCGAGAACGATCGCGTCACCGCTGCTCCGACCGGCGAAGCGGCCTATCCGATGACCCTCGGCCGCGACCTCGACAAAACCACGCGCAAAGGCCCCGCCGCCCCCGGCTTCACCGCCATCGGCGTGCTCCCGACACTCACCGAGAAAGCCGTCGAGTACATCGCTCAGCGCGCCCCCGGCGCGAAAGCCGGCAAGCCCTTCTTCCTCTACCTGCCGCTCGCGTCCCCGCACACCCCGATCGCCACGGCGCCGGAGTGGGAGGGGAAAAGCGGGATCAGTCCGTATGCGGATTTCGTCATGCAGACCGACGCCACCGTCGGAGCGATCGTCAGCGCGCTGGAGAAGCACGGACTCGCCGAGAATACCCTCGTCATCTTGACCAGCGACAACGGCTGCTCGCCGCAGGCCAATTTCCCCGAACTCGCGGAAAAGGGCCACCACCCGAGCGCACAATTCCGCGGGCACAAGGCGGACATCTTCGAGGCCGGACATCGCGTGCCGTTCATCGTTCGCTGGCCCGCAAAGGTGAAAGCGGGCACGACCAGCGATCAACTCGTCTGTCTGACCGACCTGCTCGCGACGTGCGCGGAAATCATCGGCGCGAAACTGCCGGACAACGCCGGCGAGGACAGCGTGAGCATTTTGCCCGCGCTGCTGGGACAAGCCAGCAAGCCGCTGCGCGAGGCCGCCGTGCATCATTCGATCAACGGCTCCTTCGCCATCCGGCAAGGACCGTGGAAGCTGATCCTCTGCTCAAGTTCCGGCGGCTGGAGCGATCCGCGCCCGAACACCCCGGCCGCGAAAGCGCTTCCGCCGGTGCAACTCTACGATCTCACGAAAGACGTCGGCGAAACGACCAACGTCCACGAGCAGCACCCCGAGATCGTTGCCCGGTTGACGAAACTCCTCGAGCGTTATGTCGCCGAGGGCCGCAGTACTCGCGGTGCCGCGCAGCAGAACGCCGTGCCCATCGAGTTGTGGAAGGATCGTGTCGCCGCCCCGGCCAAGCGGGTCAAAGCCGGGAACTAACTCGGCCAACTCCGAGCGCTTATTTCTCGGGTGACGCCGCGCCGCTGTGGGCGCATATAACCCGCATGCTCATCACCCGCTGGCTCGGCCGCGTGCCTTACGCCGAAGCCCTCGCGCTGCAGGAGGACATCGTCGCCCGCAAGATCGCGGATCCCGCCACGCCCGACGAACTCCTGCTCCTTGAACACGAGCCCATCTACACCATCGGCCGCACGCCCGACCAATCGAGCCTGCGCGACGCCGCCCATCTCCCGCATCCCGTCGTCACCATTGGCCGCGGCGGGCAGGCCACTTACCACGGGCCCGGCCAACTTGTAGGTTACCCGCTGCTCGATCTGCGCCCGCGCGGCCAGGATCTCCACCGCTACCTGCGTGGCTTGGAGGAAGTGCTCATCGTGCTGCTTGCGGAGTACGGCGTCCTCGGCGAGCGGCGCGAGGGAATGACCGGCGTCTGGGTCGGCGGGCGCAAGATTGCCTCTATCGGCGTCGGTGTGCGGAAGTGGATCAGCATGCACGGTTTTGCCCTCAACGTCGGATCCGACCTCAACGCCTTTGCCGCCATCACTCCGTGCGGGCTGAGCGGTGTGGAAATGACCAGCCTTTCCCGCGAATGCGGCCGTGAATTGGAAGTCCGTGAAGTCGCCGACCGCCTCACCCTGCTCTTTCTCACTCACGATTCGGCCAGCATCGTGGCGACTTAAAGCCGAAGGCTCAACCCGCCGCCCGCGGGCCCGCCATGACGCGGAAAACCGAGCAACCTCAGACCGTCTCCAACTCCGCCCGCGAACCGTAGCGGGCGAACGCGCAGAAACCAACCAGCGCCAGGCCAAAGAGCGCTGTTGTTGATTCCGGCAAGGGCCCCTGCGCTTCCAACGGCAGACCCTCGAGAGAACCTGCCGTCGTCGTAATGAACCGGGTTTCCGGCGCACTTCTCTCGGCCATGAAGATTCCGGACATGATCCCGTCCGAATAGCCTTTCGACTCGAGACTGTGTGACCGCAGTGCTCCGCTCCGGCGGGGCGCCGCGCCCGTCGGCGAAAACGGGAACGAGCCAGTCGATCCTGTAAACGTGGCCAGATGAATGCCGGACGAAGCGTATAATTCGGTGAACGAGACGGCCCTTTCGCCGCGACCGAGCCCGTGGCTTGATCCTTCCAAATTCGCGGAAGTGCTCCCCGTCATGGAGTCCGCACCGGCGATCATCGGCGTCAGCATGAGCAACGCCCCAGCCAGGATCGGGCTGCAGGTGCGGGTCAGAAAACAGCGCAAATTCATGAGGGTGAGAGTAACTCCGTCCGTCTGTCCCGCTATGGCCGTAGTTCCTGAAGTTCCCCCCAGCATCGTCCTACAACGATGCGCCTCCGTCCTACGTGCCCGGTAGTAATTCGCGCGTGGGGTTGCGGCTCGACAAGCGCGAACGGCGCCACGATTCTCCAGACGGTTTCTATCCGCCCCATCCCTCCATGTATCGTCGAAATTTCCTCCGCATCGCCACGGTTGCCACCTTTGCCGGGTGGCTTCTCGCCCACGCCACAATCGCCGCGCCCCCCGAGCGCAAGATCCTCTTTTTCACCAAGTCGAGCGGCTTCGAGCATGACGTGATCAGCTACAAGAAAGGCCAGCCGAGTTTTGCGGAAAAGGTGCTGCTGGAGATGGGCGCGAAGAACAACTGGAAGTTCACCTTTTCCAAGGATGGATCCCTCTTTTCGCCGGAGTATCTGGCGCAGTTCGACGCGGTCTTTTTCTACACGAGCGGCAATCTGCTCGAGGCGGGCACGGATGGGCAGCCGCCGATGACGCCTGCGGGCAAACAGGCGCTGCTCGATTACGTGGCGTGGGGCAAGGGGTTCGTCGGCACCCACAGCGCGAGCGATACCTTTCATACAAACAACGAGGCCAAGAAGGGGCCGGACCGGTATCGGAATTTTGGCGAGGCGGCCGATCCTTACGTGAAGATGCTCGGCGGGGAATTCATCAAACACGGGGCCCAGCAAAAGGCGAACATGTGTGTCGTCGATCCGACGTTTCCAAATTTTGATAAGCACATCCCGGACTTCGATCTTCATGAGGAGTGGTATTCGCTGAAGGATTTTCAGCCCGATCTGCGCGTGATCCTCGTGCAGGAGACCGAGACGATGAAGGGCATCGAATATGAGCGGCCGGCCTATCCGGCGACGTGGGCGCGCAAGCATGGCCAGGGGCGGGTCTTCTACACGTCGATGGGGCATCGCGAGGACGTGTGGACGAGCGACCTCTTTCAGCATTTGCTGACGGGTGGCATCTCGTGGGCGGTCGGGAATATCGATGCGGACGTGACGCCGAACATGCATCTGGTGGCGCCCGACGCGCTGACCAATCCGCCCTTCCCTCCACCCGTGCCGCCGAAAGCGCCCTGATGCCGGTCGCGGTGGATTAAAATCGTCCCCGGCATCCTCTTTAAGCGGGCGAGGTCTTTTGCATCGGGTGATTGGACCCGTGCGGCGAAAGGAGTTTTCGTCGGCGTTCGGCCTCGCTATTGGTGCCGCCATGCCTGCCGAAGCTGATCTGCTCAAAGAAGTGCCGCTGTTTCAACTGCTCGGCGACGCCGACCGCACGCAACTCGCGGAGCAACTCGAAGTCGTCCAGTACTCCGCGGGCGCGCCCATCTTCAGTGTGGGCGATCCGGGCGATGCGATCTACGTCATCAATTCCGGGAAGGTAGAGGTGTTTTTCAAGAACGACACCGGCGAACGCATCGTCCTCGAAACCGCGGTCCGCGGAGATTTTTTTGGAGAGCTTTCGCTGCTTGATCAAGGCGGTCGCAGCGCTTCGGTCGTGGCCGTCGATGATACCGAAACGCTCCGCCTTGATCGCGACGCATTGGAGCGATTTCTGCGATCCCATCCGCAAGCCGCGATGGATCTGCTCGCGGCGATGGGTCGGCGCCTGCGGGTATCCGCGGATCGCCTCCGGCACACCGCCACACGCAACGTCAACGAGGAGATCGAAGACCGCCGCACTTGGGTGCAAAAATCCGCGGATTGGATCGCCGAGTTTGCGGGCAGCATCACCTTCCTGCTGTTGCATGTCGTGTGGTTCGGAGCGTGGCTGGGTTTAAACACCTTTCACGTCCCCGGCATCGCGCAATTCGACCCATTTCCCTTCGGTTTTCTGACCCTCACCGTCTCGCTGGAGGCGATCTTTCTCTCGGTCTTTGTGCTCCTCAGCCAGAACCGCCAGACGGCCAAGGATCGGGTGCGCTCGGATGTCGAATACGACGTGAACCTCAAGGCGGAATTGGAAATCTGCCAGCTCCACGAAAAGGTGGATCGCCTGAACAGCGAAGTGCTCTCGCGCCTCGAGAAACTCCAGCGGTCGCTGAACCCGAGCACCAATTCGACGCCGACCGCCCCAGCGCATTAGTTTCCGCGGTGGCGCAGGAAAGGCGTTTGGGGATCGGGCGAATGGATCGGCCCGTTCGGATCCGGGGAGGGCGTTTACGGCACATGAAGCTGGCTTCCGATCCTCCCCGTTTGCTTGGTCATGCCTGCCTCCCGGGGATTCGGTTCGCGGCGAGGATATTCCCTTTGCTTCAGGATGCGGGCGTGGACTATAAAACCCGAATTCCCCCCGGTGCGCACCAGAGTCAGCCATGCAGACACTCACTCGCGGTCGCTCTGGCGGTGGTTTTCCTAGTTTTTCGAGCGACCAGTCGCGCCCGCCGATCAAGTCCTGCAGCGGGTCTTCCCGATCTCGGAGAATTCCGGCCACTGAATGAAACCGTTTCGCTTCACAAGACGAATTCTGACCCTTGAACGAACAAGATGACCATCGCCAGCCATCAGGCGGGGAACTCGATACCGTGGCGCAGAAGCCGACGCAGATCGGGAGCGGCGTGCCGGTGAACCCGCCGGACGACCGCGCGGAGCGCGACCAGGAAGATCCGACGCCGGGGGCGCAGACGCCGCTGGAAACTCCCGTGGCGAAACTCGAGGAGCCGGAACATGTCGCCGCCGGGCTGCGGGCGATGACCGAGAGCGCGAAGTTCACCCTCCGGCAGATGGGGCCGGTGCGCGGCGTCCAGACTTGGCTGAAGGTGAATCAGAAGGATGGGTTCGATTGCCAGAGTTGCGCGTGGCCGAGTCCGGATCACGAGCGGCACATGTTCGAGTTTTGCGAGAACGGGGTGAAGGCTTTTGCCAGCGAAGCGACGAAGAAACACCTCACCGCGGAGTTCTTTCGCGAGCACTCGATCGCGGACCTGCTGGCGCGCAGCGACTACTGGATGGAGCAACAGGGCCGGCTGGTCGAACCGATGGTCAAGCGATCGGGCGCGACGCATTACGAAGCGATCTCCTGGGATGATGCTTTCGAGCTCCTGGCCCGCGAGTTGAAGGCGCTGCCTTCGCCCGATGCGGCGGCTTTTTATACCAGCGGCCGCACCAGCAATGAGGCGGCGTTTCTCTACCAGCTCTTCGTCCGGCAATTCGGCACGAACAATCTGCCCGACTGCTCGAACATGTGCCACGAATCGAGTGGCGCGGCGCTCAACGAAACGATTGGCATCGGCAAGGGTTGCGTGACGCTGGAGGATTTCGAGCAGTGCGATGGCATTTTTATCCTCGGCCAAAATCCGGGCACAAATCATCCGCGGATGCTGACCAGCCTCGAGCGCGCGAAGAGCAACGGGGCGAAGATCGTCGCGATCAATCCGCTGCCCGAGCCGGGCCTGATGCGCGTGGTCAATCCGAACCCGGAAGAATACGCGAACATCCTGACCTACCCGGTGAAGCTGCTGGCTAACAAGGGCGTGCCGCTGTCCGATCTCTGGCTGCCGGTGCGGATCAACGGCGACATGGCCGCGTTGCGCGGGATCATGAAGGAGATGCTCGCCGAGGAGGAAAAACGGCCGGGCGAGGTCTTCGATCAGGCGTTCATCGGCCAGCATACCAGCGGCTTCGCGGCGTTCCTCGATCATTTGCGCGCGACGAGTTGGGAGGACATCACCGCGGGGAGCGGTCTGACGCGCGAGCAACTCCGCGAAGCCGCGGAGATCGCCATGAGTTGCCAGCGGATCATCTGCTGCTGGGCGATGGGCCTCACGCAGCACAAGAACTCGGTCGCGACGATCCAGGAGGTGATGAACTTTCTCTTCCTCGGCGGTCACATCGGCCGGCTCGGCGCGGGGCCGTGCCCGGTGCGCGGCCACTCGAATGTGCAGGGCGATCGCACGATGGGCATCTGGGAGCGGATGAACGACAAGTTCATGCAAAAGCTCGGCGCCGAATTCGGTTTCACCCCGCCGCGGGAGCATGGCACGGACACGGTTGAGACTTTGAAAGCGATGCGGCAGGGCCGGATCCGCATTTTCGTCGGCATGGGCGGCAACTTCCTTTCCGCGACGCCGGACACCGAATACACCGCGAAGGCGCTGCAACGCTGCCGCGTGACCGCGCAAGTCTCGACGAAGCTCAATCGCGGGCATCTCATCACCGGCGAAACCGCGTTGATTCTGCCGTGTCTCGGACGGTCCGAGATCGACCGGCAGGCGGACGGCGAGCAGTTTGTCACGGTCGAGGATTCGATGGGCATCGTGAATCCGTCGCGCGGTCATCTGGAACCCGCGGGCCGCCAATTGCTCAGCGAACCGGCGATCGTCGCGCGCCTCGCCCGCGCGGTGCTGGGCGATGCTTCGACGGTGGATTGGGAAGGACTGGCCGCGAACTACGACCGCATCCGCGATCACATAGAGAACGTCATTCCCGGCTTCGAAAATTTCAACGCGCGGATCAAGCGCGACGTCTTCTATCTGCCGAATGAGGCGCGCGATCAGCGGAAGTTTAATAACGGCGAAGGCCGGGCACCGTTCACGATATCCGCAATCGAGCGGCACGATCTGCCGCCCGGCCATTTCCTGATGATGACGATCCGCTCGCAGGATCAGTTCAACACCACGATCTACGGGCTGAACGATCGCTACCGCGGCGTCTATCACGGGCGCCGCGTCGTTTTTTTGAATGCCGACGATGTCCGCGAAGCCGGCTTGCAGCAGGGCCAGATGGTCGATCTGACCAGCCACTTCGAAGGCGAGGAACGCCTCGCCCGGCATTTCATGGTCGCGCCGTTTTCCATCCCGCGCGGTTGTGCGGCGACGTATTTCCCCGAGGCCAATGTGCTCGTGCCGATCAACAGCACCGCCGTCCGCAGCAACACGCCGACGAGCAAGAGCGTGATTATCACCGTCGCGCCTTCGGCGGATCCGGAGGCGGCCGCCGCGGAACTCCGCGCCGCGCTGCGGGAGACGGCTTCCCAAAAAGATTCGGCGACCGACAGAGCTTGAAGTCCTCGACGGAACCGCAAGCGCCCTGCGCCACGATTCCCAGGGATGAGCTACGAATGCGAATTGGACAACGGACAGCACCTTGAAATCGACCATGAAGGCGATCAGACCTTCGTCAGGTTCAGCAGTCGGGGATCGGGACAACAACAGAGCCAGGGCCACGGTTTCACCACGGGTCAATGGTCCGGGAAGCCGGTGGTTCGCCGCTTGGGCAAAGACTACTTCATTCAGCTCCAGACGGGCGAGGGGAGCAGATTTCTACGGGTGGAAGGAAATCAAACCACGCGGTTGGACGGTGAGCCGGATTGGACCGGAGCGGAGGAAATCGAACTCAAGCAGTCTTCCCGCACGGGCCGAATGAAGCCCATGGAGCCGATGAAACCGATGCGTCCCATGGAGCCGATGAAGCCCATGCGACCGATGCGCTAGAATCGGCCGCACCTGCTCGGATCAGCTCATCGCGCGGAATCCGCTTTGCCGGGTGCAGAATGCGCCTTCGCGGCAGAGGCGCTCAAAGCATTGATCGCGTTCTGCGCCTCCGAGAGATTACCCATCGTGACTGACATGTGGTGCCGGATCGCTTCGATGCGGTCGCCCCGGCGCAGCGCGTTCTCGATGGTGATGATTTCCGCTTCGGTTAATTCTCGTTTCATGGGTGGCGCGCGTGGTTGAATCTTCGGCGCGGGCACAGTCCACGATGGATGGCGCACTCCGGAACTCAGAACCGGAAAAGGTCGCGGCAGAAGTCCACGGCGTAAAGCGATTTGGAGCCGCCGCTGCCGGGGTGACACGTCCAGGAGAAGATCACGACGGGCAACGTCCGACTCGACGCCGGGAACGGCGGTCGGCATCGTCGGGCTATCCAATTCTCCCATGACCCCCGAAACCCGCTTCCTCCAACTCAATCTCCAACTTCCGCCCGCGCCACAACCCGTGGCCGTCTATAAGCCGCTCGTCGTCGTCGATCGCCTCGCCTACGTCTCGGGTCACGGGCCCCTGCGGACCGACGGCACGCTCATCACCGGAGTGGTCGGGCGCGATCTTTCGCTCGAGGAAGGTGCGGCGGCCGCACGGCAGGTCGGACTGGCGATCATGGCCACGCTCCGCGCACAGATCGGCAACCTCGATATGGTCCGCCGCGTGGTGAAAGTCCTCGGGATGGTGAACAGCGCCCCGGACTTTTACGACCACCCGAAAGTCATCAACGGCTGCAGCGGACTTTTCGCGGAAATCTGGGGCGCGGAACGCGGGGTCGGCGCGCGCAGCGCGGTCGGGATGGGGCCGCTGCCGGGGAATATTGCCGTCGAGATCGAGGCGATCTTCGAACTGCACTAGGGCACGCGTATGGAGTGGTATCAACTGACCAACGAAGCGGAAGTCGCCTCGCCGGCGCTGCTGCTTTTTGAGGAGCGCATCGAAGCCAATCTGCAGCTCATGCTGAAGATCGCCGGCGGCCCGGCGCGGCTGCGCCCGCATGTGAAGACGCACAAGCTGGGGCCGCTGGTGCGGCGGCAGATGGTGCTCGGAATTTCCAAATTCAAATGCGCAACCATTGCCGAGGCCGAGATGTGCGCGCGGGAAGGTGCGCCGGATGTGCTGCTCGCGATGCCGATGGTCGGGCCAAATGCGACCCGACTGTGCGCGTTGATGCGGAGGTTTCCGCAGACGCAATTTTCGGCGCTGGTCGATAGCGAAGCGACGATCCGCGCGCTCGACGCCGCCGCTCAGGAGGCGACGCTCACGCCGGGCGTATTTCTCGATCTCGATTGCGGCCAGCATCGGACGGGCGTTCCGGCGGGTGCGGAAGCGGTGGAGCTTTATCGGATGATGACAAATGCTCCCGGTCTGGATGTCGCTGGCTTGCATGCCTACGACGGGCACATTCATGAAGCGGACGTGGCGAAGCGACGTGCGCAGTGTGACACGGCGTTTGCGCCGGTGCTGGCCTTGCGGCGGGAACTCCAAAGCGCGGGAATGCCTGTGCCTGACTTGATCGCCGGGGGTTCGCCGACGTTTCCGTTTCACGCCAAACATCCCGACCGTGAATGCAGCCCCGGCACGACGGTGCTGTGGGATTTCGGCTACGGCGACAAATTTGCCGATCTCCCATTCCTGCCCGCCGCGGTGCTGCTCACGCGCGTCATCAGCAAGCCCGGCCCGAACCGGCTCTGCCTCGATCTCGGGCACAAGGCCGTCGCGGCCGAGAATCCGCAACCGCGCGTGCGCTTGCTGGAATTGCCGGACGCCGAGGCCGTGATGCACAGCGAAGAACATCTCGTCATCGAAACGCCGCGCGCCGCCGAATTCCCCGTGGGCGCGGCGTTGCACGGCATTCCGCGTCACGTTTGTCCGACGGTCGCGCTCTATAGCGAGGCGACGCTGGTCCGCGACGGAGCGGCCGCGGAATGCTGGCCGATCCTCGCCCGCGCCCGCCGGATCACTTTTTAGAAAACCGCCCACGATGATCTTCGACGCCCATCTTGACCTCGCGATGAACGCCATCGAGTGGAACCGCGACCTCACGCAACCAATCGACAAAATCCGCCGCAACGAAGCGCACCTCGCGGACAAGCCCGATCGCGGCCGCGGCACGGTCTGCCTGCCGGAAATGCGGCGCGCCGGTATCGGACTGTGCGTGGCCACGCAAATCGCGCGCGTCGAACACGACGCCTGGAGTCCCGTGGCTGGCTGGCGTTCGCCCGCGCAAGCGTGGGCGATGACCCAGGCGCAGCGCGCGTGGTATCGCGCGATGGAGGAAGCGGGTGAGATGACGCTGATCCACGACCGCGCCACCCTCGATCCACATCTCGCGCTGTGGAATCAGCCCACCGCCGAAGCCGCAGGCCAGATGCCGGTCGGCTTTGTCCTTTCGCTCGAAGGCGCGGATTCGCTGATCACCCTCCAGCATCTCGAACGCTCCGTCGCCGACGGTCTGCGCGTCATCGGTCCCGCGCATTACGGGCCCGGCGTCTATGCGCAAGGCACGAACACCACCGGCGGATTTAATGCGCGCGGTCGCGACCTACTCCACGAGATCGCGCGGCTCGGGCTGATCCTCGATGTCACGCATCTGAGCGACGATTGTTTTTGGGAAGCGCTCGAGCATTTCTCCGGGCCGGTCTGGGCCAGTCATCACAACTGCCGCACGCTCGTCCCGAATCAGCGCCAGCTCAGCGACGAAATGATTCGCGCGTTGGTCGAGCGCGGCGCGGTCATCGGTACGGCGCTCGACGCGTGGATGCTTGTTCCGGGCTGGTTGCGTGGCAAGACGACCCCGGAGAGCGCCAACGTGATGCTGACCCACGTCGCCGATCAGATCGATCACGTCTGCCAGGTCGCCGGGAATGCTTATCACGCCGGTCTCGGCTCCGATCTCGACGGCGCTTTCGGCCGCGAGCAATGTCCGCAGGACTTGGAAAGCATCGCCGATCTGGAGCATGTGCGTGCCTTGCTTCGGGCGCGCGGTTTCAGCGCTGCGGATTTGGAAAATGTGATGCAGGGAAATTTCGTCCGCTTCCTCCAGACGGCCTGGCGCTAAGGCTCTCATGGGAAAACCACTCTTCATGAAACTCCTCCCACTCCTCCCCGCCTTCATTGCCCTCTTCATGAACACTGCCCCCGCCGCCGATCTCCGCATCGGCATCATCGGCCTCGACACCTCGCACTGCACGGCCTTCACCCAAATTCTCAACGACCCGAGCGCGCCGAATCACGTGCCCGGCGGCAAGGTCGTCGCGGCGGTGAAAACTTTCAGCGCGGACATCGCATCGAGCGCCAGCCGCGTCGAGGAATACACCGCAACGCTGCGCGACAAGTTCGGCGTCGAGATCGTGCCGACGATCGAGGAACTGTGCCGGAAAGTCGATGTGGTGATGATCGAGAGCGTGGACGGACGCCCGCATCTCGAGCAGGCGCGCCCGGTCTTCGCGGCGAAAAAGCGCGTCTTCATCGACAAGCCGATCGCCGGCACGCTGCGCGACACGCTGGAGATTTTCCGGCTCGCGAAGGAAGCGGGCGTGCCGGTCTTCACCGGATCTTCCTATCGCTATTACCCGACGATGGTGGCGCTGCAGAAAGCACCGATCGGCGAGCTGCGCAGCGCGATTTCCTATGGCCCGTGCCATCTCGAACCGCAGCATCCCGATCTCTATCACTACGGCATTCACCCCACGGAAGCGCTCTACACGGTCATGGGGCAGGGTTGCGAAACGGTCGTGCGCACGACTTCGGCGGATACCGACACCGTGGTCGGCACGTGGAGCGGCGGGCGCACCGGCATCCTGCACGGCCTGCGCACCAAGACGCTTCCGCACAAGGTCACCGTCTTTGGCAGTACCGGCTTTGCCGAGCAGGCGAAGACCACGCACGACTACGCGCCGCTGGTGTCCGAGATCATCAAGTTCTTCCAGACCGGCATCTCGCCCGTGCCCGCCGAGGAGACGATCGAGATGTTCGCCTTCATGGAAGCCGCCGACGAAAGCAAACGCCGCGGCGGCGCGCCGGTGAAGCTCAGCGAAGTGCTGGCCGCGGCGCGGAAGTAATACCATCTCTCGCAAAGAACCTGACAGTGAGCACCGGGCCGCCGTCATTTCCTCTGCGGCCCTTTGCGTGCTCCGCGCCTCTGCGGTAGAGGGTAGGCTGAGTATTACCGCAGAGGCGCAAAGAACGCAGAGGGCCGCAGAGTGTCCGATTGATCCTGGGAGATGGAAGTAAGGCGTGCGCGGCTATGGCGGCGGTGGCACCGGCCAGTCCAGGTGCCGGTGCAGAAACTCGAACGTGCCCTGGCCATTGATCGCGTGGCCGCCGTTGAAAAACTCGATCGCCGTTTTGTCACCGCGCCCGAACTGCTCGTAGAACCAGCGCGTCTTCGCGTACTCCGACGCCACCCACGCATCGAGCGCCACCCCGTCGTGATGGCCGCGCTCGACCATGAACGGCCGCGGGAAGATCAGGTAGCTGAGCTCCGCGTAGCTGAACGTGCTGCCCATATTGAAGCACGGGATCTCCCACTCCTCGGTGAACATGAAACTTTTCCGGTCGCGCGTCGAGGCGACCTTGCGCGTCCAGTCGTTGAAATCGCCCGAGCAAATCGAGAGCGCGTAACCTTCGAGCAGCGACGGCAGCCGCATCGCCGATTCCCCGCCGAAGCTCAGCCCGTAGAAACCAATGCGCCGCGCATCGACCTGCGGCAGTGAGCCGAGCCACGCCAGCCACTGCTGATGATGCCGCAGGATCACCGACCACAGCGTGAGCCCCACCGTATTGCCCTGGCGCATGAGCGTCCGATAACTCTCCTCTCTGCGGTAAAGATTGTGCGGCGCGAGCACGATGAATCCGCGTTCCGCCAGCCGCGCGGCGAAGTTCCGATACTCCGGCTTGTCGCCCTCGATCGTCTCCCCCGGCAGCCCGTTGCGCCCGTGCTGACAGACCACCACCGGGCGCCGCTCGCCGGGCCGGATGTCCCTCGGCAGCAGCAGCACGCCCCACGCGAATCCTTCGCCGCCCGTGTCGAGCGTGACCTCGTAGCCGGTCCACGTCGGCTGGTCGTAAATCTGGCGCGTGTGCGGATTCGGCGGCGGCAGCGGCTCGTCGATCTTGCCGAGGATATCCTCCCAAAACATCCGCCGGTAATTCGGCGCATCGCGCAGAAAATCGGCGGGCGACTTCGGCGGAAAGCTGAGCTGATAGTTCCACGGCACCCGCGCAAACTCCGGCACCAGCCGGTGGAGAAAGAACGCGTCGCGCGTGCGGTCCGAGTCGCGCACGAGCAGTTGGATGTGATCGTTCAACTCGCGCACCTGGCGGAGCTGCCGCGCGGCGCCATCGAGCGCGCGTCGGCGCTCCTTCGGCAGTTCCTCGGAAAGCGGCATCGGCGCCGCGTGACCGAGCATCCTGGCGAAAGCCGCGACCGCTTCCTCCCCATCACCGCGGACCAACGCGCGCGGCTGAAAGCCCGCGGGCAGGAGCGTGTCGATGCGGGCGAACTCCGCGGCCACTTCCTCGAAAGTCGGCGTCGTGAGCCGGCCGGGCGCGGCCTGGTGGCCGCTCTTCAGCTGGCGCGGCGGGCTCAGGCTCGGCTCCTCGCGGTAAGCCACGACCAGCCCGCGCGGGGCGACCAGCGTCGCCATTTCCGCGTCGCCAAATTCCTCCAGCAGCCCCCAGACATTGCGATACAGCGGCTCCTCCCACGTCGCCTGCCGCGATTTGAAATACCCGCTGACCAGCGCCGCGCCGATGCGCCGGTCCGCCGCTGCCGCGTAAAACGCGAGCAGCCCGCCCTCGCCATAACCCGCCACGCCGATCTTCCCCGCGTGCCGCTGCTCCAGCCAATCCACCGCCGCCTGCACCTTCCGCACTTCGAGGCCGATCACGTGCCGCCCCATCATGTAAGCCTGCCGATGAATCCACTCGCGATGCGGCTGATTCGTCAGGAGCAGCGCCGGATCGCCCGAGCCGTGATCGCTGCGATCGAGCAGCACCGGCACCACCACGACGAAACCATTCTCCGCCAGCCGCCGCGCCATCTGCGACTCCACGGCCACGCCCGAAGTCAGCCCGACGCTTTGCTCCGGCGTCAGGTCCGCATCCGGCAGCACCACGACCGCGCCGCGCACCGGCCCGGTCGGCTCGAGCAGCAGACCTTCGCCGTGCGCGCCCGACCGCACCGGCCAGCGCACCTGCGAGATGCGCAACGCCTTCGTCTCCGCGACCAGCGCCGGATTTTCGTCATCGCCGAAACGCTCCATCACCACCGGCACCCGCTCTGGAGCGATCGGCGAAGGCCCCTCCGCGAGCCCGATGATCTCGCGAAACCGCGCCCGATTCTCCGCCACCGAGCGCTCATAAGCCGCGGGCGAAGACGCATCGCGCCGCCACCGCGCGGCCCGCGTGCGCGGCGCATCGGCGATCCGCGCCTGCATGTCGCGCAGCGCCGCCTCGTGCATCTGCGCGGAAAGATCGCCCGCCCGCGTCAGCGGTTGCGAACCCGGGAGCGGCTCCTGCGCCGCCGCGCGCCACGCGAGCGCGCAGAGAGCCGGGAGGAAAAGGAGGCGGATCGAGTGCAGCATGGGGGAGGGGCAGCGCCGGGACGACCGAGCGCGCGCGCGAGCATTAGCGGGAGATTGCGCCGGGCGAAAGGCCGACCTTTGCCGTGCGCGCGCTGAGTCCCTCCCCGGGGTGCCCGGCGCTCAACCGGCGAAGGTGATACTCACCACATCGCTGTCGAGGCCGATCTCCCGGTCATCGATCATCCCGCGCAGCAGGTATTCGCGCACCTCCGGCACCCCCGGCGCGGCGAGCGGGCGGGCATCATCGTAGGGCGATGCGCTATCCGTGCCGATCTTCTCGAACGCCGCCTGGCCACGCCGCCGGGCATAGATCGCCACCGCTTTCACCCCCTTCTTCTGCGGCCCTCTGCTTTCTTTGCGCCTCTGCGGTAAAAGTGAACCGTTGCTCGACCGCAGAGGCGCAGAGCACGCAGGAGGGACGCCGAGAAAGCGACCGCGGGCCGAGGCGGCGGTGTTGAAAGCGACGACTCAAGCGCTGGCGGCAACGGTGTGAGTGATGGTGGCGAACACTCGAGCGCTGGGGGCACCAGCGAGAGCGATGGATGCGACGCCTCAAGCGTGGGAGGCAACGGCGATAATTCCCTGTTTTTTCCTCTCGTTCCCAAAGTTAGCGCAGCGCTTTGGGGACGGACCCGGGGGCGAAACTCCGTTTCGAGGGTGGGATGCTTCCAAGACCCCTCGCGGTGACCGCCCGCGGGCCAGGAGACAGAGTCTCTCCGGCTAAAGCGTTCCCAAAGCGCTTCGCTAACTTTGGGAACGAGAGGGCAACTTGGGGAACGATAGGGCTAATTGACGAAGGGGGCGGCCTTAATCGCGGCAGAGGGGGTGACGGAGGCGGGAGAGTTTGCGCTCGCGGCGGACGCGTCGAGGTCGAGGACGTCGAGGGATCGCACTTGCGCGGGTTGGCGGCTGCTCGCGCCGATGCCCCACATGCCGGAGGCGATGGCGGGATCGGTGATGGAGCCGAGGGTGCGGTC
>JBBQIZ010000043.1:0-27257 GCA_038325425.1 Chthoniobacterales bacterium
CACGGCCACCGCCTCGCCCTTCGTGGCTTACGGAGGAAATGCCGCCTACCTGACCCAAGGCTTCAGCTCCGGCATGTCGGTGGCTTCCCTCTCCGGAAGCCAGCGCCTGACCAAGTGGGGCGATGGCTATCTCTACATTCGTGGGGACAGTTCCTCCACCTTCTCCGGCGCGGTGGTTATCGATCAGGGGGCCGTTCACGTCACACATAACGGCTCGCTGGGCACGGGTGCCGTAACCGTCAACCGCTACGGCACGCTGGACATCGGCGTGGCCGGGTTCAACCCGACCAACTCGAGCGTCACCTACAACGAAGGTTCCATTGAACGCTGGAGCGTGAACGGTGCTCGTTCCGGGGCCGTCAATCTGGGCAAGGCCACGCTGCAAGTCGCCGCTGACCAACCCACGACGAGCGCCGCCATTACGCTCAACGGCGGCGGCATCGAAGCTTGGATCCGGAACGACGACCTTCTCGCGGCTCAGTCCAGTGGAGGTGTGCTGCGCGTCTTGAATCCGAACGTCACCTTCACTCTGGCGGGTGATTCCTTCCTCGGTAGCCAATATTACCTCGGCGCGAACGGCCTCGATAACGGCAAGCAGACGCATGACAACCGGCCGATGGAAGAATATCTCGCCTCGGGCGCGATCCTGGAAGTGCGGGGCGTGATCGATGGCGTCGGCAAGCTGAGCAAAGTCGGCTATGACACCGTGATCCTTTCCGGCAGCAACACCTACGGTGGCGGCACGGAAGTGAACGGCGGCACACTGATGATCGGCAAAGACAATGCCCTGCCGACGTCGACCACAGTCTCCACCACGGCCAATGGTGTCCTCGACCTCAATGGCCAGAACCAGATTATCGGTCGCCTGACCAATCCCGTGGTTTCGTCCACCGCGAATGTCACCAGCGGTTTCATCACCAATAGTGGCACCTCGACAAAGACGCTGACGGTCGGCAATGGAGCCGCCACGGATGCTACTTACAGCGGCGTCATCCAGCACAACGTCGCCCTCACCAAGACCGGCGTAAACGTGCAGACCCTGACGAACACGAACACCTACACCGGGCCGACGGACGTCAGCCAGGGCACACTCCTCGTCAACGGCAGCATCAATGGCAGCACGGTCACGGTGAATAACACCGGCACGCTGGGCGGCGGGGTCGGTCTGCTTTCGGGCAGCACCGGGGACACGATCATCAATTCCGGCGGCACCCTCGCCCCAGGCGGCGCCCCGGGCACGGCTGGCCTTTTGACGACTCTGGGCGATCTGAGCTTCCAGAGCGGCGCGCAATTCACCTTGGAGATCAACGGGACAATCGCGGGAACCAGTTACGACCAGCAGATCGTCACCGGGGATACGTTCATCAGCAGCACGGCGACGGTCCTGACCCTCGGCGGGACTTACGCTGGCCTGGGCGACATCTTCACGGTGATCCTGAATAGCGGGTCAATGACGACCACCTCCGGGTTTGGCAACGCGGCCCATGGATCGTTCCTGACGGCGAGCAATGGCCAAGTCTACCAGATCAGCTATTTCGACAATGCCGGCACGGCCGGGTTTGAACTCGCCGGTGGCAACGACGTGTCGCTGCTCGCGGTGCCGGAGCCGAATGCCCTCTCGCTGCTCGCCGCCAGCCTCGGCTTGGCCGTGGGGCTCCAGCGCTTCCGCCGTCGGCGGGCCTAAAGCCCGAGAGGACAACGCGCGATCACCACACGTCTGAGCGCCGGGACGGAACGTTTGCGGTTCCTCCCGGCGACCGAACCGGTCGCGTGAAGTTTTCCCAACCAACCGAGCGAATTGCAGAATTCTTGGCAGGAAATCCTTGCGCCGTTCGGCACGGCATCTAAGCTCGTCGCTCTTTCATCGGCTGGATAGCTCAGTTGGTAGAGCAGAGGACTGAAAATCCTCGTGTCGCCGGTTCGATTCCGGCTCCAGCCACCTTTTTTCCCTTTCTGGAAAGAACGTGATCCGAGGCTTCTGCCTCTCCCGTGAAAGAAACCAAGACTCGCGGGGCCGAGATGGCCTTTTCATTCTGTATCGATGCCACCCATGCCCAAGTCTATCGCGATCGTCGGAGCCGGCGCGCTCGGCAGTTATTACGGCGCTAAACTTGCCCGGCAGGGCGCGGACGTGCGGTTTCTGATGCGGTCGGATCTCGAGGCGGTCCGGGCCGCGGGGCTGCGCGTGCGCGAAGATGGTAAAGAGTGGACGCTGCAACCGGCGCAAGCATTTGGTTCGACGGCCGAGATCGGCCCTGTGGATTTGGTCGTGATCGGACTCAAGACAACGGCCAATGCGGATCTCGAGCGTTTGATTCCGCCGCTGCTGCACGAGGGAACCCTCCTGCTGACTCTGCAGAATGGGCTCGGTACCGAGGAACTCCTCGCCGAGCGCTGGGGCGCGGAACGGGTCCTGGGCGGGCTATGTTTTGTCTGTCTCAACCGCGTCGCTCCCGGCGTGATCGAACACTACGGCCACGGCACTCTCTCGCTCGGCGAATTCCAGCGAGCGCCGATGGAGCGAACGCGGTTGATCGGGGCGCTGTTTTCCGAGGCGGGCATCGAGACGCGGGTGGTGGAAAACCTCGCGACCGAGCGCTGGCGCAAACTAGTCTGGAATATTCCCTTCAATGGGCTCTCGATCGCTACCGGCGGAAAGACCACGGATCTGCTCCTTGAGGATGCCGGTTTGGAGTCGCAGGTGCGGGCGCTGATGGCCGAGACGATCGCCGCGGCCAAGGCGCTCGGACACGAGATTCCCGCGAGTTTCATCGACTATCAAATCGAGCGCACGCGGCCGATGGGACCGTACAAACCATCCAGCATGATCGACTGGCAGGAGGGGCGCGCGGTCGAGGTGGAATCCATCTGGGGAGAACCGTGGCGGCAGGGCCGGACGGCGGGCGCGGAAATGCCGCGGCTGGAATTGCTTTACCATCTGCTCCGGCAAGTCACCATCCGCCCGGAATGAATCTCTCTCTCGATGCTGAAGTGTTGCCCAAGGCGGTCCGCGATTTTCAGCCCGAAGTAGGGCTGGTGTTGGGTTCGGGGCTGGGCCCGCTGGTCGAGGAGGTCGATGCGATCCTCAGCCTGCCGTATGAGGCCATCACCGGGCTGCCGGTGTCCACGGTGCCCGGACATGCGGGCCGGTTTGTGTTTGGCCGGTTGGCCGGGCGGCGTGTCATCGTCGCGCAAGGACGGGTGCATTTATACGAAGGGTGCAGCGCGGAGGAAGTGACCGCATCGGTGCGCTTCATGGAGATGCTCGGCGTGAAGCGCCTGATTCTGACCAATGCCGCCGGGACGTTGCATCCCGCGTTCTTCCCCGGCTCGTGGATGATGCTGACCGATCACCTCAATCTCACCGGCACCTCGCCGCTGCTCGGCGGAGCGAACTTCGTGGACATGAGCGCGGTGTATTCGCCGTCCTGGCGCGAACAGTTTCACGCGGTGGCGATGGAGGAAAACATCGCGTTGCACGAAGGCGTGTATGCCGGGCTGCTCGGCCCGCAATACGAGACGCCCGCCGAGGTCCGGATGCTGCGCACGGTCGGCGCAGACGCCGTCGGGATGTCCACCGTGCTGGAGGCGATCCAGGCCCGGGCGCTCGGCATGGAAGTCGCGGGATTTTCCTGTCTGACTAATTGGGCGGCGGGAATCAGCGGGCATTCGCTCGATCACCACGAAGTGCTGGAGACGGGCCGGACCGCAGCGGAGCAGATGATGCGGATCCTGCGGCGGGCGCTGGCGGTGGCGTAGAAAACTTCGCGGTCAGGTCAAGCACCTTCAGCCGCGACGGGAGTCCTCTTTTGGACCCTATTAGACCGCTTTTAAGAAATCTCGCGGGAACGCGGTTCGCGATCCTTGGTCGTCGCGGTGCTCGGCACGGTCACGAATGGGCCACCGGCCAGCGGGGCCGCTTTGGTGAACGCGACGTCGGGCATATCGCTCGGACGACCGGCCAGCGGGAAATCCTTCCGCAGCGGATAGAACGGGTAACCTTCCCACATGAGGATGCGGGTCATGTCCGGGTGGCCGGTAAACTTGATCCCGTACATGTCGTAAGCCTCGCGCTCATGCCAGTCGGCGGTGGCCCAGACGTCGCTCACGGTCGGGACTTCGAGTTCGTCTTCGGAAACGGAAATCTTCACGCGCAAATGCTGGCCGGCCTCGAACTGGTAAAGTTCATAAACGACCTCGAAGCGCGGTTCTTCGCCGAAGTGATCGACGCCGCTGACATCGACCAGATAGGTGAAGCCCAGTTCGTCTTTGCAAAAACCGGCGAGTTCCCGAATTGCGGAACGCTCGACGTAGAGGGTGGTTTCGCCGCGAAACTCGGTCTTCTTGAGGACCTTGAATTTGGCGGAGATCGCGGTGACGGCGGCGGAAAGGGAAGCAGCCATACGCTAGTCGCCGATGTTGGAAAGCGCGGCGAAGAGCTCGGGCTTTTGTTCGCGCAACGCGGGTTCGGTGTCGATCTTCCGCTGGAGCCGGAGCAGGCCTTCGATCAGCGCCTCGGGCCGTGGCGGGCAACCGCTGATGTAGACGTCCACGGGGATGAGCTGATCGATGCCCTGAAGCACCGCGTAGCTGCGATACATGCCGCCGCTCGAAGCGCACGCGCCCATGGCGATGCACCATTTGGGCTCGGGCATCTGATCCCAGACGCGCTTAACGGCGAGCGCCATTTTGTAAGTGACGGTGCCGGCGACGATCATCACGTCGCTCTGGCGCGGGGAGAAACGCATGACCTCGGCGCCGAAGCGCGCGATGTCGAAGCGGGAAGCGCCGGCGGCCATGAGCTCGATGGCGCAGCAGGCGAGGCCCATCGGCATGGGCCAGAGGGAGTTTTTTCGCATCCAGTTCATCGCGGCATCAGCGCGCGTGAAGATGATATTCCCTTCGATCTTCGAATCATAAGCCACCGGGCTGATTTCGGACATGCGGGGACTTTAGAAGCGGGGGAAACGCGAGCAAGCGGATTTTGTGAAACATTTCACAAGCGTGTCTTTGCTGGCCTTGGAAGGGGAGACGCTAAGCGCCGCTGCGAGGAAAACGGAAGAACGCGTGGGCCGTGGCGGTGGTGCGAGCGGCGAGCGTTTCGAGCGGTTCGCCGCGCAACTGGGCGATGTGCTCGGCCACTTGCCGCGTGTAGGCCGGCTCGCCGCGCTTGCCGCGGAAAGGAACGGGCGCGAGGAAAGGGCAGTCGGTCTCGACCATGAATTTTTCCCCGGAAATTTCGCGCGCCGTGGCCTGCGCTTCGGCGGCGTTTTTAAAGGTGACAATGCCGGTGAAGGATACGAGGTGGCCGAGGGCGAAAATGTCCGCGGCATGTTTCGGGGATTTGCCGAAGCAGTGAAAGACGGCGCGGAGCCGGTCGCTGTAGGGGCGCAGGATGGCGAGGGTGTCGTCCCAGGCATCGCGCTCGTGGATGACGACGTTGAGACCGAGTTCAGAGGCGAGATCGAGCTGTTGTTCGAAGACGGCGGATTGCGTCGTTTTGACGGCGCCGTCGGCGAGTGCTCCGGAGATTTCGCCGGGCGTCTCGTTGCCCAAAGCGGCGAGCGATTCCGGCGGGCGTCGCGAGCTGGGCAGGCGATGGTAGTCGAGTCCGGTTTCGCCGATGGCGACGACGCGCTTGCTCTGCGCAAGGGTGCGGAGTTCGCCGATGAAGTTTTCGCCCGCTTCGCCGGCGGAATTCGGATGCACGCCGATGACTGCGAAGACCTGCGGATATTTCTCCGCGAGGGCGACGGCGCGGCGGCTGCTTTCGACCGAGGTGCCGATGCTGATGATCCGGGTCACGCCCGCCGCGGCGGCGCGGTCGAGCACGGCGTCGAGGTCTTGGGCGAAATCGGGAAAGTCGAGGTGCGCGTGGGTATCGATTAACATCCGCGAACTTACCACTGAATGACCGAACTCGCCCAAGTCAGTCCGCCGCCGAAGACGACGAGCAGAATGTAATCGCCTTCTTTCATCCGGCCGGTCCGATTGGCTTCATCGAGCGCGATGGCGACGGCGGCGGCGCTGGTGTTGCCGTAACGGTCGAGATTGATCATGAAGCGCTCCATCGGCAGCTTCATGCGGTCGGCGATGGCTTCGATGATCCGCAGATTGGCCTGGTGCGGGATGATGCAGGCGAGGTCCGCGATTTTGAGATTGGCCTCGGCGAGCGCTTTGTGCGCGGCGTCGAGCATCGAGGTGACGGCATGTTTGTAAGTCTCCTTGCCGTTCATCTTGATGCAGTTCAGACGCTGGTCGGCGTTGTCCTTGTTGATCGGAAAACGCGAGCCGCCGCCGGGGATATAGAGGATGTCGGAAAGTCCCCCGTCGCTCGCCATGAAGGTCGAGATGACGCCGTGTCCGCCGCCTCGATGCCGCAGCACCGCTGCGCCCGCGCCGTCACCGAAGAGCACGCAGGTGTTGCGGTCCGTCCAGTCCATGATCGAACTGAGCTTGTCGGCGCCGATAACGAGGATGGTGTCGTAGGTGTGCGAGGTGATGAACTGCTGGGCGATCTCGATCGCGTAAAGGAAGCCGGAGCACGCCGCGCTGACATCGAAGCAGGCGGCTTTTTTCGCGCCGATCTTGCTCTGTACAAAGCACGCGGTGCTCGGGAAAAACATGTCAGGCGTGACGGTCGCGACGATGATGAGGTCGATTTCATCGGCGGTGATGCCGGCATTGGTGATCGCCGCGTGCGCGGCCTTGGCGGCGAGATCGCTGGTGTGTTCGCCTTCCGCGGCGATGCGGCGCTCCTTGATGCCGGTGCGCGAAGTGATCCATTCGTCGCTCGTTTCCACGAGCTTCTCGAGCTCGGCGTTGGTCAGGATTTTTTCCGGAACGTAACTGCCGGTGCCGATGATGGAGACGGTGCGCTTAGGCTGGTTGTTGCGCGTGTGGGGCTGAGTCATGGGAGCGTTGCACCGCTTCCACGATGTGCGGATTGAGCTGGTGCTGGATGGAGGAGCAGGCCGCGCGGAGAGCGTTTTTCATCGCGAAGGGTGAACTGCCGCCGTGGGCGATGATGCAGATGCCATCGACGCCGAGCAGGGGCATGCCGCCATATTCGTCGGCATTGGTCACTTTATGGACGGCGCGAAAGCCGGGTTTGCAAAGCAACGCGCCCGCCTTTCGAACGGGGTTGGCGAGGAGTTCGCGTTTGAGCAGGCGGAAGATGCTTTTGGCCAGGGCTTCGCTGGTCTTGAGGACGACGTTGCCGGTGAATCCGTCGGTCACGACGACATCGACCGCGCCGCCGAAAAGATCGTGTCCCTCGACATTGCCGCGGAAATTCAGCCCGCTGCCCTTGAGCAGCCCGTGGGTCGCGAGGGTGATGGCGTTGCCTTTGAATTCCTCGGTCCCGTTCGAGAGCAGGCCGACGCTCGGGTTGGGTCGGCCGAGAATGTGTTCGCAATAGGCCGCGGCCATGAAGGCGTTGTCCTCGAGATGCTGGGGAGTCGGATCAGGATTGGCTCCGGCGTCGCAAAGGACGAAATGTTTGCCCGTTTCCGTGGGCATCATCGCGACGATCGCCGGGCGGTCGATACCCGAGAGCATGCGCAGTTTGATCGTGCTCGCAGCGACGGCGGCGCCGGTATTGCCCGCGCTGACCACGGCGTCCGCATCGCCGGTCTTGACCAACTCGACCGCGCGGCTGATCGACGAATCCTTCTTCCGGCGCAGTGCATCGATCCCGCTGTCGTGCATTTCCACGACCTGCGTGGTGTGGATGATCTCGATCCGGCCGTCGTTGCAGTGGTGCTTTTCGAGCCACATCTCGACCTGCGGGGTGTCGCCGGTCAGGTAAAGCTTCGAGATTTCCGGGTAATCGCGGAGCGCGAGGACGGCGCCTTCGATGAGCGGCGAGGGCCCGTCGTCATGCCCCATGGCGTCGAGCGCAATTTTCATGGGCGCATTTCGGGCGCGAACGAAAGAATCTGCAAGGGCAAAAAAAGTTCAGCCGCCCGCGCGATGAAGCGGGGCGGCTGAACGGAAAAACAGAGGCTTAAAGAGCTTCGATAGTCAGCACCTGCCGGCCTTTGTAGTAGCCGCAGGACGGGCAGGCGCGGTGCGAAGGAATCGCGCTGCCGCACTGGCCGCATTTGTTGAGCTTGGCGGCATGAAAGCGGTTGGCGGCTTTGCGCGTGCGCAGCCGCATCTTGGACATCTTGCGTTTTGGAACACCCATAGTAGTTGGTTATTTAAGTTTAAGCTGATCCAGCGCGCCCCAAGCTTCTCGGGTAGCGGCGGGAGATTCGGTGGCGGCATCGGGATTGGCCCGAGGAACTACGCCGTGACAGACTCGCTCGCCGTTCCAGTCGCAATGCGGGTGGGGCGGAAGGGCGAGCAAGATGTCTTCCCTCACCGGCTCTGTCAAGTCCACCGTTTCAGAGCCGGTCAATTCGATCTGGCAGGCGAAATCCGACACGCGCAGGGGGTAGCGAAAACGCTCCAGGCAGGACACGCACTGCAGTTCCAGATCGACGCCGACTTCGCCCGTGGCGAAGAGTCCGCCGTCGCTCAGCCCGACCTCGAGCGCGTAGTGGACATCGCCGACCGACTGGATGTCCGGCGCGTGTAGATCAAGCATCTGACTGCTTTCCGAGCCTTCGAAATGCAAACCGTCATGCGGGATTTGATTGAGATGAACTTTCATAGGGAGCCTTTCTCGCCGGCGGCGGCAGCGAATTTCTGCCGCAGCGCCAGCGAGACTGACACTGGCACAAAGGAGTCCACATTGCCACCGAGGCGCCCGATTTCCTTCACGATGCGCGAGCTGAGGTAGGTGTATTTCTCCGCCGGCATCATGAAAATTGTTTCTATCTCCGGCTCGAGTTTGCGGTTCATGAGCGCCATCTGGAATTCAAACTCGAAATCTGACACGGCTCGCAGGCCGCGCACGACGGCACTGGCGCCCTGCTCGCGGGCGAAGTCCACGAGCAGTCCGTCGAACCGAGCCACGCGGACATTCGGCAAGTCGGCGGAAATTTCGTCGCGGATCAGCGTCACGCGTTCGTCCACGGCGAAAAGGCTGTGTTTCTGGTCGTTGAAGGCCACGGCGACGATGACTTCATCGAAAAGTTTGGCCGCCCGCTCGATCACATCCAGATGGCCGTTGGTCATCGGGTCAAAGCTGCCGGGATAAATTGCGCGTCTCACGCCGCCGAAGCTGCCGGGGTGGGACGGATTTATGAAGAGGAAACTTTCCGGTTACTTTTGGGCGAGCGCTTCCCGAATAACGCGGAGGAACTCGGCGACCTTGTAGGGCTTCGTCAGGTAGCCGGCGGCACCGAGCTGCAGCAATTGTTCGACGCGCGCGCCCATCGCATCGGCGCTGACCATGATCACGGGGATGTGCTGGACCGCCGGATCGGCCTTGAGCCGGCGGAGCACTTCGTCGCCGGTCATGTCCGGCAGGTTCAGGTCGAGGAGGATCAAGTCGGGCTGATGTTCGCGGGCAAGATCGAGCCCGAGGCCGCCCTGCATGGCGGTGAGCAGGCGATATTTCGCATGGGCGCTGAGGATGCGCTCGACGAGCCGGAGATTGAGATCCTGATCTTCGATGTAGAGCAGGAGGCAGGCGTTTCTTGCGTCCGCGCGGGGTGCCGGCGCAGGTGTGGTGACCTGCGCAGAGGGGAGGGGAGCCGGCGAGGCGAATTGGTCGTCCGTGCGCGGCAGGGAAACCCAGAAGGTGCTGCCTTCGTCCACGCGGCTCTCCACATTCAATTCGCCATGCAGCGCGGTCACGATGCCGCGCGAAAGGGCGAGACCGATGCCCGAGCCTTCGACGTCGGTGGCTTCCGCGCCGAGCCGTTCAAAAGGCAGGAACAGGCGGGCGAGTTTTTCCGGCTCGATGCCGCGGCCGGTGTCGGTGACGGCGATGCGCAGCCGCGGGCCGTCGTCGCGGCACGTCACGGTCACGCGTCCGCCAGGGCGGTTGAATTTCACCGCGTTGGAAAAGAGATTGAGCATGACCTGCTGCAGTCGCTGGCGGTCGGCGACGACGCGCAACGGCAGCCGCGCCGTGCCCGGTTCCTGGACCAGCGTGATCGCGTTCCGCTCGGCCAGCGGACGGATGAGATCGAGCGCCGTCGCGAGGAAATCCGGCAGGTCGATCGGCTCCGGGTTCAGGGCCAGCCGGCCCGCTTCGATCCGGGAGATGTCCAGCACCTCATTGATCAGCGCGAGCAGATGTTTCCCCGCGCGGGAGATGTGCTGGATGCTTTCGGCCTGCGCGGGCGTAGGATTTTCCAGCTCGAGCAGTTGGGTAAAACCCAGGATCGCATTGAGCGGCGTGCGCAGCTCGTGGCTCATGCGCGAGAGAAATTCGCTCTTCGCCCGGCTGGCCTGCTCGGCCTGTTCGCGGGCCTGGCGCACGCGTTCCTCCGAGCGTTCGCGCTGGATGGCGGCGGTCAGCACGTTGGCCACCGATTGCAGAAAGTGGATGTCGTCCTGGACGAATTCGCGGCGCTGAAAAGTGAAGGCGGTGAGCACGCCGAGCGGCCCGTCGTCGCTCTCGATCAGCACGCTGACGCCGCTCTTGATTCCGGCACTGACCACGGCAGGCGAGATGCGAAAGCGCTGCTCGGTGGCGCTGTCCTCCATGATCACGGGGTCGCGCGTGAGCAGGGTGTAACCCGATTGCGAGGCGTGGCCGAGCGGCACACGGTTGTCGCGTTCGAGCTCGGGCCAGCCGATCTGCGCCCGCACCACGAAGGATGAACCATCGATCGTCAGCGCGAGCAGGGAAGCGCAATCCACGCGCAAAATCTTCTGGATGATCTTCATCGCTTCCTCGGACAACGCCGGGAAAGGCAGGCCGGAGAGCGCGCGCTGCCCGAGCTGCGCCACGGCTTCCTGCTGCCGCGCGCGATCTTCGATCACCGCCGATGCCCGGGCCAGTTCGGCAGTGCGGGCGATGACGCGCTGCTCGAGGTTTTCCCGCGCCCGGGCCAATTCGTCCTGCGCGAGCCGCTGCAGGGTGGTGTCGGCGAAGAAACCCACCATGCGCCCGATCTGGCCGCGCCGATCGAGGAAGAAATAGCCCTTCGCCTCGATGAAGATGATCCCCGCGGTTTTGTGGAGGACGCGGAATTCGAGATGAAAGGGGTCGCGTGTGGCGATGATCTGCTGCACCCGCTCATCGAAGCGCTTCAAATCTTCCAGATGGATGAGCTGGCGGAAGCGATCGAGTCCGCCGCTCATTTCCCCGAGCGTAAAACCAAACATCCGCTCGGTATCGCCCGCGTAGGTGATCTCGTTGGTAAAGGAATTCCAATCGAAGAGCACCTGACCGCTCGCCCGGATCGCCGCGTCATAGCGGTTGGCCCACTCGATCCGCGCCACTTCCTCGCGCTTCCGATCGCTCAGATCGCGCATGATCGTCGAGATGAACTCGATGCGCCCGTCGGTCGCGGGGTGCGCGAGGACCAATTGGGAGACGGGAATTTCGTGGCCATCCCGATGGCGCACCGCGGTTTCCCCGCGCCAGGAACCTTCGCGGATGGCCGTCGGGATGGCTTCCTTGAGGACGATCTCGTTGGCCCAATCCGGATGCAATTCCGGGATGCGCAGGTTGAGCGGCTCGTCCGGCCCCAGCCCCGCCATCTTGCGTCCCGCGGCGTTGATGAAGATGACCTCGCCCTCGGCCGTGGCCATGCTGACGAAATCCGTGTTCGCTTCCACGATGCTCGTGAGCCGCTGCTGCGCGTCCTGCACGAGCTGCCGTTTTGTAATGTCGCGCGAGGTCGCCAGGAGGCGGTGCAATTGCCCGTCCGCGGCGAAGAAAAGCACAACCCGGCTGTCGATCACGATGTATTTCCCGGTCTTGTCGAGGAGGCGGTATTCGTAGGCCAGCCGGCTCTGGCGAGTGGCTTTCGCTTCGGCATAAATGCGGGCAATGCGCTCCTGGTCATCCGGGTGGACCCGCGATTCCCACCAGGCGCAGGCCGCTTCGTATTCCGTCGGAGGCTGGCCGAGCACGGCCACGATCCGATCGTTGAAGCTGACCCGGCGCGTCGGCAGATCCCAGTTCCAGACAAAGTCCTGCGTCACCTTGCTGAGCAGTCGCACCTGCTCCTCGGACGCGGGGCTGAGCAGTTCGGGATCGGGGGTGGACTCGGGATCGAGGCTCGGGTCCATTTATTCAGGCAACGGTCGGTCCCGCGTCTCGGGACCGAGCCAGATGATGCCGATGCCGATGACATAGATGCCCGCCATCACGCTCGCGGCCTTGGGGAAACTGTTGTCGAAAACCAGCATCAGATTCGCCGTCTGCAGTCCGCCGATGGCGGCAATGATTCGGCCGAAATTAAACGCGAAACCCTGCCCGGTGGCGCGCACGGCCGTGGGGAAAAGCTCCGGCAAGTAGAGCGGGAAAAATCCGTAGAAGGAGGCGGTCGTGGCCCCGGCGACGAAGGTGCAGAAGAGGAAATAACCGTTGTAGCTGGTGTTTGTCTGGTAGAGCAGCAGCGCGCCCGCGATCGAGCTCAGGCACAGCACCACGTAGGTCTTGCGCCGGCCGAACCGCCCGGCCGAAAGCGCGGCCGCCATCGTGCCGACGATGGCTCCCACCGACAGCCAGAAGAGCGTCCACTCCTTCGCGTGTTTGGTCACGTCGGGCTCCAGTTCGATCGCCCAGCGGGAGGCCCATTGCGTCGAGCCCCACGTCCCGAGCAGCGCCACCGCCGCCAGCCCTGCGCCGACCAGCATCATCTTCACCACGCCGCGATTGTGGGTGGGCGTGAACGAACCGGCCGCCTCCGAGCGCGCCAGATACCGCTGCACCGGATAGAGAAAACCGACCAGCGCCACGCCCAGCCCGACGATCGTAATCGCGATGGCCGCGAGCGCCCCCGTGCCCGCCGGCGACCACGCCCAGATGATCAGCACCGCAGCAAAGCTCCCGATCAACACCCCGAGGAGATCGACATTCGCCCAATGTGACGTATGCCCGCGGTCCCGCTCGGCCTCCCATTTCTCCGACTCCGGGACGAAAATCCGGATCAGAAAAATCAGCAGCGCCGGCAGCGCGCCGCTGATCATCAGCAACCGCCAGGCGGAATGTGCGAGCAGGTAATCCGCCGTCTGTTGGGACATCCCGAGGAACAGGATCACCCCTTCCGCGGTGGTCATGAATTTCAGCAAAAGCATGCTCAGCACCGCGGCCAGCAGATAGCCGATATTCGCCGCCGCGCCGATCAGGCCCGCGGTCAGCGCCCGCGATTTGTCCGGCCAGATCTCGTTGACCAGCGCCACGCCGAGCGCCCACTCCCCGCCCATCCCGAGCGACGCGATGAACCGGAACACCGCGATATGCCACGCCTCGGTCGCGAATCCGCACAGGCCGGTGAAAATCGCGTAGGTGAAAATGCTCAGAGACATCGCCCGCACCCGCCCGATTTTGTCTCCCAGCCAGCCGAAGAGCACGCCACCGGTGGCCGCACCGACGAGGAAAACGGCGATAATTGCCCCGAACCATTTCGTCGCATCGGCCTGCGCAGCCGGCCCGAGCAGATCCTTTAGCGCCGGTTGGCCGACGAGCGGAAACAGCCCCATTTCGAAGCCATCGAACATCCATCCGAGGAACGCGGCGAGGAGCGTCAGGTAGCGTTTCGAGTTCGAGGGAGCAGGAGACATCGTCTGTGCGTAGCAAATCGCTTCGCCCTGCGCTGCTAAAATCTGTGCAGGGCGCAACAGTTCGTCCGCCAACCGGGCCACATCGCTGATTCGCGAGGGGAAACTGGCGATTTTTGAGCATAAAAAGGAGCGAGCGCGGAGGCGCCGAGGCTCACCACGGCGGTTTTGCGCCTTGCCGAAAGCCATGTTTCGGCGCACTTTCTTCGCGCTTCAGCGGGCGTAGCTCATCGGTAGAGCGGAAAGTTTACACCTTTTTGGTAGGGGGTTCGATTCCCTCCGCCCGCACGCTCTTTTCTACCGCTCCGCGGCGGAGAAATGCGGGCGCACGCTTTTCATTCACGGCCTCGGCTGTCATCAAAGGGCCACGCATGAAACGCCAGCCCGCCCCACCCAGCATCGAAGTCCTGATCGGTCAGCGCATCCGTGCCCTTCGCCAGCAGCGGGATGTGACGCTCGATCAACTCGCCGCCGAGGTGAAGCTGACCAAGGGCCAGGTGTCGCGGATCGAGAACGGGCTGGTCTCGTCGCCAGTCTCGACGCTGACGCGGATCGCAGCGGCGCTGGGGGTCGGCCCGGGCGCTTTTTTTGAAGCATCGGTAACTTCGCCGCGGGCCTTGCTGGTCAAGGCCGATGCGCGCAAAGTGATCGTCGGGCGAGGCTCGAAGATCGGCCACAGTTATGAGTCGCTCGCGCAGGGCGTGCCGTTCGCCAAAGACTTCGAGCCTTATCTGATGACGATCGAGGAAAAGAAAATCGATCCGGCGAAGAACCGTTTTCGGCATCCGGGTCACGAGCTGCTTTTCATGCTGGAAGGCGCGATGGATTACCGCCACGACGCGCAGGTCTTTCATCTCGAGCCGGGCGACAGCCTGTTTTTCGACGGCACGATCGAGCACGGTCCGGTGAAGGTTTACAACCCGCCCGTGCAGTTCCTGAGCATCATCAGCAACGCCCCGCAGTAAGGCTCGGAGGGACACGCTCCCGCGTGCTCCCTGAAATCGCTGACGCGCAGGAGCGTGTTCCTCCGTTTATCGGTGCTCGCTCCCGGGAATCCAGTCCGTGCCCGCGAGCGGAATCTTCGCCATCGCCGCGGCTTCGAGCGTGAGCGCGGCGAGGTCTTCGGGCTCCAGATTCAAGACGTGCGATTTGCCGCAGGCGCGGGCGAGGGTTTGCGTTTCGAGGGTGAGCACGCGGAGATAGTTGGCGAGTCGGCGACCGCCTTGCACGGGGTCGAGGCGCGCGGCGAGCTTTTCATCCTGGGTGGAGATGCCGGCGGGATCCGTACCGTCCTGGTAGTCGTCGAAGAACCCGGCGGCGCTGCCCAGTTTTTCATATTCGGCCTGCCATTTCGGACTATTGCAGCCGAGGGCGATCAGCGCGGCGGTGCCGATGGACACTGCATCCGCGCCCATGGCCAGCGCTTTGGCGACATCGGCGCCGGAGCGGATACCGCCCGAGACGATGAGCTGCACTTTGCGATGCATACCGAGTTCGTTGAGCGCTTCGACCGCCTGTCGCAGCGCGGGCAGGGTGGGGATGCCGACATGTTCGATGAAGACATCCTGCGTTGCACCGGTGCCGCCTTGCATGCCATCGACGACGATGACATCCGCGCCGGATTTCACGGCTAGCATCACGTCGTAATAGGTCCGTGAGGCGCCGACCTTCACGTAGATCGGCTTTTCCCAATCGGTGATCTCGCGCAATTCCTCGATCTTGATCGTGAGGTCGTCGGGGCCAGTCCAGTCCGGATGCCGGCAGGCGCTGCGCTGGTCGATGCCCTTTGGCAACGTGCGCATCTCGGCGACGCGGTCGCTGATTTTTTGCCCGAGCAACATCCCGCCGCCGCCCGGCTTCGCGCCTTGCCCGAGGACGATCTCGATCGCGTCGCATTTGCGCAGGTCGTCGGGGTTCATGCCGTAGCGCGACGGGAGATATTGATAGACGAGAAGCTGCGAGTGGTGCCGCTCCTCGGACGTCATGCCGCCGTCGCCAGTCGTCGTTGAGGTGCCCATCTCGCTCGCACCGCGACCGAGCGCTTCCTTGGCCTGGGCCGAAAGCGCGCCGAAGCTCATGCCCGCGATGGTGATCGGGATTTTGAGGCGGATCGGCTGTTTCGCCGAGCGCGTGCCGAGGACGACATCGGTCGCGCATTTCTCCCGGTACCCCTCGAGTGGGTAGCGGGACATGCTCGCGCCGAGGAAAACGAGGTCGTCGAAATTCGGCAGTCGGCGTTTCGCGCCCCAGCCGCGGATGTCGTAGATGCCCGTCTCGGCGGCGCGTTGGATTTCGTGGATGATGTTGCGGTCGAAGGTCGCGGATTCGCGCAAGCCGGGTGGAGTGTGCATGGGTCAGTAGGCGCTCGCGTGGTCGATGTGAAAGCGGTAGAGCCGCCGCGCGGAGCCGTAGCGGCGGAATTCTTCCGGCTGCGCATCCGCGCCAGCGCGGACGAGCAACGTCTTGAGCAGCGCGAAGTGTTCCGGCTCCATCGTCTTCTCCACGCAATCCGCGCCCAAATCCTTCACTTTGCCACGCACAAAAATCCGCGCTTCGTAAATGGAATCGCCGAGCGCTTCGCCGGCATCGCCGAGCACCACTAGATTGCCCGCCTGCGCCATGAACGCGCTCATGTGACCGACGCCGCCTTTGACCACGATGTCCACGCCTTTCATGGAAATGCCGCAGCGCGCCGCCGCGTCGCCGTCGATGACGAGCAAGCCACCGTGGGCCGTCGCCCCTGCTGATTGGCTGGCATTGCCGCGCACGTGGACTAGGCCGGACATCATGTTTTCCCCGACGCCGACGCCGACATTTCCGTGGACGTGGACGGTCGCAAGTTTGTTCATGCCAGCGCAGTAGTAGCCGGCATGTCCTTCGATCTCGATGGTGACCGGCACGCGCAGACCGCAGGCGATGGCGTGCGCGCCACGCGGCTCGCGAACGATCCAGCGCGGGCCAGGTTCGGTGGCGTCGAGTTTGTGCAGCGTTTGGTTGAGTTCGCGGACCGAAGCCTGGCTGAGATCGATGACGTTCATGCTCAATGACGCGCCATGGTCCATGAATACACGGTCGCCGGCTCCGGTTCCCACAGGCGCGCGCGTTCGATGCCGGGCAGTCCGACCAGCGATCGATACTCCGAAGACATCGCGACGTAGTCATCGGTCTCCGCCATCACCGCGGGTTTGCAGGCGATCGGATCACGCAGCACGGCGAAGCCATCGCGCGTGCCGATGGTGAAAGTGTAAAAGCCGTCGAGATCGTGCAGCGCGGCCTCGAGGGCCTGTTGCAAAGTCGCGCCCTGGCGAAGCCGCCAGGTGAGATAACCCGCCGCGACTTCGGAGTCGTTGTCAGTGCGGAACTCCAAGCCGTCGCGTTCGAGATCGCGGCGCAGGCGGTTGTGATTGCTGAGCGAGCCGTTGTGGACGAGGCAAAGATCCTGGCCGGTGGAAAACGGGTGCGAACCGGCCGTGGTGACCGCGCTTTCCGTGGCCATGCGCGTGTGGCCGATGGCGTGGCTGCCGCTCATCTGCCGGACATTAAACCGCGCCAGCACCGCGGCGGGCGCGCCCACTTCCTTCATGATCTCGATGCGCTGGCCGACGCTCATCAGCGTGATTTCCGAGTGCTCGGCCCGCAGCCACGGGCGCACCGCCGCTTCGTCGGCACGCAGGGTCAGCCGGGCGTGGGTGGAGTTGATCTGCAATTCCGGTTGCTCGTGAAAGTGCCGGGCAAAGGCGCTCGCCAGCGCGGCCCAGTCGAACGACTCGTCCGGGTGTTGCAGCATCAGTTTCAAACAGCCCGCGGGCGCTTCGGCACCATAAATTGCGAAGCCCGCGCTATCCGGCCCGCGGCTGCTCATGCAATCCAGCATCGCGCTGAAGTAGTGCCCGAGTTCCGGTTCGAGCGCAGGGTTTTTGAAGAAGAGACCAACGATGCCGCACATGATTTTGGAAAGCGTCCAAGCAATTAACCAGAGTTGCGGCAAATGCAACCTCATTTGCGCCGACGATCGCGTCCGCTGCGGCGCGCGGGTGCGCCGTTCTCCGCTGGCTTCCGGCAAGCGGACGGTCTTGAGGCCGCGGTCGTTCTGCTGCTCGTGGAGGAGAGGATTAGCGTGCCGGACTGCCGGGCATTCGCCGTCGCCGCTGAGATTGCGGGCACATGCCTCCTCGAGAGGACTGGCCGGGAGAAGGGTCAGCACTGTTTTTTCTGGTGCAGGAGAGACGCGAAAGCAATTGACCGGGGTTGCGGCAAATGCAACACCCTTTGCGCGAGCAATTCTCCGCCGCGCCATACGCTCATGACCAGGGACCAAATCAAAGACCGACTTCAACAGGACCAGATCGAATTTGTGCTCGCGCAATTCGTGGACCTTCACGGCTCCGCCAAGGTGAAGATGTCACCCGTCGCTGCGCTCGACATGTTGATCGATGACGGCGCGGGTTTCGCCGGCGGCGCGGTCTGGGGTATGGGGCAGGGACCGCACTCGCACGACATGATGGGCCGGATCGATCTGGCGTCCTACACGCCGCTGCCCTGGCAGGAGGGCACGGCGCGCTTCGCCTCTGATCTTTACGTGGATGCGAAACCGCATCCCTATTGCCCGCGGGTGAATCTGAAGCGCGTCCTCGCGCTCGCGGCGAGCAAAGGATTCACGTTCAATCTCGGCATCGAGCCCGAGCATTTCCTCGTGGTGAAGAATCCCGACGGCAGCATCTCGCCGTGGGATCCGCAGAAGATCGATCACCTCGCGAAGCCTTGCTACGACTTCAAAGGACTGGCTCCGGCGCTCGGCTACCTGCAGGAAATCACCAACGCCTGCAACCAGCTCGGATGGGGCGTTTACCAGGCGGATCACGAGGATGCGAACGGGCAATACGAGATCAACTTTCACTACAGCGACGCGCTGACCACGGCGGACCGGTTCACATTCTTCAAAATGATGACCAGCCAGATCGCGCCGAAGTATGGTGCGATCGCCACGCACATGCCGAAGCCATTTAGCGACCGCACGGGCAGCGGCGCGCATATGCACTACCACCTCGCCGATACGAAGACCGGGGAGAACCTGTTCACCGACCTCGACGACCCGCGCAAACTCGGCCTGTCAAAGATGGCGTATCATTTCCTCGGCGGCATTCTGCACCACGCGCCGGCGCTGTGTGCGATCACTTCGCCGACCGCTAATTGCTATAAACGGCTGCTCGTCGGCCCCGGCCTTTACAGCTCGCGCTCGGGCTTTACCTGGACGCCGGCGTTTGTCAGCTACGGCGACAACAACCGCACCCAAATGCTGCGCGTGTGCGGCCCGGGGCATGTCGAAGACCGTAGCGTTTCCTCGGGTTGCAATCCGTATCTGGTTTTCGCGGCGTATCTCACCGCAGGCCTGAACGGCATTGAAAATGAACTCAGCCCTGGTGAACCGAACCTCGGCAATCTTTACGGCCTGACTCGTGACGACATTTACAAACGCAACCTGACGACGTTGCCGCAGTCTTTGAAAGAGGCGCTCGCGGCGCTCGAAGAAGACAGCGTGGTGCGCAATGGGCTCGGGCCGATCCAGCACGAGTTTCTGAAGCTCAAGTGGCAGGAGTGGAATGAATATCACCGGCAGATTTCGCGTTGGGAGACGAGCCATTACCTGACGATGTTTTAGGGCGTGAGTTCCTATGATGTGGTCGTCATCGGCGCGGGAGGATGGGGCAGCGCCACGCTTTACCACCTCGCGAAACGCGGGCTGAAAGTCTGTGGCCTCGAGCAATTCGGGCTCGGTCACGACCGGGGCAGTTCGCACGGCGAAAGCCGGGTCATCCGCATGGCGTATTTCATGCACCCGGATTACGTGCCGGTCTTGCGGCGAGCCTATGCGTTGTGGCGGGAGTTGGAGGCGGAGGCGGGCGAGAGTCTGATGTCGCTCCCCGGCCTGCTGTGCATCGGCGAGCCGGAAGGGCCGTTCATTCGCGGGTTGGAGACGTGTTATGGGGCGCACGATCTGCCGCACGAACGCTGGAGCGCGGCGGAGGCCCGCGCCCGCTTTCCGCAATTTCAGGTCGCCGACGAACTCGCCTGCTACTGGGATCCGTTGGGTGGTTATCTCGATGCCAATGCGGCCGTCCGCGTCCACCAGCAGCTCGCACAGCGGCATGGCGCGGAGCTTTTCAGCGATGAGCGCGTGCTCAATGTCGAGGCCTCGACGGTCGGCGTGGCGATCCGCACGACCACGCGGACGATCCACGCGGCGCGGGTGGTGATCGCCACCGGGGCGTTCGCGGGCAGCCTGGCGCCGGGGTTGATCACGCCGGTCCGCAAAGTCCTGTTCTGGTATCGCACGGCCCAGCCCGAGGCGTTCGTCCGCGAGCGTTTTCCCGTCTGGATCGCCAAGGTCGGCGGGCTCAATTATTACGGTTTTCCCTCGCTCGATGGCGCGACGATCAAGTGTGCGGAAGACACCGGCGGACAGACGGTGGCTGACCCGCGCGAGAATGCGCCGGAGTTGCAAGCGGGCGACGAGGAAAATCTCCGTCCGTTTCTAGGGCATCTTTTCGGTTCTCAAATCGGCAGTTACGCCGCTCACAAGACGTGTCTTTACGAGAACACGGCCGATCGCCACTTCGTCATCGACCGGCATCCGCAGCGGCCGAACATCGTGCTCGCCTTTGGTGGCTCGGGTCACGGGTTCAAGTTTTGCAGCGTGGTCGGCGAGATGGCTGCCGACCTCGCGGAAAACGGACACAGCGCGCTCCGCCCGGAAATCTTCACGCTGGGCAATCGCGGGCGCGATTAAGGAATGCCGAGGCTCGGCAGGGCAAAGATGGGCGGCAGATCGATCGGTTCCAGATTCATCGCGGGATCCAGAAAAGTGGCGGCGAGCAGGATATCCGTGGGCCGTTGATCGGAGAAGCGGAACCACAGAAGATATTCGCCGCCGGGCTGGAGCAGTCGGGCCGGAATTCCGAGGACATGGATTTGGAAAATGTCCCACGGTCGGGGGAGCGACGATGCGGGATGCCCGGCGCGTTCCTGCTCGAGATCGGCGCTGGCTGTCGCGGGTTGAATCGAGCGGGTTGCATTCGTTTCCATCCGCACGCCGGCCGGCGAGAGCAGGCCGTATTCGTCGATGTTGGTCGTATCGGCGAAAAGCCAGGCGAGGCTGAGTGGCTTGTCGGGTGGGCAAATGACGCGGACGGCGCCGTAGCGAGCGCCCGCGGTGAGGATCGGCGGCGCGTTGAGGCGGACGACGGCAAACTTCGGCGAACCCGCTTCCGCACTCGGTTCGAGCGCGGGCAGGGTTGCGGTCCGCGCGCGGATGACCTCCAGGAAGCCTTCGTCGGCATCCGTCCGGGCCAAAGGTGCGAGACTGAGCAGAAGAACGAGAGCGGCGGTTTTCATCGCCCGCAGATTAGTGCCGCGGCGCAGTTTACGCGATCGCGACCTTCGGAGCGGTCCGCTTGCGCGCGGTCGCGTCGAGGACCTTCTTGCGCAGGCGCAGGCTCTTCGGGGTCACTTCCACGTATTCGTCGGGCGCGATGTATTCGAGCGAACGCTCCAGCGTCATGACGAGCGGCGGCGAAAGGCTGACGCCTTTGCCGTCCCCGGTGGAACGCATGTTCGAGAGCTTCTTCGCACGGCAGGGATTGACGGGCATGTCGTCGTTGCGGGCGTTTTCGCCGATGATCATGCCTTCATAAACTTCGGCCTGGGCGCCGATGAAAAGACGGCCGCGTTCTTGAATGGTTTCGAGGCTGTAGGCCGTGCTGATGCCTTGCTCCATGGCGACGAGCACGCCGTTGTTGCGCGTGGGGATGTCGCCTTTGTGCAGGCCGTATTCCTTGAAGATGTGCGACATGATGCCGTGGCCTTTCGTCGCGTTGACCAAGTCCGTCTCGAAGCCGATGAGGCCGCGCGTCGGGACGACAGCCTGCACGGTGACGCTGTGCGGGTTGTGCTCCATGTTCGTGATGTCGGCTTTGCGGCCGGCGAGCGATTGGAGAATGTCGCCGAGGTTTTCGTTCGGGACATCGACGTAGAGGTTCTCCAAAGGCTCGAGGAGGGTGCCGTCTTCGTCGCGCTGGAAGATGACCTCGGGCCGGGAAACCAGCAGCTCAAAGCCTTCGCGGCGCATCTGCTCGACGATGATCGCGATCTGCATTTCGCCGCGGGCCTGAATTTCGAAATGGCCGGCGATGTCCGTGTCCGCGAAGAGGATCGAGACGTTCGTGCGGGTTTCGCGGACGAGGCGTTCGCGGACCTGGCGGGCGGTGAGGAGCTTGCCTTCACGACCGGCGAGCGGGCCATCGTTGATGCAAATCTTCATCGTGATGGTCGGCGGATCGATGTCCACGAAGGGGATCGGCAGGCGCTCTTCGGTGTCGGTGATGGTTTCGCCGATGAAGGCGTCTTCAAACCCGCACAGGCCGATGATGTCGCCTTCGCTGGCGTTTTGCAGTTCGACCTTTTGCAGGCCGACGTGGCCGAAAAGCGCCGTGACGTTGGCGCGCTCGCGCTTCCCCGCTTTGGAAATGTGGACCACGCTGTCGCCGACTTTCACGCGACCGGAGATGATGCGTCCGTAGGCGATCCGGCCAAGGTAGTCGGAGTAATCCAGGTTCGAGACGAGCATCTGAAAGTAGCTCACGTCGCTCTTGGCGGGCGCCGGGATGTGTTTGATGATCGCTTCGTAGAGCGGGGTCATCGTGGTGCTCTCCTCGTGGATTTCCTTCATCGCGTAGCCGTCGCGGGCCGAGGCGTAAATGACGGGAAAATCGAGCTGGAGGTCGGTGGCGTCGAGCTCCATGAAGAGCTCGAAAACCATGTCGAGCACCTTGTGCGGACGGGCGTTCTCGCGGTCGATCTTGTTGATCACGACGATCGGCTTCGCGCCGTTCTGCAGCGCCTTTTTCAGCACAAACTTGGTCTGCGCCTGCGGGCCGTCATGCGCGTCCACCACGAGGAGCACCCCGTCGATCATCTTCATGATGCGCTCCACTTCGCCGCCGAAATCGGCGTGGCCGGGGGTGTCGACGATATTGACGTGATAGTCGTGCCACTTGAAGGCGGCGTTCTTCGCCTTGATCGTGATGCCCTTCTCCCGCTCGAGATCCATCGAGTCCATGATGCGGATCTCGGTGGCCTTGGCTTCGTTGGCTCGGAAGGTGCCAGCTTGCTTGAGCAGCTGATCGACGAGAGTGGTTTTGCCGTGATCGACGTGAGCGATGATGGCGATGTTTCTGATGTGTTCCATGTCTATGTCCTGGTAGTGGTCGGCGTGCAAAGGGCGCGGAATATGGAGTCGAAGGTGGGATGCGTCAACGAATATGCCGGTGACTTTTGGGCGACGCAAAACGGGAAACCGGTTGACCGCGCCGGACACATCCCGTAGTCACTCACCCCCTCAACTTCAACCGCCACTTTTCTTATGGGTCAGCAAACCAACAAAATCCAAAAACGCCGCCGCCGCCTCAACTACCTCGAGCGCCAGAAGATCAAGGCCAAGGCCGCCGCTGCCGCCAAGCCCGCCGCCAAGACGAAAAAAGCCGCGCCTAAAAAGGAAAAGGCGGCAGCGGCTCCGGCAGCGGAGTAAGCGGGACAAGTGTCGGTCAGCGGTGCTCAGGCATCGTGGGGCGGTGCGGCGCAGCCACGGCTGATTGCTTGGGCGCATGATCTCGGATCACCTCCGCCCGCATGCCCTATCTCATCGTCGATGGTCATAGCGTGATCTTCGCGTGGCCGGAGCTGCGCAAATTGCACTCCCGGCGGACGGCGCTGGCGCGCGATGAACTGACCAAAATTTTGACCGAATATCAGGACGCGAGCGGCGTGCGCGTGGTGGTGGTCTTCGATGGAAAAGGGGAGAAGTCCAATGAGGACAGCGCGCCAGCCGGCATCCAGATTTTCTACTCTGCCGCGGGCCAGACGGCGGATTCGATCGTCGAGCGATTGGTCGCCAAATATGCCGGGCAGCATGAAATCACGGTGGCGACCTCAGACTTCATGGAGCAACAAACGGTGACCAGCTTCGGCGCGCTGGTCGTCTCGGCAGAAGGACTGCGCGACTGGCTGGAGCATGCGCGCCGCGACCTCGACCGGCAGATCAAGGCGCTAAAGAAGCGGCTTTAAAAGATCGGGCTTGCCGCCGGCCTGCGATTGCAACAGATCGCGGATTTCACCGAGGAGTTTCACGTCGGCGGGCACTTCCGCCACCGGGGCGGGCTTCGCCTCTTCCTTGCGCTTCATCTTGTTGATGGCTTTCACGACCATGAAGATGCAGAAGGCGACGATGAGGAAATTGATGAGGATGGCGAGGAAGTTTCCGTAGGCGATTACCGGCCCAAGTTTCTTGGCTTCGACGAGTGCCAACCCGGGCGTGATTTTCTCGGAAAGCGGGATGTAAAGATTGGAAAAATCGAGGTTGTCCAGGATCTTGCCGATCGGGGGCATGATAAGGTCCTCGACGACGGAATTGACGATTTTGCCGAACGCGGCACCGATGATGACGCCGACCGCGAGATCGACCACGCTGCCCTTGTTGATGAACTCTTTGAATTCTTGGACCATGCTCATAATGAATATTTTCGTGAACGATTGCTCTGACTCGGGCGCTTATGTCGAAACCTGCGGGTCTAGTAAAGCCCGGTGAAAGGATTTGCGGGCCGCGCGCCTTTCGCTACGGTTTGCGCCCCCATGACTTTCCAAGCGAAGATAGACCAGGACCTGAAGGAAGCGATGAAGGCCAAGCAGGTGGAGCGGTTGGGAGTGATTCGCATGCTGAAGAGCGCGTTGAAGAATATGGCCATTGAAAAAGGTGGAACCACTTTCGAGCTCGACGACGCCAGCGCCCTGGCGGTGGTGCGCAAGGAGTTGAAAAAGCGGCAGGATTCGATCGAAGGTTTTGAAAAGGGCAATCGCCCGGAGCTCGCGGCGAAGGAAAAATCCGAGGCGGAGATCCTCGCCGCTTACCTGCCGCAGTCGCTGACGGCGGAAGAAGTCGCAGCGCTCGTCCAAAGCGCGATTGCGGAGACCGGCGCCACCTCGAAAGCGCAGATGGGCGCCGTGATGAAGCTCGCCACCGAACGCGCCGCCGGCCGCGCGGATGGCAAGGCGCTCAGCGCTGCGGTCAACGCCCGGCTTTCGTGATTTCCATTTTGGCACGATGTATTCTGAATTGTTGACCGCCCTCCGCTGCTCTATCCCGCATTCCGCAGTCCATCTTTCGCATTAACCTCTATGGTTTCCGCCATCATCGTCGCCGCCGGCAGCAGCCGCCGTATGGGCTTCGACAAACTCTTCGCCCCGCTCGCCGGTAAACCGGTGCTCTGGTATTCGCTCAAGGCTTTTAGCGACACCAAGGAAGTGGATGAAATCCTCATCGTCACGAGGGACGAGCGCATGGATGAAGTCGAGCAACTGGTCTCCGTTCACAAATTTCTGAAGGTCACCAAAGTCATCAGCGGCGGGGCGGAACGACACCTCTCCGTCTGGAATGGACTCCAGGCGGTAGCCAGCAAAGACAGCGAATTCATCGCCATTCACGACGGCGCGCGTCCGCTGGTCACGCCTCAGTTGATCCGGGCCTGCCTCGAGCTCGCCGAAACCCACGGGGCCGCCTGCTGCGCCTCGCAGATTCCCGATACGGTGAAGCGCGCGAGCATCGAACAAATGGTCACGGAGAGCGTGGAGCGCACCGGGTTATGGGCGATGCAAACCCCGCAAGTTTTCAGCAGCGGCCTGATTCTGCAGGCTTACGCGGCGTTGATGGTCAAGCACGAGATGGTCACGGACGAGGTCTCCGCGGTGCAAAAGCTCGGGAAGAAAATCGCCCTTTTGAAAAACGACGACTGGAACATGAAGATCACTTTCCCGCACGACCTCGAGCTCGCGGAGCACGTGCTGGAATTGCGCGCGAAGCAGACTGCCAAGTCCTCCAAGCCGCGGGTGATCACTCACTGATGGATTCTCCTTATCGCCTGAGCCGATTACCAAACGGCGTGCGCATCGCCTCCGTGGAGATGCCTTACATGCGCAGCGTCAGCCTCGGGGTATGGGCGGGGATCGGCGGTCGCCACGAATCGGCGGAACAGAGTGGCATCTCGCATTTTATCGAGCATCTCCTTTTCAAGGGAACCAAACGGCGCACGGCGAAGAAAATCACCGAATCCGTCGAGGGGCTCGGCGGTTACCTGAACGCGTTCACCACCGAGGATCACACCTGCTATTACGCCAAGGCCAGTGCGCCGCACCTGCCCGAATTGTGCGACGTCCTCGGCGACATGTATCTGGAGAGCAAGTTCTGCCCGACCGAGATCGAGCGGGAGCGCGAGGTCATCCGCGAGGAAATCCTCATGTATCGCGACAACCCCGGGCAGCACGCTCAGGAGTTGCTCACCGCGACGATGTGGCCGGAGCATCCGCTCGGCCGGCCGCTCACCGGCACCGTGGAAACGATCGCCAAGCTGAAGCGCCCGGACTTTCTCGGCTTCCGCCAGCGCCACTACACCGGCGGGACGACAATCATCACCGTGGCGGGTCCCGTGGATCATCAGCGTGTCGTTGGGTTGCTCCGGCCGATTTTTGGCCGACTGCCGCGCGGTCGCGCCCCGCGCTTCGTTCGCACCCGGGCGGAGGACGGCCCGGCGCGGGTCTCGCTTTGCACCCAGGAGACCGAGCAGACGCATTTGGCGATGGGCTTCCACGCCTTCGGCCGCACCGATGAACGCCGCTACGCGCTCAAGCTGCTCAGCGTCATTCTCGGCGAAAACATGAGCTCGCGTCTTTTTCAAAAACTGCGCGAACGTCACGGCTTTTGTTACAGCGTCCAGACGAGCATGGTCACGCTCGCCGACACCGGCGCGATCCACGTCTATGCCGGCCTTGATGCGGAAAATCTGGAGCGGGCAGTGAAAATGATTCTGCGGGAACTGGAAAACATTTGTCAAAAGGCGCCGGGCAAAACCGAGCTGAAGAAAGCGCAGGACTACACCATCGGGCAGACCTTCATGGGCCTCGAATCCACCTCGAACCAAATCATGTGGATGGGCGAGAGTCTGCTCGGTTACGGCAGGGTGCTCGATCCCGCCGAGATCGAACGAAAGATCCTCGCCGTCACCCCGCAGGACATCCAGAGCGTGGCGTGCCACTGTCTGAATCGTGTGCGGCTGGGTGTTGCCGTCGTCGGTCCGGTCAAGGACGAGGACAAAATTCGGAGCTGGGTGGCGTAAGCCGCGGCGACCTTCTGGGTCGGCGCTCGGGTGCGCGGCGTTTACGAAAGTAATCTTCCGTCTCCGGCAATATCCGCGCGAGTTCTTCGGCGACGATCTGGCCAAACTCGATGCTGCCACGCGCATTGAGATGCGTGGCATCGCGGCGCGGGGCGGTCGCGGGAGCGATGTCGAGGTCGCTGGGTTCCGGCATCGGTGCCGTGGCACTGCCGGCAGGAGCGGCGGCCGGTTTGGGCGTCAACTTGGGCATGATTTTCGGTTCGAAAGGTTCCACGCCGGTCGGGCCGAGTTTCTCCGCAAGGGCGGTTTTAAAATCGCAAAACCGCGCCCAGAGCGGTTGCGCAGCAGTGTCTTTAATCGACTCGAAGTTTTTGCCCGCGCCATTTTCCTCCGGATGTTCGA
>JBBQIZ010000044.1:0-26357 GCA_038325425.1 Chthoniobacterales bacterium
CGAACGCGCGCCGACCGCCGATGTGCTCATCACCAAGGAACCCCGCACGTTGCGGGATCTGCCGCCGGGCGCGATTCTCGGGACGAGCAGCGTGCGCCGCGCGCGGCAGTTGCAGTGGCGGCGGCCCGATGTGCGGATCGAGGAATGGCGCGGCAACGTGCAGACGCGCCTGCGCAAGCTCGCGGAACGCGACGACGTGGCGGGAATCATCCTCGCGCAGGCCGGTCTGGTGCGGCTCGGCCATGACCTGAGCGCCGGAATGCTCGTGGTCGAGCAGGGGAAATTTCACGTCACCTCGCTGGCGGACGATCTGTTGCCGGCGATCGGGCAGGGGGCGATTGCTTTACAGAGCCGGGCCGACCGGGCGGAAGTGACGGCGGTTTTGCAAAAGATCGATCACCCGGCGACGCATCTCGGGATCCGGGCCGAGCGCGAATTGCAGCGCCTGCTCTCCGGGGATTGTTCGTTGCCGGTCGGCGTCCGCACCCTGCTGTCCAACGGCGCGATTCAGATGCGGGCGATCCTTTTCGGAGCGGAAACCGATCCTCCCGTGCTGGCCGAGGCCGAGGCCGAAACGCCGGAAGCCGTCGCCGCCGCTGTCTTCGCGCAACTCAAGCCGGCCTGAAAAGCCCGCCGGTCGCGTGCGTGAGCGCAGAGTTTCGCCACGAAGCGACGTTCCCAAACCCCACAACTCGGCTCAATTTGGTACCACCTCACCACGTTCGGTGGTCCAATTCGTCCTTCGTGAAATGAAAGCCACGGCGAGCGCCAAGGCCAGAACCACCGAGCCAAAAGCCACCAGCCCGTATTGGGGATGAGGCGTGTGCGAGAACAGGTTCGGGAATTCAGTCACCGCGTGACAGACAATCAACAAACCCAGAGGAGCGCCGGCGATCCTCGCCAAGGAATAGCTGCTTCCCACGACCGCCGTGACCATCACGCCTTGATAGCCCTGTGGGTAATGAAGGAGCCCAAAGGTGATCGAGCCGACCAGGACATAGAGGGCCATGCTTCTTCCTTGGAAGGCCCGGAAGAGAATGCCGCGGAAAAGCAGTTCTTCCGTCACTCCGATCGACAATGCGGCCAGCAAGCTTGTCAGGGCGGCGGGCGTGGTCAAAACGGACGGCACGACTTTCCCCCACACGTTCACCGCGGCAAAAAGCCACGGACTGGCCACCATCAAGACCGTCAGCCAGCCCCGGTGCGGAAAGACCCGGCGGATCCCGCCGTAGGTGGAGGTATAAATGGCAAAGACGGCCATGCTGACGAAGGCTCCCACCGCCTCCAGCAGCAGAACATTCCGAGCCAGCCACCAAGCCGGCCACATACATGCCACGATGACGGTGCCGACGACCAGGAGAAGCGCCAGCCAGGGGTTTGGCTGACGGCCCGTCGATTCACCTTTGTTCACGGAAGGCATGCAATGTCGGCTAACTCTGAATCAGGTGAACTTGGGAGACGGACGGGAAAAATTTCGCATTAAACTCGGAGGGCGGGCAGGGCTCTCGGAGGGTGTTGTCGGCGAAAAGCCGGTTTCCGCCAAGCCAAACTCTGGGCGGCGGTCGCGTGAGGGGCTTTCCCCACGTCGGGGGGCGGCTAGTCGCGTTTCCGCAGGGACTTTCCGGCGGGGAGCGGCGGCTTTTTCAGAGGGTGTATCGAAAATTAAGAAACGCGTCATCCTTGTATGTCGCGGATGAGGGAGAGTTGGGGTGAAGTGAGCGGGCCCCGCGCTGCGGCGGTGAGGGGGAGATTCCTCGGAGGGACGCGCTCCGGCGCGCTCCCACTTTCAGCGCTGAGTTCCTCCCGCAAGGAATGGGGAACGCGCGGGAGCGCGTCCCTGGAACGGTGAAAACCCCGCTTGGCGGGCGCGCGGGCGCGGTTTAGCTTGCCCGCCCTTTTATGAAATCCGCCAAGCCCAAACCGGAAGGAATTTGTTATCTCGCGGGTGCGGGTCCGGGCGATCTCGGGCTGGTCACGCTGAAGGTCAAGGAGGTCGTCGAGTGCGCGGAGGTGCTGGTTTACGACTATCTCTGCAACCCGGAAATCCTCGGCTGGGCACCGCCGGGGGTGGAGATCATTTACGCGGGCAAGAAGGCGGGCGCGCACACGCTCAAGCAGGAGGAGATCGATGCGCTGCTGGTCGCGAAGACGAAGGAGGGCAAGCGGGTGGTGCGGCTGAAGGGCGGGGATCCGTTTTTGTTCGGGCGGGGCGGCGAAGAAGCCGAGGCGCTGGCCGCGGCGGGGCTGCGCTTCGAGATCATTCCGGGCGTCACTTCGGCGATCGCGGCGCCGGCTTATGCGGGCATCCCGGTCACGCATCGCGATCACACGGCGCAGTTGACGATTTTCACGGGGCACGAAGACCCGACGAAGACGGAGAGTTCGCTCGATTTCCAACAACTCGCGACGACGCCGGGGACAAAAGTGATGCTCATGGGCGTCGAGCGGATGGGCGTGATCACAGCGCGGCTGATCGAAAATGGCGCGGCTCCGGAGACGCCGATGGCGCTGGTGCGCTGGGGGACGACGGGGCGGCAGCAGACCTTGCGCGGCACGCTGGGCGACATCGCAGCGAAGGTCGAGGCGACCGGGTTCAAGGCGCCGGCGGTGGCGGTGATCGGCGGCGTGGTGACGCTGCGCGATTCGCTGAATTGGTTCGAGACGCGGCCGCTTTTCGGCAAACGGATCGTCGTCACGCGGACGCGGAAACAAGCCGGGGCCTTGAGTTCCGGGCTGCGGAAGCTGGGCGCGGATGTCTTTGAACTGCCGACGATCCGCATTGAGCCGCCGCAGGATTTGTTCGAGTTCGGGCAGTTCGTGCAGGACGCGCACAGCTACGATTGGATCGTCTTCACGAGCCCGAACGGGGTGACGGCTTTCTTCGAGATGTTCTACAAAATCTTCACCGATGCGCGGGAGATCGGCGGGGTGCGCATCGCGGCGATCGGCCCGGCGACGGCGGCGCGCGTGCGCGAGTTTCATCTCCATGTGGATTTGCAGCCGGACGAATATGTCGCCGAAGCGGTGGTGAAGGCTTTTCAGAAGGACAGTGCGATCGAAAATCTCCGCATTCTGCTGGCCCGCGCGGAGCAGGCGCGGGATGTCCTGCCGAAGGAATTGACGCGACTGGGGGCGATCGTGGATGTGGCGGTGGCGTATCGGACGGTGCCGGAGACGGAGGATGTGAGCGGGGCGCTGGCGCGTTTTCGCGACGAAGGCGCGGATCTGATCACCTTTACCAGTTCCTCGACGGTGGAGAATTTCCTCGCGCTGAAGCTGCCGCTGCCGCCGGGTCTGAAGACCGCGTCGATCGGGCCGGTCACCTCGAAAACCATGCGGGAGCACGGCCTGCCGGTCGATATCGAGGCGCGGAAGTACGATATTCCCGGTCTGACAGCGGCCATTCGAGGGTTTTACGGAGCGTAAGCAGGTGCGTGGCGGTTCGCCCTGCGGCGGAAATTGGCCGGTCGTTTGGCGTGATATTCGCTAAATGAGGGAAGCGTATGCCTCAACACGATGAAAACCTGGATGCAGATTTCGATGCCCAGTTGCGCGGATTGTTCCAAGAAGCGGAACAGCAGATCGAAGGCCGGGAGGCGGCCGTCCGGCAGGTGGAGGCGGACAAGGAGGATGAAATCGCCCGGCGCATCGCCGAGCGGATGGCGAAGTCTTATCTTTCCGTCCCGCAGATGCTGCGCCCGCTGGTCCAGGGCCTGGAGGCGGTGACGCGGGCGGCCGGGGAAAACACCTCGGTGCTGAACAAACTCGACAAGGTGCACGACAAGGCGATTGCCGCGCACACGGATCTGCCGGCCTTGATCGGCGGACTGCAGGATTTGCTCGAGCAGAAGAACGGGCTGAACCAGCGGATGTTCGATGCGTTGCACGAGGAGTTGAAGGGCTACAAGGATGGCTTCCTGCTCGAGTCCGTGCACAAGCCGATCATTCGCGATCTCGTTTCCCTGTACGACGATCTGACGGCGATCCATTCCCAGATGCAGGACGCGGTGGCGGAGGCGGCGCAACTGCCCGCGGAGACCGCGCGCAAACTTCTCCAGAACCTGAAAACGATGGCGACGAATGTGGAGCACAACCGCGAATTCATCGTGGAAATCCTGGCCCGGCTGGAGGTCGTGATGCTGCCCGACGGCGTCGGCAAACTCGACAAAGTGATGCAGCGGGCGGTCGCGGTCGAGATGGCGGAAGACCCCGAAGACGACGGCGCGATCGTCCGCAGCGTGAAGCGCGGCTTTTCATGGAAGGGCCGCGTGCTGCGCGCCGAGGAAGTCATCATCAAAAAATGGAAAGAGGGTTTCCTCGTGGCACTCGGTGGTGCATCCTCTCAAAAATAGCATGGGTTCTGGCCCACGGCATATCATCTGCAGACCCGAAATTTTGACAAAACTGAGCCATTCATCCCTCCCTCATGAGCGCCCCATCCACCCGTAAAGCTGTCGGTATCGACTTGGGCACGACCTTCTGCGCGATCGCGCACATCGACGCCTACGGCAAACCCCAAATCATCCCGAATACGGAGAGCGAGCGCATCACGCCGTCAGTCATTTTGTTCGACGGGACAAACGCGCTCGTCGGCACGATGGCGAAGCAAAACGCCGTCGCCGAGCCGGAGAAAATCGTCGATTTCGTGAAGCGCGAGATGGGCAAAAGCAAGGCGCAGTTTCACCGCGAATTTAACGGGAAAATCTACTCCGCGGAGGAGCTTTCGGCGCTGATCATCAAGAAGCTGAAAAACGACGCGGAGCGATATCTCGGCGAGCCGGTGACGGATGCCGTGATCACGGTTCCCGCGTATTTCAACGATGCCGAGCGCACGGCCACGCTGCACGCCGGCCAGCTCGCGGGGCTGAATGTGCTGCAGGTGATCAACGAGCCGACCGCGGCGGCGCTGGCGTACGGCCTCGATAAGCTCGATTCCGATCAGACGGTATTTGTGTTCGATCTCGGTGGCGGCACGTTCGACGTGACGATCATGAAGATCGAGAACCATCACATCCGGATGCTCGCGAGCAACGGCGATCACCGGCTGGGCGGCAAGGATTGGGACGACGTGATCGTCAACTGGGTGGCCGACGAGTTCGACCGGATCCACGGCGAAAATCCGCTGCTTGATCTGCAAAGCTACCAGGATCTCTACAACCGCGCGGTCACGGCGAAAATCCAGCTTTCGAGCCGCACGCGGACGACCATCGTGCACAGCTACAACGGCAAGAGCGTGAAGCTCGACCTGACACGGGAGGATTACGAAAACCGCTGCCGGCACCTGCTCGAAAAGTGCAAAACGATCTGCGAAATCGTCATTCAGGAGTCCGGATTGGATTACGGCAAAATCGACCGCATTCTGCTGACCGGCGGGATGACCCGCATGCCTTCGGTGCGGGAGATGATCAAGCAGGCGTCGAATGTGCCGGTGGCCGATGACGTGAGCCCGGACGAAGCGGTGGCCATCGGAGCGGCCGTGCAAGGCGTGCTCGCGCTGCTCGGCGAGGAAGACCGGCTCGGCGAGCGGGTGCTCCCGCAGGAAGTGCGCGATCAATTTTCCAGCGACGACGGTTCGCTGATCAAGGTCACGAACATCACCACGCACACGCTCGGGGTCGTGCTGTGGGACGACGGCAAGGTCGAGGAATACGTTTTCCCGATGATTCGTAAAATGACGCCGGTGCCGGTGGAAACGAAGAACTCGTTCGGCACCGCGAAGGCGAATATGAAGAACGCCATCGTGCGGGTCGTGGAAGGCGAGAGCACGGTGCCCGGCGAATGCACTCCGCTCGGCATTTGCGACATCGAACTGCCGCCTTTCCTGCCCAAGGGTTCGCCCGTGGAACTGACCTACACCTACAACGAAAACCAGGTGCTCGAAGTCATCGTCGATGCTTACGGCCGGCAAAACCGCGTGCAGATCGCGCGGAATACCGGCCTCTCGGACAGCGAGATCGAGATGGCGACGGCGGATTTGCTGCAGATCAAAGTGGTCTGATTGCGCAGCCGGCAATTTTCTTTCCCGCGTGGCGTTACCGAACCCGATTCCCGATAACCCGATGCGTTGGGAGGGCTGGCGGGATTACAATTCCGACGACCTCTACGCGCGTCTTTGCCTCTCCTACGAGTCGAATCCCAGCCCGGAGCAGATCGAGGAGAATTGCCGGCAATTGCTGGTTTGGTGGCAGAAAAAGCTCCCGCTGAAGAATCAGCCGAGCAACCCGCTTTCGCAGATGTTGCGCGCGGGCATGGACGAGGCGCCCATATTTTTGGCCGAGGCGCGGACGAAGCTGCTCGATCCCGAGGGCCGCTCGCAGTTCGACCAGGTGCGGCACTCGCAGATCGTCCAGGAGGCGCTGACGGAATTCAGAAAACTGCTCGCCTTTGCCTTGGGTGAAAATCGCCTGCGGGAGGAAGACGAAAACCGCCTCTACGAGCGCGGCCGCGTGCTCGGTCTGTCGCGGGACGAAATGCGGACGGCGGTCGAAGCGGAACTGGCCCGAGTCGGGGCGCAACGCGTATCCGCGACGATGTTTGTCGCTGCGCCGACAGCCAGCGCGCCGGTGCCCTCTGCGCCTGTGGGCGGTGCGCCGGGCGACCGGGATCCGTCTTCGGAATTCCGCCGGATGCTCCGACTTTCCAAGCTGGCGCTCGACGGCGACGAAATGACTGACGATCAGCGCGATGCGCTCTGCAACATGGGCGAAAGCCTCGGGCTGACCGGTAGTCAGGCCGAGGATTTGATCGACGAATATCTCGAGGAAGCCAGCGGAATGCCTCCGACCCCGATGGTGGCGGCAGTACGGACCGCGGCGCCCGCGAAGCCGATGATGGCGAAACCGGCGGTCGCGCCCGCACCGGTGAGAAAAATCGAGACCGCTCCAGTCGCAGCGCCCGTCCGGGAGGTATTCACCACCTCCCCGCTGGCGCGGGCGGGCGAGCGGCTCAAATTTCCCGGCTTCACCAATTCGGCCGACGTCGAGATGTTGCTGATCAACTCCGGCGTATTCGTCATGGGCAGTGCTGCGCGCGACGCTGCGCCCCACGAGCAACCGGTCGGGCAGGTTTCGCTGAATTGCTTTTTTCTGGGGCGTTTCCCCGTGACCAATGCGCAGTTCGAAAAATTCGATGCGACCCACAAAATGAAACGGGCGCCTTGGGCGGACGACAATCATCCGGCGGTCTATGTGAACAGCCGGGAGGCGGAGAAATTCTGCCAATGGTTGAGCGCCAAGGAGGGGAAGAAATACCGACTCCCGACCGAGGCGGAATGGGAATATGCCGCGCGCGGAACCGAAGGGCGGATTTTCCCCTGGGGAGAGAAACTGGACGCCGGCCAATACGCAAATTTCGCCGACAAACTGACGAACTTCGCCTGGCGGGATACGGTGATCGACGATGGCTTCGCCGAAACGGCGCCGGTTGGCAGTTATCCGCGCGGTGCCAGCCCATTTGGGGCGGAAGACATGGCGGGGAATGTCTTTGAGTGGTGCCTCGATTATTTCGAGAACTACAAAGGCAAGGATCGGACGAATCCCCGGGGGCCGATCGGCGGATCGAAGCGCATTTATCGCGGCGGAAGCTGGAAATCTCGCGCCTCGAATCTGCGCACCACCGCCCGCAATTTCAATCTGCCGGAATACTCCTCAAACGATGTGGGATTCCGCATCGTCTGCGAGTGCGAGCCGTAGGCGGCGCCTTTTCGGCAGAAACAAAACAGCCAGCCCGGGTGGGGCTGGCTGTTTTGAAAAGGAAGAAAATGAATGCGGCTCTGGAAGGAACCGCCAGCAACCTAGGAGGCGTTGAAACGAAACTTCGCCTTGGCCCGCTTCGCGTTGGCTTTGGCTTTGCGTTTCGTTTTCTGCGTCGGAGTTTCGTAGGCGCGGAGGCGGCGGACTTCGTCCATGATCCCCTCGGCGTCGAGTTTGCTCTTGAGGCGTTTTAGAGCGCGGTCGATGGGCTCTCCTTTGCGAACGATGACTTCAGGCATGTGATTTTCCCTTGGCGGTAGGTTGAACGTGAAAAAATTGGTAAGCGGGCTGTGATCGTAGGAGGGGAGTAGGCGGTCGTCAATGGCGGGTTCCGGTAATTTTTCGGGGGACCCCGGACCGCGTCGTTTTCGGCAATTTACTCTGAAAAACGGCGTTTTTCACGATGGCTGCCGGGAGGTTATTCGGTGTCGATGCGCTCCTGCAGCCGGTTCCGGAGGGCGTGGAACTCGGGGGCCTGCACCCGCCCGAGAGCCGCCCGGGCGGCGGATTTATCCCCCAGTTTCATGTGCACGCGGGTGAGATTGAGGAGGGCGAAGTCTTTCCCCGGGGAAATCTCGTAAAAGTGCTGCCAGGCGCGGAGGGCGGCGTTCCAATCGGGGTCTGGCACGGTGTAAAAGGTTTCGGCGTAGGCGCGGGCGTATTCCGGATTTAAAGGAGCGAGCCGGGCCGCGGCGGCGAAATGCGTGAGCGCCTCGCGAAGCACGGCGGCGGCATCGGGTCGGGCGGCGTCGAGCAGCTCATGGCGGAAGATGTAGGCGACGTTGGCGTAGTTGTGATGATAGGCGGCGTTTTCCGGCGCGCTGGCGGTGGCGCGCGCGTAGTAGGCGGCGGCTCTTTTCGCCTGCCCGGCGGCCAGCAAACTGCCGCCGAGATGGTCGAGCACGACGGCGTTCGCGGGATCGAGTTTCTCCGCACCCAGCCACATTTCCACCGCCTGCTCGTGTTCGCCCATGCTCCACAGCCACTCGGCGTGGGCGTTTTTGACCGTGGCATCCCTCGGATATTGCGTGCCGAGTTCCTCGTAAACCCGTCCCAATTTCCGCCAGTCCTCCGGCGTCGCCTGACGGGCGAAAAGCGCTGCCTCCAGGAGCTTGGCCGCCCGCACTCCCTCAAGAGGCGCGTCCGCCGCCAGGCCCGCCGGGAACGGCAGAATCAGGCCGATCGCGACCAGCAGCGCCACTCCGCGAGGTGGCAGTTGACGCTGTCGGACGGTGTGCTTACCTTCGGCGCGCAGTTGGAAAGCGTGAATCGTTTTCACAGGGTAGAAATTGCACTGTAAGCGCGGCTCCCAGCGGCGCCAGCGTGTGTTTTCGACCGTTCTTTCCAGTGCGACCAACTATGCAGAAACTCGACTTCGGTGAAAAACTCGACCTCATCGTGCAACAGGACGCTCGCTACGACCGCGAAGCTTATCTCTTTCTCCGCGACGCGCTCGATTACACCGTCAAGCTGCGCAAAAAAGCCAAGGAAGGCATGGAGCACGTCACCGGTCAGCAACTGCTCGACGGCATCCGCCAGTTCGCGCTGAAGCAGTACGGGCCGATGGTCCCCACCGTCTTCGCCTACTGGGGGGTGCGCCGCGGCGACGACTTCGGCGAAATGGTCTTCAACTTCATCCGCGAAGGCATCTTCGGGAAGAACGATACGGATTCGATCGACGACTTCAAAGGCGGCTATGAGTTTCACGACGCCTTCGTCGTGCCTTTCCTGCCCGCGGCCCCGGCGCCCCGCGTCGTCTCCCCCGCCGTGGAAGTGGCGGAGAAGCGGCACTGAGCGGCTTCGTTATTTCTTCAACTCGGTCAATTTTCCGCCGCCTCCGTGCCGGCTGATCGCCCGCCGGATTCCACGTTCGTATTCCGGCTTCATCCCGACCCCGATAAAATAGACCTTGGCCGGTTGCGGGAGAGTGGCCTGCAGCCGCTGCAACGTATCGCCAATCTCATCGGGAGTAATCGTCGTCCCGCGATCGGATCCGACCTGCATGTCGCCGTCGGAAATGATGAAGACCACATCGGGCTGTTGTTTGAATACGGCCTCCAGCGCGACGAGGAAGCCCGGACTGCCCGTAACCGTGCCCGGAACGCCCGAAGGAAATGAGCCGTCAGTTCCAAAGTGCTGCATCAGCCAATCGCGCGCGGCGGTGCGATTGGGGTCGGTGGCGGGGAGGAGCTCCGGTTTAAAAAACGCATAGTTCCGCGCGTACTCGACCAGCCCGAACCGGACGTTCACGCCCAGCCCATCAATCATCTTCGCTGTTTCATCGCGGATTCGCTCCATCGGCATTCCGGCCCGCGCAGCCGCATTGGCCACGGTTTTGGAGATGTCGTACATCAGCACCATCCGTTTCGCGGCGGTCTTTACGCCGAGAAAGGTGATGCCCGTGCCGGTGCCGCCCATTCCTGTGCCGCCCTGGCCGCCCGTGCCGAAACCGGCCGTCCCCGCGAGGCTGGTGACCTGGTCGGAGACGATGGCCGATGGGTCGAGCGGCACCATTTGATCGAGCGGGATCTTGGGTAGATCGGGCAGGGCGAAGGCGCTGGGACGCAGGCTTTGCAGTTTGTCGTTGAAGCTCGGCTTGGGTGCGGCGGCATCGAAAGCCGCCATGTTCATCTGATGTTCGCGCTGCTGGGCGGGCAGCCGGATGTCCTTTTTCACCACGAAGGTCGCGGGCGGCGGCTGGAAATAGCGCGCGACGATATAGACCCCGGCGACGATCCCCGCGATGATGTGGATGATCACGGCCCCGGCGATGACGGACACGACCAGCCGCCGCCGGCTCTTTTTCACGTCGGAGCGGTCTTCGATGAGGGTGCTGACGGTGGCCATGCGCGTTATTCCTCGGTGACTTCGTCGGCGAAAGTCACGCCAGTGATCCGCGCTTTGGCGCAGACGTTGAGCACATCGACGATGCGCTGATGGGTGGCGCCGTTGGCGGCGTCGATGGTGATGAGCGGTTCGCTCTTGTTGGCATCGGCGGTTTCCTTGAAGCGCTTCAACGTGCCGAGCAGGGTCGGCAGTTCGCGACTGATCGCGGCGTCCATCGGCTGATCATTCAGGATTACCTGGCCGTCGTCGCGGATCGCGATGCGCTGCTCGTCGGGAATATCCACCGCTTCCTCCTGCGAGACGGTGCCCGGCAGGCCGAGATCGATGTCGCTCTCCTGCTTGATCGGCTTGGCCGTGACCATGAAGAAAACGAGCAGCAGGAAGACCATGTCGATCATCGGCCCCATCTGCATCTCCACCACCTGCATGTCGCGTTTGCGGAGTTGCATGGCTCAGTCTTGATAGCTGGCGAAAATGACGTTCAGCGCTCCCGCCTCGGCGGCGAGGCGCATCAGTTCCTTGACCTTCTTCGCCGGGGTATGGTGGTCGGCGCGCACGTAGAGGCGCAGCGGCGGAAAGTTGGCGAAGCGCTGTTTTAAATGCGCGGTGAGTTCCTTCGTCGTGACCTGCCGCTGCCCGACCCAATATTCGCCCTGGCCATCGATGCTCACGATGTCGCGATCGGCGATCTCCTTGGGGATGACCGCGTTGCTCGCCACCGGCAGCTTGATGTCCACCTTGACCTGCTCCTTCGACATCTTCGTCGTGACCATGAAAAAGATGAGCAGCAGGAACGTCATGTCGATCATCGGCGCGAGCTGAAAGCCGACTTCGTCATCCGATTTGCGCTTCAGTCTCATGCGGGGCGAAGGGTCAAACGTCCGCGGTCTGCGCCGCTTCGGGCTCGGGCGCGGCGCTGCTCAGCTTTAATTCGCCGGAGAGCACGTCGATCATGAAAGTGACGCGCTTCTGGATGTCGGAGACGATGATCGCGAGGTTATTGCGGAAGAAGAAATAGGCGAACATCGCCGGGATGCCGACAAAGAGGCCGGCGGCGGTGGTGATCATCGCCTCGCCGATGCCGCCCGCGAGATCCTGCGGTTCCGAGCGGCCGGCGGCGAGTTGGTCGAAGCTGGCGATCATGCCCGTGACCGTGCCGAGCAGACCGAGCATCGGACCGATGGTGGCGAAGACGTTGAGGTAATTGACCCAGAGCATCACCCGTGTTTCCTCGTCGGCCAGCGTCTCGCCGGCAGCCTGTTCCATGGAGGCTTTGTTGGCGAGGTCGCGGTCGAAATTCACCTTCAGCAAGGCCGCGCACATCGTCTTGGCGAAGATGTTCGGATTCTCCCGGCAGAGCGTGTAGGCGCTGTTCGCGTCGCGGTGCTGCATGTGTTGGCCGACGGCATCGACCTGGCTTTTCGGCAGCATTTTCCGTCCACTGATCTGGATGAAACAATAGACCGCCACGGCGATCGTCCCGATCGAACAGGCGAGCAGGGGATACATCAGCGCGCCACCGGTTTTGAAAAGGTCGAGCAGCGTCTTGTCTTTCGGGAGGGGCTTGGCGGGCGCCTCGATCGGCGCCGGCGCCGGCGCGGTGCTTTGGGCGATGACGCGCATGCCGAGGAAGAGCAGCGCGGTGGCCCCGAGGCTGAAAATCAGCGGGCGGAGCATCAGGAAGGGACGGAGTCGGTTCATGGTTTTTTCTTCTCGGTGGCGGGCTTTTTCTCGGTGGCGGGTGGTGCGAAAGCAGCCCGGGCTTCTTTTTCCCAGTCGATTTTCTGGGTGTCAGCGGAGAGGGTGGCGATCCAGGCGGATGCCGTTTTGGCGGGAGCGGTGCCGGGGTAGAGAATGGCGATGTCGCGGGCGGTTTCGAGCGCGAGCTGGGCGTCGCCGGTGAGGCGATAGAGCGCCACGAGCTGGCCGAGGCCGCGCGCCGCCGGTTCGCTGCGCGAGCCGTGGAAGAGGCTCGGGTAGAGGTAAAGATCGACCGCTTCGTGGTAAAGGCGGTGCCGCTCGGGACGGACGCGGTCGTCCTCTTCCCAGCGTGGATTATCCTCGAGCAGCCGCCGCAGTTGTCGGTCGGCGACGCTCGCGAGGATGAACTTCGCTTCCATCAGCACGGTCGGATCCGTCGCCTTGTCGGCCAGTTCCCGCGCTTCCTTTTCCGCTTCCGCTTCGCGTCCCGCGGCGGTCAGCGCGCGCAGCCGGAAAGGTCGGGCAGCGGAACGATCTTCTTCCCGCCACGCGCCGTTCTGGATCTTCTCGAAAACCGCCAGCGCCTCGACGGCTTTGCCGCCCTCCAGCAGGAGCGCGCCGTAGCGCAGGCCGATGCGGGCGGCGGGCGCGCGCGGCAGGCTGAGAAAGGGTTCCCAGCGTACCCAGAGCGCACCGACAGCCGGTGCTTGAGCGGGCGTGGCGCGCGCGATGGCTGTGTCGCGAGCTTCGTCCGGCGCGAACTCGATCTGCGTGACATGGGCCCGCGGGATCTTGATCGTCGCCGGCGGCTGGCCGGGGACGACCGCCACCTCAAAGGAAAAACCCTGCGCATCGACCCCGGTGATGCGACCGGCGCGCCGCTCGCCGTTGCTGAGGAAAAGCGTATCAAGCGCCGCCGGCGTCTGGGCGCAAAGGGGTCCGCCGAGCAGGGCGAGCGCGGCGAGCAGCAGCCGCTTCACAGGGCCTCCTTGGGTTCCGGTGGACCGCCGAGTTTTTTCAACCGCTCCCCGGCCTGCGCGTACTCGGGCCGTTCGGAGAGTTGCTCATTCGCCACCAATTCCGCGTAAGTTTTCCGCGCGGCGTCCTTGTCCTGAAGTTGCTCGAAGGCTTCGCCGCTGCGCAGATACGCCTTCGCCACCCACTCCGGCCAGCGGCCATACATCACGTAAATCCGCTGGTAATACGGCACCGCGAGCTGCGGTTTTTTCTGCCCCATATGGAGTTCGCCGAGGCGGAAAAGCGCTTCGCTCTTCACTTGGCCGGGCGTGGCCTTTTCGGCGAGCAGGGTTTCCAGCGCCTTTTGCGCGGCGGCAGTTTCGCCGCGTTCGGCGAGCAGGCGGGCGCGGGTCAGCAGGACCTGGCCGAGCAGCGGCGACCCCGACGTTTCCTTTTCGAATCGCTCGAAGAACTCGAGCGCTGCGCGTTCGTTGCCGCGAGCCAGTTCGGCTTCCCCCAGCGCGGCCAGCGCGCGGTCTTTCTGCGGCGCCCGCGGATTCCATTTCAAAAGATCACGCCACATTTGCTCGGCTTCGGCGGCCTGACCGGCGGCGGCCCGGGCGCTGGCGAAATCCGCGAGGAGCAGGGGATTGGTGGTCTGGACAGCGGCGCGCGGCGCCGCTTCGAGGAAGAGAGCGCGGGATTTTTCCGGGTCGCGGCGCTGGAGTTCGAGCGCCTGCGCCCAGAGCCCGCGCAGCGCGAGCGTCTTCTGTTTTTTGCGATCCGCTTCCTCGCGGAGGTCGCGCAGTTTGGCCAGATATTGCGCCCGTTCCTCGTCGCCTTTGTAGAGCTTCGAAAGCGCGGGAAAGAGATCGTCCACGCTGCGCATCGCCGGTTCATCACCGTATTTGACGATCGTCTCCCAATACAATTGGCGCGCTTCCCCGGGCCGGCCCGCCTGCCGGTCGCACCAGCCCACCCAATAGATCGCCTCGCCGATTCGGTGGCTGCGCGGCTGTTCGCGCACGAAGCGCTCCATGTGAGCGCGCAGGTCGTCGGGCCGTTCCAGCAGCTTGAGCGCCTTGCCCGTCTTGAACCATCCCTCTTCAAAAAACCGCACGTCTTCCGCCGGGATGCGCGCCAGCGCGGTCATGCCTCCCTCCATCTCGCCGGTGGCCATGAGCGCATCGCCGAGCAGCACGAGCGCTTCGCCGTTCGATTCCTCGCCCGGATGGGTCCGCAGATAGGCGCGCAGTTCGGCGATGCTCGTCGGGTAATCGGCGAGCGATTGCGCGGCGTAGGCCTTGCGAAATGCGGCCAGTCCGCGGGACTCGCCCTGCGGAAATTGCGCGAGGTATTCGTCCATCGCCGCGCGGCATTCGGGATATTGTTTGTTCAGCGAAAACGCCATCCCGCGCCAGTAGGCGGCGGAGTCGGCCAGCTCGTGCTTGGCGAAGTCCTTGCGGAACCGCTCGAAGAGGGGCAGCGCGTCTGCGGGCTGTTCGGCGAGCAAGCGGGTAAAACCTTCCATGAAGATGGCGCGCGGCGCGTAATCGCTGGTCGGAAAATCCCTGGCCAGTGCCGCGAGCGTCTCCCCGGCCGCGGCGTATTGCAGATCCTTTTGCTCGGCGATCCCGCGGAGATACTGGACGAGCGGGCGCTGTTTCGATTGCGGAAATTTTCCGGCAAACTCCTGCGCCGCTTCGATGACTTTCGGCCACCGCTCGATCTGACCCCAGCACTGGACCAGCGCGACGCTGGCCTGCTCGACGATCGCGTCGGGCGGCAGCTCCCGGAGCATGCTTTCCAGGATGAGCGCCGACTCGCGGTAGCGTTGCATGGCCTGATACGCCGTCGCCATGCGCAGCCGCAGCGCGGAGTCGAAGTTCGGGATTTTCGCAAAATGCTCGAGCTCCCGCTTCACCTTGGTGATGAGCTGCGCGTAGGTCAGCTTCAGCGCCGGGTCGCTGCGCGGATTGGCCTCCAGCGCCGCGACGCCGCTTTCAAGTTCAGCGAGGCGGCCCTGCTGGTGTTTCCGGAGGCGGTCGGCGGGCCAGACGCGCGCCAGGCAGGCGAGCGCGGGGCGGAAATCACCGCGTTCGAGTAATTGTGCGCCGAGCCCGAGGGTGAGCGTCTGGAAGGTGACCACCTGGATCATCTCGTCGAGGCGCGGATATTCCGCTGCGACGACGCCGAGCGCGCGCTCGAGATCCCCCGCCTCGATGCGGCTGTAGAGTTCGAAGATGGTGGCGCGGCCGCGATTCAGCGGGCTGAGCGAAGGCTGGAGTGCGGCGCAATAATCGGCGGCTTCGATCCACTTTTCCTCCAGCACGAAGCAACTGGCGATGAGCAGTTGGGCCTCGGGAGCGTGCCGGCTGGAGGGAAATTGCGCGAGGTAAGCGGACTGCCGCCAGGCGTCTTTCGGGAACAGCCCGAGGTAGCGATTCAGGGAGGTGCGGGATTCAGGGTATTTCTCCTCCTGCAGCTCGCAGACACCTTTCAAATAGACCAGCTCCTGAGCTTCCGCGGTCGTGACCGGCGGCTGGCTGGCGAGTGCGGCGTCGATGGCTTCCAGCGCTTCGGTGAATTTCTTCAGCTGCAGATAACAGCGGACCAGCGGGTAGCGCACCCGGGACACGGCCTGCGCGGCTTCCGCGCGCTGCGCGAAATCGGTGGCGAATTTCGCGTAGCCTGTCGCGGCCTCGGCCCACTGGCCGGCGGTGTAGGCGACGTTCGCCTTCTGCAACAACTCATCCGCGGTCAGCGCCTCCTGCGCGCGGGCTCCGGGGACACTCGTCCCAAGCCCCAAAGTGAGGGCGAGGACGAGCATTACGGCGCGTAAAATCATGAATTATTACAGGAGCCAGTCAGGCGGCGCCTTGATTAGCCTGATGCCGGACAAAAGTCTGTGGGAATTTGTAAATTCTCTGCGCGCGGGCCGTCGCTTGCTTCCGGCGGGTTCTCGGTGGACGATTCCAGCCCTTCATGCACACCACGTCTTCTTCCCCTTCCGCACCGGTGGAAACCCTGCTCTTCCCCGCCGTGACGGCGCGCATTTCGACCCTGCCCAATGGCCTCGGCATCATCGTCCAGGAAGATCACAGCGCCCCGGTGGCCAGTGTGCAGGTGTGGATCGAGACGGGGAGCATCCACGAAGGGCGGCATCTCGGCGGCGGAATTTCGCATTTGCTCGAGCACATGCTTTTCAAAGGCACGCCGACCCGCGGGGCGAGCGCGTTTGCCCAGAGCGTCCAGGATGCCGGCGGTTATATCAACGCCTACACTTCCTTCGACCGCACGGTTTACTGGATCGACATTCCGGCCAAAGGCGCGCCGGTGGCGATCGAGTTGCTGGCCGATGCGGTGATGAATTCGACGCTCCCGCCGGACGAATATGTGAAGGAGCAGGAAGTCATCCGGCGCGAGTTTGCCATGGGCAACGACGATCCCGACCGGATGAGCGGTCAGGCGCTTTTTGCCACGGCCTTCCGCGAGCACCCGTATCGGCACCCGATCATCGGTTATCTGGATGTCTTCAACGGGCTGCAGCGCGACGAGGTGATGGAGTATTACAAGAGCCGCTACGTGCCGAATAACATGTTCTTCGTGGTCGTCGGCGATGTGGACGCCGCGCAGATCGAGGCGCAGCTCGCCGAACTTTTCGCTCCCCATCCGCGGCGCAGTCTGCCGCCGGTCTTGATCCCCGAAGAGCCGCCGCAACTCGGGCGCCGCGAGTCGCACACCGAATTCCCGACGGAACTGACCCGGCTCCACCTCACCTGGCACGTCCCGCCGACTTCGCATCCCGACATTCCCGCGCTCGATGTCGCCGCGGTGGTGCTCGGCAGCGGACGCAGTTCGCATCTTTACAAGGTCCTGCGGGAAGACCTCGCGCTCGTGCATGCGGTGGACGCGTGGTGCTACGCACCGGGCCAGGCCGGGCTGTTCGGCGTCGATGCCGTGCTCGACCCGCACCAGCGCGAGGAAGTGCAGGCCGAAATCTTGCGGATGATCGAGCGGCTGCGCGAAAAGGGGGTGACCGACCGCGAACTGGCCAAGGCGAAAAAGGGCGCGCTGAGCCATCAGTTGCAGGCCGTGACGACGATGCGCGGCCGCGCGTCCGATCTCGGTTCCAACTGGCTGCTCGCCCGCAATCTCGATTTTTCGCGCGACTACCTCGCGGCCCTCCAGAGTGTCACCAGCGCCGACCTCCAGCGCGTGCTGGCCACGTATATTACCGATCAAAACCTGAGCGTCGTTTCGCTTAACCCATCTGGTTCGCTGAACCGGACGAAAACTGCGGCTCCGGCGATCACGGCTGGCGCGATCCAGAAATTCGAACTGTCCAACGGCTTGCGGCTCCTGGTTCGCGAAGACCACCGCCTCCCGCTCATCTCGGTGAACGCCGCCTTCAAAGCCGGACTGCTCGCCGAAACCGCCGCCAACAATGGCCTGACGCGCCTCCTTTCCAAAGTCCTGCTCAAGGGCACGAAGACGCGCACCGCCGGACAGATCGCCGACGAAATCGAAGAGCTCGGCGGCGGCATCGGCAGCGACGTCGGGAACAACAGCATCAGCGTTTCGACGCGCGTCATGCGCCCGGATTTCCGCGCCGGATTGGAGATCCTTGCGGACGTCCTGAAGAACGCGACGATGCCGGAAAAGGCGGTCGCCCGCGAAAAGGAGGCGCAGCTCGCGGCGATCAAAGCCGAGGAGGAGGAGATGACTGTGGTCGCGCGCAACCTTCTGCGGGCCGAGCTTTTCGGCGACCACTCGTATGGCCTGCGGAGTTCGGGGACTCCCGAGTCCGTCTCCCGTCTGACGCCGGCGGACCTGCTCGCCTACCGCGACCGCACGATCGTCGCGCGGAACGGCGTCCTCGCCGTTTTCGGGGATGTCCACGCCGAGGAAGTCCGGGCGCTTGCGGAGGAGCTGCTCGGCACGCTGCCCGTCGGCGAACCCGCTCTGGCCAGCGTCCCGGAACCGCCGATCCTCACCGCCGCGCGCGAGGTCGAAGCGCTCAAGGACAAGGAGCAGGCTGTGCTCATGGTCGGTTTCCCGGGCGTCGATTTGTTCAGCCCGGACAGCGCCGCCCTGGAGATCATCGACGAAGCGTGCAGCGATCTCGGCTCGCGGCTGTTCCTCCGCATCCGCGAAGAAATGGGTCTCGCCTACTTCGTCGGCAGCGGCCAGATGAGTGGCCTCGCCCGCGGCATGTTCCTCTTTTACCTCGGCACCGCGCCCGAAAAGCTGGCCGACGTGAAAGCCGCGCTCTTCGACGAAATCGCCAAGCTGGCCCGCGATGGCCTCACGCCCGCTGAACTCGCGCGCTCCAAGGAAAAGAGCATCGGTCAGCAGGAGATTCGCAATCAGAGCAACGGCGCCTTCGCCTTCCAGGCCGCGCTCAATGAACTCTACGGCCTCGGCCACAGCCATCATCTCGAGCAACGCCGCCAGATTGAAGCGCTGACCCTCGACGAAGTCCGCGCGGTCGCCCGGAAGTATTTCACCCAGCCGGCGATCACCTCGATCGTCCGCCCGGCGGGCTGATCGATGCGGTCCGCGGGCGCACCGGTGGGCCGCTCGGCGGGCGTCCCGCCCCCCGGTGCGGGAAATTTCGTGTTGGGCTTTGACATCGCCGAGCGGGCTCCGTTACTTAGCAGCCACCGGCAAGGCAGGGCGGGCGTTGATGAATTTCGCCGCCACGCTGCGCATCCCCCGACCCACCATTTTTGATATTTTCCCGTGGCTCAGAACGACGACTACATCCTCGAAATCCTTCTCGAAACGAGCCTGATCACCAAATCCCAGCTCGAACGCGCCCGGGGCGAACGAGCGGGAGAGGAGACCGTGATCGAGGTGCTGATCCGGCTCGGGATCGTCACTCAGGAAGATGTCACGCGCGCCCTCGCCGCCCACGCCGCGATGGATTACGTCGATCTTTCGGCGCTGTCCATCAGCGAGGAAATGATCAGCCTCGTGCCGCGCGATGTCGCCAAACGGTTCCGCGTCATCCCGCTCGCCGAATCCGATACCGGGCTGATGATTGCCGTCGGCGACCCGCTGAATTTCGACACCTTCGATTCGCTGCACCACATGCTGCAGCGCGATCTGGAATTTGTCTGCGCCACGCCGGAAGCGATCAATACCGCCTATCGCAAATACTACGGCACGGCGGACGAAGCGGCGGATGAACTGGCTGCGGGCCTCGGCGGGGATATCGAGATCGGTGGTGAGGGCGGCATCGGCATGGCGGAAGGCGACACCGCCGACGCGCCGATCATCAAGATGGTGTCGATGATGATTCTCGAAGCGCAGAACATGCGGGCCTCGGACATTCATCTCGAGCCGCTGGAAAAGCGTTTCCGCGTCCGCTTCCGCATCGACGGCGTGCTGCACGAGATGCAGAACCCGCCGAAGAAGCTCCAGACGGCGATCATTTCGCGGCTCAAGATCATGACCGGCTCGATGTCGATCGCCGAAAAGCGTCTCCCGCAGGACGGACGCATCCAGGTGAAAATGGGCAAGACCAAGCAGATCGATCTGCGCGTCTCGACCATCCCGACGAACCACGGCGAGAGCATTGTCATGCGTATTCTCGACAAGAGCTCGCTCTCGCTCGGCCTGCCGCAGCTCGGTTTCCTCTCCGACGATCAGGAGATCATGGAGAGCCTGCTCAAGCTGCCCGACGGCATCATCCTCGTCACCGGCCCCACCGGTTCGGGCAAAACGACCACGCTTTACGGCTGCCTGCATTACATCAACAAGCCCGACAAAAAGCTCATCACCGTGGAAGACCCGGTCGAGTATCAGATGTCTGGCATCAATCAGGTGCAGGTCAATGCCGACATCGGCATGACCTTCCCCGCGGCGCTCCGCTCTATGCTCCGGCAGGCGCCGAACGTCATCATGATCGGGGAAATCCGTGACTTGGAGACGGCGAACATCGCCATCAACGCCTCGCTCACCGGGCACCTGGTTTTCTCCACGCTCCACACCAACGACGCCCCGAGCGCCATCGCCCGTCTGGTCGATATCGGGGTCCAGCCCTTCCTCGTCTCATCCGCCGTCCGGGCCATCATGGCCCAGCGTCTCGTCCGCAAACTTTGCCAGAACTGCAAGGAACCCGCCGAATTGACCGAGTGGGAAATCGAATCTCTCGGGCTGGATGCGACGCAGCTTTCCGAGGCCACGATCATGCGCGGCGCCGGTTGCGACAAGTGCAAGAACCTCGGCTACAAGGGCCGTATGGGCATCTTCGAAGTCTTCCTGATCGACGATGACGTCCGCCACATGATCAACGAGAAGGCTTCCACCCTCGAGCTCCGCAAGCGCGCCCGCGAAATGGGCATGCGCACCCTGCGGGAGGACGGCATTCGCAAGGTGCTCGCCGGCCTGACCACCGCCGAGGAAGTCATCGGCGTGACCATGTCCGACGCCAACTAATCGCCGACGGACCGCGCATGGCGATCTTCCCCACTCGCAAAGCCGAGCCCCCCGCGGTCCCCGCCGCGCCGCTCAAGCTGGTGCCGATGGAGGATCTGCTCCGCCTCGTCGTTGACGAAGGCGCTTCCGATTTGCACCTCTCCGTCGGCGCTCCGCCCGCCCTGCGGATCAATGGCCGGCTGGTCAAACTCCAGCTCCCGCTCCTCACCCCAGAGGACACCGAAATCCTCGCCCGCGCCGTGACCAGCGAGGCCAATCTCCAGCGCGTCACCGAGGAAGGCAGCGTCGATTTCGCCTTCTCCTTCCGCGGCCAGGATCGCTTCCGCGGCAGCGTGTACCGGCAGAAAGGCCTGCTCGGCATGGCTCTGCGGACCATCCCGAAGCGCATGATGACCCTCGAGGAAATCGGGCTGCCGCCCGCCGTCGAGGATCTCCTCTCGCTCCCGCGCGGCCTCATCCTCGTCACCGGCCCCACCGGTTCCGGTAAAACCACGACGCTCGCTTCGATGATCGACGTCATCAATGCGACCACGCCCGGCCACATCATGACGATCGAGGATCCGATCGAATACTTCCACAGCCACAAGCTCGGCATCGTCAACCAGCGCGAAGTCGGCGTCGATGTCCCCAGCTTTGCCGAAGGCCTGCGCCGCGCCTTGCGCCAGGACCCCGACATCATCCTCGTCGGCGAAATGCGCGACCTCGCCACGATGGAGACCGCCATCACCGCCGCGGAAACCGGCCACCTCGTCTTCTCCACCCTCCACACCACCGGCGCCGCGCGCACCGTCGATCGCATCATCGATGCCTTCCCCGAGGACCGGCAGGAGCAGATCCGCGTCCAGCTCTCGACCAATCTCAAGGCCGTCATCTCCCAGCTCCTCCTCCCGCGCCTCGATGGCCAGGGCCGCGTCGCCGCCTTCGAGCTGATGATCAATACCCCCTCGATCGCCGCCCTCATCCGTGACAACAAAACCTTCCGCATCCCGAACGACATCCTCACCGGCTCGAAATACGGGATGGTCTCGCTCGAAGCCTCCCTCGTGCAGCACTACCTCGCCGGCGCCATCAGCCACGATCAAGTCATCGGCAAAGCGCAGGACCCCCAAGCGGCCCTCCAACTCATCGGCACCCAGCAGCCGCGCAAATAACTTCAAACTCCCGCACCTATGAACCCGAAACAAGTCCTCGAAATCTTCGTCGATCAAGGCGTCATCGAACGCAACCAGGTCGAAGACATCGTCGCGGAAGTGACTTCGAGCGGGAAAACGCTGGTCGAAGTGCTGCGCGACTTCGAGATCTGCGCCGAAGACCAGTTTTACCAGACCGTCGCCTCCTATCTCGGGCTCGATTGCGTCGATCTCACCGGCTTCGAGCCGCCGCCCGAGATCATCCGCCTCATCCCCGGTGGCCTCGCCCTGATGAACCGCGTCTTCCCCATCGGCGTCGAGCAGGGGACCATCCAGGCCGTCTTCGCCGACCCGCTCAATCCCGAAACCGCCGAGTCCCTGCGCTTCTCCCTCGGCAAGGAAATCCAGCCCGTCGTCGCGCCCATCCAGCAGATCGATGAGCTGATCAAAAAACACTACGGCTCCGACATGGGCAGCATGGATGAAATCCTCGCCCAGCTCGGCGGCGACCTCGAGTTCGGCGCCGACGGCAGCGGCATCGACATGAAGGCCCTCGAAGCCGAGGCCAACGCCACTCCCATCATCCGCTACGTGGACCTGATCATGTATCAGGCCATCCAGGATCGCGCCTCCGACATCCACTTCGAGCCCTTCGAGACCGAGTTCAAAATCCGTTACCGCGTCGATGGCTCGCTCTACGAAATGTCCCCGCCGCCCCGGCATCTCGCGCTCCCCGTCATCTCCCGCGTCAAAGTCATGGCCAACCTAAACATCGCCGAGCGGCGCTTGCCGCAGGATGGGCGCATCCAGAAGAACATCGCCGGCCGCCAGGTCGATCTCCGCGTCTCCACGCTCCCCACCCAGTTCGGCGAAAGCGTCGTGCTCCGCGTCCTCGATCGCTCCACCGTCAATCTCGAGATCGAGTCCCTCGGCATGCCGGACTACATCTACCAGTACCTCCTCCGGACCATCGAGAAGCCCAACGGCATCTTCATCGTCACCGGCCCCACCGGTTCCGGCAAGACCACCACGCTCTACGCCTGCCTGAACAAGATCAACACCATCGACTCCAAGGTCCTCACCGCCGAAGACCCCGTCGAATACGACATCGAAGGCATCATCCAGGTCCCGATGAACGAAGCCATCGGCCTCACCTTCGCCCGCACCCTGCGCGCCTTCCTCCGGCAGGACCCCGACCGCATCATGGTCGGGGAAACGCGCGACGTCGAAACCGCGCAAATCGCCATCCAGGCCTCGCTCACCGGCCACTTGGTCTTCACCACCCTCCACACCAACGACGCCCCCGGCGCCGTCACCCGACTCATCGACATGGGCGTCGAGCCCTTCATGATCTCCTCCTCCCTGGAGGGCGTCCTCGGCCAGCGGCTCATCCGCAAAATCTGCCCGAACTGCAAAACCGCCTACGAGCCGAACGAAGCCACCCTCGCCCAGCTCGGCCTCAGCCCGCACGAGATCGGCGACAAAACCTTCTACTACGGCTCCGGCTGCGACACCTGCAACCAGACCGGCTACAAAGGCCGCAAAGGCATCTACGAACTCCTCAACATCACCGACCCCCTGCGCGAACTGATCAACAAACGCGCCCCCTCCGTCGTCCTGAAGCAGAAAGCCATCGAGCTCGGCATGACCACCCTGCGCCAGGACGGCCTGCGCAGCATCTACGACGGCGAGACGACGATCGAGGAAGTCCTCAAATACACCTGATCCTCACCCTTGGCCGTCGAGGGTCTTCGAGCAGGTGCGGGCAAACTCTGCTGGGACCGAACGACCCCAAAGCTCCGCAACGGCGGCTCCGAGGCGCGCCGATAGCAACCGCGACGGGCCCGCCGCCGTCCCCGGCAGCGCATGGATGTAGCGTAAATTTGTCAGCATAAAACCGAACGGGCGAACGGGCCATACGCTCGCTGCTAAACCTGCTGCTTGGCGGCTCATCCAAGGGCGGGCTACCGCTTCTTGGGCCAAGGCCGACCATCCCACCGCCCTCCAAGCCGCATCGCGGAAGTGGACGCTCGCGGTGTTTTCCGTCGGTGTCTTGAGTCCGGCGCGAATCTCCTCAGCCCGTTGCTGTACGATGATACCCTCTTGAAACGCAGAAAAAATGCCACTTAGTCACTACGTCGTGCTCTTCCTGTCGCCAGCGCCTCGTAACCGGAAATCACGTCAAACAGCTCCTCGTCGATCCCACTTTGGCGCAGGCGGTGGTAGGTGCCGTGAAGTGTTTCCAAAAGATCATCGATGTTTTTGTCCGCGCGCTGCATGGCGGCCAGGCGGCTGGCGTTTTCGCTGGCGAGAGATTCGGCGCAGGCGCGGAAGAGCGAGATGAAAAGATATTCGCGGATAAGTGCACCCAAGGTCGCGGTGCCGCCAGACATGACCTGGGGCAGGATCTTCGTCGGCCAGGGAATGTTTTCCAGATTTCGCTGCCATTCCCCGTCGAGTGGTAAGAGCCGCTGACTGACGGGCTCGTAGAGCGCGCCGGATTTCGGGCGATTGTGGAAGACATAGAGTTGCGAGGATTTGCCCTCGGTCCGATGCGCTTCGCTTTCGATCTGAATCTGCCCGACGAGCGGGGTGATGGCTTGGACGGAATTGGGCACGGCAAAGAGGCCGATCGGGTTAAAGCCGGCGTCGGCGAGTCGTGCATGGACGCGCTCGCCCACGGCCCAGACCTTGGTTTTTCCAGAGAGGGCGGCCAGCGTTTTGACCGCGTGGTCGGTGATGATGTCATTGAACTGGCCCACCAATCCTTGGTCGGAGCCGAAGACTACGGCACCGATCTCGCCCGCGCCGGTTTTTCCATTTCGCTCCATCGGTAACGCCGCTGATGGGGTTGCCCGAAAGCAGGCGCTCAATCCCAACTCCACCGTGCGATGGTAGTCGCCGAGAGCATGCACTGATTTGTCGTATTGGCCGATGCTCGATGCGGCCAAAGCTTTCATCGAGCGGACGACGGATTGGAGATCGCCTGCACTGCTGATCTTGCGGCGCAGACCTGCGATGGTGTCGCTCATGTTTTGTCGTTGGGCGCGGTTTCCGGTTTCGCCTTCGATTTGGGCTGGAATGGCGCGAGTGCTTGCCGGGCGATCTCGGTGATCGTTTTGCGATCCTCGTCGCTGAGCTTGTCGGCGGTTTCGAAGCGCTCGCGGATTTCCGCCGGGATCTTCACCGCGGCTTCATGGACTGCGTGTTGGGCGTCGTGCATCTGGTCGAGCGGAATCGCGTCAAACAATTCGTCAGTCAACGCAAGCAGCACCGCGATCTGGGCGGGCACGGCCACTGGGGCCAGCTCCGATTGCTTCAGACAGGCGCGGATGTGGCGGCCGTGGTCGATGATCTTGCGCGTGTTGTCGTCGAGACGCGCGCCGAAGCGGGCGAAGGTTTCGAGTTCCTCGAACTGCGCGTAGGCCAGCTTCAGGTCGCCAGCGACTGCGCGGTAGGCTGCTCGCTGGGCCTTTCCGCCGACGCGCGAAACGGATTTGCCGACATCAACCGCGGGGAGCACTCCTAACTCAAACAACGATGGTGAAAGATAGATTTGCCCATCCGTGATCGAGATGAGGTTCGTCGGAATGTAAGCGGAAATATTTTGTGCCTCGGTCTCGATGATCGGCAGCGCGGTCAGCGAGCCGCCACCGCGTTCCTTTGAGAGATGGGTCGAGCGTTCGAGCAGCCGCGAATGGATGAAGAAGATGTCGCCAGGAAAAGCTTCGCGACCGGGTGGCCGTCGGAGCAGAAGGGAAAGCTCGCGATAGGCGCGGGCATGATGGGTGAGGTCGTCATAGACAATCAGCACGTCGCGACCCATTTCCATGAAATACTCTGCGATGCTCGTCGCGGCATAGGGCGCGATGTAGGCGAGGCCGGGCGGATCGTTCCCTTCGGCCACGACGACGACGGTATATTCCATCGCCTCGTTCTCGCGCAAAACAGCCACGGCTTTCGCCACGGCGGAAGCGCGCTGGCCGATGGCGCAATAGACGCAGAGCACGTCTTTCCCGCGCTGGTTCAGAATGGTGTCGATGGCGATGGCGGTTTTGCCGGTTTGCCGGTCGCCGAGGATCAACTCCCGCTGTCCGCGCCCGATGGGAATGAGCGCGTCGATGACCATGAGGCCAGTCTGAAGCGGCACGGTCACCGGCCCGCGATCCATGATGGGCGCGGCGGGACGTTCAATGGGCAGGCGCTGGCTGGTGTTCACCGGTCCGTTGGCATCGAGCGGCCGTCCGAGCGGATCGATCACGCGGCCGAGCAATCCATCCCCCACGGCGACATCCATCACGCGGCCCGTGCGCTCGACTTCCTGGCCCGCCTGCAGGTGCGCGTAGCTACCGAGCAGCACGGCGCCGATTTCATCCACATCGATATTAAACGCGATGCCGAAGACCCCACCGGGAAACGCGAGCAGTTCCTCAAAGCCGACACCGTTCAGCCCGGAGACACTCGCGATGCCAGTGGAAACGCTCGTGACCGTGCCGACCTCGCGCGGTGCCAGGCGTGGCGTGAA
>JBBQIZ010000045.1:0-26045 GCA_038325425.1 Chthoniobacterales bacterium
CGCACTCCAGGCGCCCAGCCGAGCGCGGCCACCAGCGCGGCCATGGTCAAAAGGGTCGCTTTCACGGGCGCGAGCGGCGGCGAGTCACGAGCCAGCCCGCCCCCAGCAGCAAGAGCCCCGCGCTCGCCGGCTCCGGCACCGGCGTCGCAGTCAACCGCACATTATCGATGTCCCAGTATCCATTCCCGTTCGAGCTGCCCGTCGCGACTCGGATGCCGATGTTCTTGTTCGCCCATGCATCCCCCGCCTGCACCGTCGGGACCGAGACCGAGTAATCCAACAGCGTGAACGGCCCTGCCGGATTGAATGTCGCCGTATTATACGTCACTACCGTTGGCGCCCCGACCTGCACCATGTTGCCCGCTTCACGGTAGTAAAAGCTCAGCTCCAGGCTCGAAAAATTGTTCGCCATCGCCTTGCCGAAAAGACCGATCGTCAACGCGTAGGAAGAGCCGATATCAAACGTCGCATTCAGGCCCGTCGCCCCGCCGCTCCAATCCGTCGATGCGGCATCCTGAAAAATCCCCGTGCCCGGGATCGAGAGCAGGTAAGCCGCCTGCGTGCCCTGCAGATTGGTATAAGGATTCGCGCTATTCGGCGAAGTTCCGATAAACGCCCCCGCCGTCTGAATCCAATAAAACGGCACCCCCGGACCTCCTGCATCCGGCCCCTCGGGATAGCCCGGATTCGCCGGCTTCGCCCACGAATCGAGCAGCACATTCACCCCAAACGGCTGCCCCACACCTGACGGCATTTCAAAAGAACCATTCGGCACCGCGATCGGGCCGGCGAGCAGGGTGGAAGCAGTGGCCAGGCCCAGCGCGGCAGCGCCAGCCGCGAGGCGGAGGGAAGGAAGGATCATGGGCAGGATGAGGATGGGGTTAGGACGCATTTGGTATGCCCCGTGGCGCATACGTCTACGGCACATCCACCCGCGTGAGCCAGCTTTCTTTGGCCCCGTATGCTCCTTTTCGCATACCTCGCTGCTTCCTATCTCCCGGTTCTTAACCAGCACCCATCACAGCATACCCAACCGGCAGCAGCAGCGACGTCGCAAACCGCACGACCTTGGAATCGCGCAAGATGGATAGGAAAAGCTCGACCCCGCACAGCGGCGATGCCCGGCCACCCCGACCCTACGCCCGCATCGCAGCCATCTTCCCCCCGCCCAGCCCCCCCAATCTTGCCATTCCTCAGCCTTATTCCATTGGCGAGCACAGAAACGGCCAAAGCAGCACCACCCCCGACACCAGACACCCGATCACGAGGACGATCGCAAACACTCCCCCTGCCGACCGCACCCGCCCGGTCGGCACATAGCTCGCCACCGTCAGCACACAGACTCCCGTGAAAGCCACGTAAAACGACAGCACCGCCGCCGCAAAGGGAATGAGCAAACTCCCCAGCATCCCACCATGCCCCGGCGCATTCCCCATCCGCAGGTAGATGAACGCGGCATACCCCGCCGCCACACCCCCCGCCCCGCCAAGCACCCACCGGATCGGCTTCGGCGTCGCTCGCGAGAGCACGGCAAAGACCACCGGCAGCCATACGGGCACAAACATCACGAAGAGCAGCAGCAGTTGAAGAAACATGATCGGCGATCATCCATACATCCCGCGCCGCCCCGCCCGCGAGCCTTCAGTCCACGGCGGCGCGATGTTGCATTTCAAAGTTGAGCCGAGGGAGGGAGGGTGTCTCGGATGCGTGGGATCGCGGAGACGCTCGCCCCGGTCCCTCCTGTCCCGCGCTCTCTACGGGAAGAGCCCGCGCGCTTTTTTCGCGGCGAGGACGCGCTCCACGCCGATGGCCATGGCGGCGGTGCGGTGCGGGATTCGGGCCTCCTTGGCGCGTTTGGTCACGGCGCTGAAGGCTTGCTCGAGGATGCGGAAGAGTTTGTCCATGACTTCACTCTCGGTCCAAAAGAACTGCTGCAGGCCCTGGACCCACTCGAAGTAGCTGACGATGACGCCGCCGGCGTTGCAGAGGATGTCGGGGATGACGAAGATTTCGTTCCAACGCTCAAAGAGGATGCGGTCGGCGGCGGGGGTGGTGGGGCCGTTGGCGCCTTCGGCGAGGATGCGGCAGCGGAGTTGGCCGGCGTTGTGTTCGGTGATCACGGCCTCGACGGCGGCGGGGACGAGCACGTCGCACTGGAGGGTGAGGAGTTCCGCGGGGCTGATCGGCGTGGCGTCGGGGAAACCGGAGAGGCTGCCGTGCTGGGCGGCGTAACGCTCGGCGGCTTCGACATCGATGCCATCGGCGCGGTAAAAGGCGGCGTAGGCGTCGCTCAGGCCGATGATTTTCATGCCGTTTTTATAGGCAAGGCCGAGCGCGGTGACGGCGCCGACATTGCCAAAACCCTGAACGACGGCGGTGCATTGATCGGGCTGCATCTTGAGGATATTGAGCGCGCGCTCGATGAGATAGACGACGCCGCGCCCGGTGGCTTCGCGGCGCCCGCTAGTGCCGCCGACGCTGACGGGTTTGCCGGTGACGATCTCGGGGACGGCGTAGCCTTTATAGACGGAATAGGTGTCCATGAACCAGGCCATGACCTGCTCATTGGTGCCCATGTCCGGGCCGATGACGTCGGTGTGCGGGCCGACGAAGGGGATCATCTCCTGCATGTAACGCCGGGAGAGGGATTCGAGTTCGCGCGTGGAGAGGGAGCGCGGATCGACGGTGACGCCGCCTTTCGCGCCACCATAGGGCAGGCCGGTGAGCGCGCACTTCCAGCTCATCCACGTGGCGAGGGCGGCGACTTCGCCGAGGGTGACGCCGGGGTGAAAGCGGACGCCACCCTTGGTCGGGCCCATGGCGAGGTGATGCTGGACGCGGTAGCCCTGAAAGGTCTCGATGCGGCCATCGTCGCGGTGGATGGGGAGCGTGACGGCGATGGCGCGCTTCGGGTGGAGCATGCGCTCGCGGATGTTGGCGTCGAGATTCAGGTAGTCGGCGATGACGCGGAATTGCTCCGTGGCCATGTCGTAGGCGGGATCAGCGTAGATATCCATGTGCGGTCGTGGGCGGTAGATGGGGAAGCGCGGAGGCGCTCATGATTTAAAGTCGCGGACGGAAAACACCACGACGCCGATGAGGAGGAAAGTGGCGTCCACCCCGGCAAGATAGGCGAGGTCTTCCACGATCTGCAGCCACGGCACTGGTGAGCGATAGACGTTGTACCAAGTCTCGACGTGGCTGGTGATGAACCACGGCTTCAACGATTCGAAATACGGGATATTCCGAAAGATGTTGTCGGTCATGAAATAGGTCAGCGTGCAGATCGTGGCTGCGGCGGGTTTCATGTTGCAGCAGGAGAGCATGAAGGCGAGCGAGGCGACGCTGACGAGGCTGAAGCCGAGCAGCGGAAGCGAGCTGAGGTAGCGCGTGAGCCCTTCGCCGAAATCGTAAAGGACGAAGAGTTTTTGCAGCGGCTGAAAGGCGAAGAATCCGCCGACGCCCTGCCGCAGGAGCCCGATGCCGAGCGCGCTGAAACCGATGAAGGCGGTGAGCGCGAAGGTGTAGATGAGGCACGCGAGGTATTTCACCATGAGCACGCGCAGCCGCGAGACGGGCCGGCAGAGCGTCATGCGCATGGTGCCGTCTTCGACTTCCTTGGAAACGATGTCGCCGCCGACCAGCGCGATGTAGAGCCCGCCGAGCAGGAAGACGGTCCAGAACAGGATCTGGAAGGCGAGCGTGATGCCGGAGAAGTAACCCTCGAATTCGTAACCGGCCTGCTCGATGAGTCCACGCCAGGCGCGCTGAACCTTCGGGGATTGGAAGAGCAGCAGGATGACGATCTCCAGCGCGAAGAAGGCGCCGAAGCCGATGTAGGTGCGCTTGCGAGCGAAAAGCTTCCACAATTCGCCGCGGAGCTGGAGGAGGAAAAGGCTCATGGCGTTTCGAGCGACCCGGCGCACTCCCGCCCGCCGTCATTCTGAGCGCAGCGAAGAACCTCTGATCTCTGCCGTTCTTCGTGGGCATCGGTTCGCAATTTCGCGCTCGCTGCTCTCGAAAGCGGGTGAAGAAAGACAGAAGCCACAGGTTCTTCGCTCCGCTCAAAATGACGCGTTGGGATGTTCATCGTGGCGGAACGGTTGCGCCCTCGTGCGTGATCGAGAGGTAAAGTTCCTCGAGGTTGCGTCGCTGCGGTTCGACGGCGCTGATCCGCACGCCGCCTTGCACGAGCCGTGCGACGAGATCGGCGACCGCGGCATTTTCGCCGAGCGAAACGGAGCCGAGTTCGCCGACCATCACGTTCGGCACGGTGCCGAGGATCGCCGTGGCTTTGGCCCAGTCATCCACCGCGAAGCGCACACGCCGCTGGTCGCCGCCGAGGTCCGCCCAGCGCCCGTCGAAGACCTTGCGACCTTGATTCAGGATGACGACGTGGTCGCAGAGCTGCTCCACCTCGACGAGCAGGTGCGAGCAGAAGAGTACGGTGATGCCGCGGTCGCAGTTGAGCTGCTGGATGAGCAGGCGCATCTCGTGGATGCCCTCGGGATCGAGGCCGTTGGTGGGTTCGTCGAGGAGGATGAGTTCATTCTCCGGCAGGAGCGCCTGCGCGAGGCCGAGCCGCTGCCGCATGCCTTGACTGTAGGCGCCGACCTTGTCGTGGATGCGGGCACTGAGCCCGACGATCTCCACGGCTTCGGCGATCTTTTCCTTCGGCACACGCGCCGAGTAGCTGGTGTAGATCTCCAGATTCCGCCAGCCGCTGAGGTAGTCGTAAAAGCGCGGCGCCTCGAAGATCGCGCCCGTCTTCGCCAAGGCCCGCGCCCGCTCACGCTGCACGGACACGCCGTCGATGAAGGCCTCGCCGTGATCGGGGAAGACCTGCCCGAGCAGGATGCCGAGCGTGGTGCTTTTACCCGCGCCGTTGTGCCCGAGCAGGCCGAAGACTTCGCCGCGCCGCACTTCCAGCGAGAGCTCGTGCAGCGCCGGCTTTTTGCCGAAGGCTTTGCGCAAACCGCGCAGGGAAATCATCGCGTCGCCCGACGCCGCGGCCTCACTCATTGCCGGTGAAAAACTTCAGGTCCTTCGTCGCGTGCCCGTCGGCGTAGAGGATGTTGACCTTGTCGTTGAGGTACGGGTGGAAGCCCTCCTTGTCGGAGAGGATGGGGATGTGGGTGCGTTCGGTCACGACCTGGAGGAAGTTGAGGCTACCGAGCGGCTGTCCGTTGAGCGCGATGTTCCAGGCGTAGCTCGTGCCGGTGCGTCCGGCGAAGTCCTTGGTGTCCGCGGGGCAGCGGAAGACGCCGCTATCTTTCACGTAACGGTCGAGGGTGTTGTCGATCACGGGCAGGTCGTCGGTGCGACTCTCGCGGGCGATCTTCAAGGTCGGCATGATCATCTCGTTGTCGTTGAGGTAGGCGTTCAGCGCCACACCGAGCTGGCGCATGTTCGACACACAAGCCGCCGCTTTGGCAGAGGCCACGCTGCGCTGGTAAGCCGGATACGCCAGCCCGGCAATGAGCGCGATGATCGCGATGACCACGAGCAATTCCACGATGGTGAAGGCGCCTCGCGGGCTCCGATCGGAGCGGCGGAAATTCGCCACGGATGGACACGGATGAAACACGGAGGAGGAGAAAAGCGGCTGCGTTGATCCGTGAAAATCCGTGTTCATCCGTGGCTCAATCAATCCCTGCACTTCGGAGACGCTGTTCATCGGAGGCCCTGGATGTTCTGCTGCAACTGCTCGATGAGCGGCGCGACGTCCATCTTCGTCTCCGCGCTGGCTTCGCCGTAAAAGGAGCGGAAACCCTGGTCGATGATCTTCTGCCCGTTGGCATCCATCGCGGGCTGGCCCTCCGGCATCTCCTCGCCGTCACGCTTTTTCATGTCTTCGAGCGCCTTTTTCACAAACCGCTTCCGCTTCACCGGGTCCATTTTGTTCAGCGCTTCCATCATCTGCTTGAAGCCTGTCGGCAGCGTGAGATCGAGAAAGCGGGTCTGCTCGTCGGGCGGGAGTTCCTTGAAAAATCCGTCGAGCTTGCGGCTCATCCGCACCTCGCGCCGCTCCTCGTAGGCGAGCTGATTGAGCTGCTTCGCGACCTTCTCGACCATCTGCGAGCGCTCGCCCGGGCTGGCCTTTTCCACGGGATGATCGGTGAGGTATTGCATCACCTTTTCCGGCGTCGGCTTCGCGCCTCGGACAAAATAGATCGCGCCGCCGATCACCGCCCAGAGAGCGAGGAGCAGGCCGACGAGTTTGATCCAAGGGAGGCGCATGGGTGGGTAATGGAGCGTGCCGGCTGGCGAAAGCAAGACGCGGGATGAACCCGCGCGGTTACAGAACGGCTTCGCTGCGGAACTCCGGGGAGCGTACGCGTCTCGCGTGCTGGTCGTCGCGTCTCGCGGCGACGAACTTTCCGACAGCCTGCTTCCCTTTGGCGATGCGCGGCGAAAGTTCGCTTCGGCGAGACGCCGAAGCCAGCACCCGGGACGGGTGCGCTCCCCGGAGTTTTCCTACGCCGCTTTCTTCTTCGCGAAACGCCCGAGCTTCCGTTTGGCCAGCGCGGTCACTTCATCGAGCTCCTCGATCCGCAGGACGAGCGCGGCCACGAAATACACCGCACCCGCGATGCCGATGGTCCCGAGCAGCGCGCCGATTTTCATAAAGATGCTCCAGTGCTTCCATCCGCCGAGCACCCAGACCTGCGCGGCCCAACACACCGCGGCGAGCCCGGCGCAGGCGAGCAGGAGCTTGCCGAGAGTCTTGAGCAGATCGAGCCCGCCGAGCGCCGTGGTCTCGCGCCGCATGAGCAGGTAAAGCATCAGGAAATTCGCCACGGCGACGCAGCCCGTGCCGAGCGCGAGACCTTGGATACCCCATTTCAAATTGAACGCGAAGAGCCAGTTCACCGCGGCATTGAGCGCGATGGAAATGAAGCTCACGATCATCGGCGTGCGGCGCTTATCGATCGCGTAGAAAGCGGGTGAGAGGATCTTCAGCGCGGAGTAGGCGCACAGGCCGAGCGCGTAACCTTGCAGCGCGATCGCCGCCTGATCGGTGGCGTGCGCGCTGAATTTCCCGTGCTCGTAGAGCAAGCTGATGATCGGGCGCGCGAGCATCACGAGGCCGACTGTGGCGGGCAGCGTGAGCACGAACGCCAGCCGCATCCCCTTCCCGAGCACCGACCCGAATTCCCCGCGGTCGCCCGTCGCCGCGATGCGCGAGAGCAGCGGCAGCGTGACCGTGCCGATGGCCACGCCGAAAATTCCAAGCGGGAGCTGCATCAGCCGGAAGGCGATGTTCAGGCGATACGCCGTGCCGTCTTCCAGCCACGAAGCGAACCACGTGTTGACCATCACGTTCACCTGCACCGAGCTCGCCGCGACGATCGCCGGCCCCATTGTCCGCAGGATCGTCCGCACGCCGTCGTCTTTCCAATCGAAGTCCGGCCGGAAGTGAAAGCCGATCTTGCGGAGCGACGGGAGCTGCACGCCGAGCTGCAGCGCGCCGCCGATCACCGTGCCGAGCGCGAGGCCGTAGAGCGCCTTCGGGCCAAACGTCGGATCGAGCCACCAGCCGAGCGACACCCCGCCGATGATCGATCCGATGTTGAAAAAGGACGACGCCATCGCCGGAACGCCGAAGACATTGCGCGCATTGAGCATGCCCATCACAAGCGCGCCGAGCGAGACGAGCAGGATGAAGGGATACATGAGCTGCGCGAGCTGCACCGTCAGCTCCATCTTGCCCGGGGTGGCCGCAAAACCCGGCGCGAGAATCTTGATCAGGTAAGGCGCGACGAGGATGCCGACGACCACGATCAAGCTCATGAAGATCGCCGCGAGCGTCGCGACTTTGTTCGCCAGCTTCCACGCGGAGTCCGGGCCTTCGGTCACGATCTTCTTGGAAAAAACCGTCACGAAGGCCGTCGAGAGAGCGCCTTCCGCGAAGAGATCGCGGAGCAGATTCGGCGTGCGGAAGGCCACGGTGAACGCGTCCATTTCCTTCCCGCCGCCAAAGAGCCACGCGAAGATTTGCTCGCGAATCAGCCCGAGCACGCGGCTGCACATCACGGCCATCCCGACGATCCCCGCGGCTTTGGTGCTGATCTTGTTGACCTTTTCGTCAACGGCGGTCGCGGCGGGTTCAGACATGCTTGGCGGCAGCTTTGCGGAGACGATCCATGATGGCAATCCCAAGCCCTTCCTCGGGCACGGACTCGGCGACGATGAGATCGAGCGCCGCGCCGTCGAGCGCGCGCATCCTGGCGAAGAGCGTGGCCGCGGCCTCCCGGAGATCGCCAGTCGCGGAGAGGATTTCCGTGACGGCAAACTTCCCCGCGGGTCCCGCCTGCCGAAAGGCGAGCAGCCCAGCGCTGAGCGGAAACTCCGTCGCGGCCTGCGCCCAGCATTTCCCCGGCGGCAGCAGCACGAGACGGGTGCGCGGCGCGTAGTGGCTGGTGAGCTGGCCGGGCGCGTCGGGGCGCGGGCCGGAGTTCACGCGATCCACTTCGCCAAAGGCCGCGAGTTCCTCCGGCGTCACTGGACCGGCACGCAGGATGTGCAGCTTCGGGCCGTCCACTTTCACGATCGTCGATTCCACGCCGTGCTCGGTCGCGCCGCCATCGATGATGAGATGGATGCGGGCGTTGAGTTCGTTCTGCACGTGCGCCGCGGCGGTCGGGCTGATCCGGCCGAAGCGATTCGCGCTCGGCGCGGCGAGCGGACGACCGAAGTGCTCGATCACCGCGCGGAAAACCAGGTGCGCGCTCATGCGCACGGCGACGGTGTCGAGGCCGGACGTGACCAGATCCGGCACGATCTCGCGCCGTGGCAGGACGAGCGTGAGCGGCCCCGGCCAATACTTCGCGATCAACGCCTCGACCAGCGCGCGGCTTTCGTCCGGGATCGCGGTCAGGCGTTCCAGCCAGTCGCGCGACGGCAGGTGCACGATGAGTGGATCAAAAAGCGGGCGTTCCTTGGCTGCGAAAATCTTCACCGCTGCTTCCGGACGAAGCGCGTCGGCGGCGAGGCCATAAACCGTCTCCGTCGGCAACGCGACGACATCACCCTTACGCAGCGCGCGACTCGCCTCCTCCACCGCCGTCGCCAATTCCGTCGGCGTCTCCGTCGCGAGAGTCTTCGTCTCCATTCAGCGCGCGCTCCTTAAAGACGCTGTCATTCGGAACGCAGCGAAGAATCTCTGGGCTCTGCCTTTTTCCGGCCGCGTCCCACTTTTGGGACCGTGTCCTTTTTTGTCGGATTGTGAGGAGGGGCGGAGATCAGAGGTGCTTCGCTCCGCTCAGCATGACGTTGGGGCAGGAGCGCTGCGCGTGCCGCCTGCGCACGATGCACCGCCTCTTCCCCGGTCCCGCCAAACGCCACGAGATGCCCCATCTTGCGGCCCGGGCGCGCGCCGGCTTTGCCATAAAGATGAATCTTCACGTGCGGCATCGCCGCGGCCGCGAGCCAGTCGGGTTCGCCATTCGCCCACAGGTCGCCGAGCAGATTGACCATCGCCGCCGGGCGCAGCGATTCGGTGCTGCCGAGCGGGAGGCCGCAGACCGCGCGGAGCTGCTGCTCAAACTGGCTCGTCACGCTGGCGTCGAAGGAAAAGTGGCCGCTGTTGTGCGGGCGCGGCGCGAGTTCGTTGATGAGCAGCGAGCCGTCCTTGAGCAGGAACATCTCGACCGCAAGCAGCCCGACGAGCCCGAGCTTCTCCGCCACTTCACCCGCCAGCACGCGCGCCTGCGTATCCACTTCCGGGCTCACCGCCGCCGGGACCACGGTCACGTCGAGGATGTGATGCCGATGCACGTTTTCGCACACCGGATACGCGGCCATCTTTCCATCCACCCCGCGCGCCACGATCACCGACACTTCCTTTTCAAATTCCACGAACTGCTCGAGCACTGCAGGCGTGCCGCCGAATTCCTCCCAGATCTTCGCCGGGTCTTCGCGCCGCGCGATCTTGCGCTGACCCTTGCCGTCGTAGCCGAATGCCGCGGTCTTGAGCACCGCGGGCGCACCGAGGTGCTGGAGTGCGTCGGCGAGATCGGCCGCGCTATTCACCGGCGCGAAGCGCGGCAACGGCAGGCCGGAACCGGCGAGGAATTCCTTCTCGCGCAACCGATGCTGGCAGATGTGCAGGACATTCGCCGAAGGACGCACCTCGCAAAACTCCGCCGCCCACTCGATGGTCTGTGTCGGGATATTCTCGAACTCGAAAGTGAGCACATCGATCCCGCGAGCAAAGTCGCGCACCGCTGCCGCGTCGTCGTATTTCGCCGCCACTTCGCGATCCGCGAGCTGGCCGGTCGGCGTGTCTTCATCGGGCGAGAAAGTGTGCACGCGATAACCCATGCGCCGCGCGGCGATGGCAAACATGCGCCCGAGCTGGCCGCCGCCCATCACGCCGACGGTGCTGCCCGGCAGAAAGATTTTCGGCTGGCTCATGGCAGTTTCGCGGCGAGGACGCTGGAGGTCTGGTGCTCGCGGAAACGATCCAGCGCGGCGCGCAGATCCTTGTCCTGCAAGGCGAGGATGCTCACTGCGAGCAGACCCGCGTTCTTCGCCCCAGCCTCGCCGATGGCCAGCGTGCCTACGGGAATCCCGGCCGGCATTTGCACGATGGAAAGCAGCGAATCGACCCCGCGCAGCACCTTGCTTTCAACCGGCACCCCGAGCACCGGCAGCGGCGTATGCGCCGCGACCATGCCCGGCAGATGCGCCGCGCCGCCCGCACCGGCGATGATCACCTGAATCCCCCGCCCCGCCGCTTCCCGCGCGAAGGTCGCCATCAGCTCCGGCGTGCGGTGCGCCGACACGACCTGCCGCTCATGGGCCACGCCGAATTTCTCCAACATCTCGGAAGCATGGCGCATCGTCTCCCAATCGGAAGTGCTGCCCATGATGATGGCGATCAGCGGTGCGGCGGTAGGATTCATGCGGGCGGGTATTTGGCGCGGCGACCGGGCAAAGGGGAAGGGCAAAATAGAGCGGAGATCGAATCACCCCGGGCGCCGCGGGAGCCTCGCCTCGCACTTTGCCCTTTCCCTTTCCGGCGGCGCTTTCCACCCTGCGCGGCGTGGCTTCCCCGCGCACCAATATCGTTCTCATCGGCTTCATGGGCAGTGGCAAAACGTCCATCGGGCGGCGCGTGGCGCAGCAGCTCGGGTTTCAATTCATCGACACCGATGCCGTCATCGTCGAGCGCGCCGGGATGAAGGTCGCGGAGATCTTCGCGGAGCATGGCGAGGCGTGGTTCCGCGAGCAGGAGACGGAGGCGCTGCGGGCGCTGCATCTGCTCAATCGCGCGGTCATCTCGACGGGTGGCGGGATCGTGGGGCGCGAGGAAAACCATGCGCTGCTCCGCGAGCTGGGCTTTGTCGTCTGGCTCACGGCCAGCGAAGCCGTGATCTTCGAGCGCGTGTCGCGGAATAAGAAACGCCCACTCCTGCAGACGCCCGACCCGCGCGCGACCGTGCACCAGCTCCTCGAGGCACGCCGCCCTCTCTACGCATCCGTCGCGCAGTGCACCCTGGAGACTTCGGCGCTGACCCACCAAGAGGCGGCCGACGCCTTGATCGCGGAAGCGCGGCGCGCGTTTTCGTGGCAACCTGCGGCGTGAAAGCCGAGCTCGTCGCGTTCGCCCAATCGCTGGGTTTCGATCTCTGCCGCATCGCGCCGTGTGTCACCCCGCCGCATGCGGCGGAATTCCGCGCGTGGCTGGCCGAGGGACGCGCGGGCGAGATGACCTGGCTGGAGCGGAATCAAGACCGGCGCACCGACCCTCAGCAAGTCGTCCCCGGCGCGCGCAGCGTCGTCGTCCTCGCGATGAACTACTGGCCACCCGACCCCGCGCCGGACCACCCCGCGCCCACCCCTGCCACCGGGCGCATCGCCCGCTACGCCTGGGGCGACGACTACCACGACCTGATCGAAAAAAAGCTCGTCGCGCTCGATGCCTGGCTCGCCGCGCGCGGCGGGCGCCAGCGCCATTACGTCGATACCGGCCCGGTGCTCGAGCGCGACTTCGCGGCGCTCGCCGGCGCCGGCTGGCATGGCAAATCCACCATGCTCGTGCACCCGAAACTCGGCACCTGGTTTTTCCTCGCCGAGATCCTGACCACGCTCGACTTCGCCCCGGATGCGCCCATGGCCGATCACTGCGGGAAATGCACCCGCTGCATCACCGCCTGCCCCACCGGCGCCATCACCGCGCCGCAGCAGCTCGACGCCCGGCGTTGCGTCTCCTACCTCACCATCGAAAACAAAGGCCCCATCCCCGAAGAATTTCGCATCGCCATCGGCGACCGCATCTACGGCTGCGACGACTGCCTCACCGCCTGCCCGTGGAACCGCTTCGCCCAGGCATCGCAGGAGAGCAGCTTCGCCGCGCGCGAATTCGTCCACGGCTGGGCCTTGCGCGATTTCCTCGCGCTCGACGACGAACACTTCCGCACCCTCTTCAAGAAATCTCCGATCAAACGCATCAAGCGCCGCGGCTTCCTCCGCAACGTCTGCATCGCCCTCGGCAATGTCGGCACGCGCGACGATCTCCCCGCCCTCGAGCGCGCCGCGCGGGACCCTGAACCCCTCATCGCCGAACACGCCTCGTGGGCCCTCCGGCGCATCGCCGAACGTCTCGCACCCTAGCCCCGGCCGCGCGCGGACTTCACCGGAATTTCCTTTGTCATTTCCCAAAGCGTCGCTTTCTCTCCCGCCATGCCCGCCGAAGCCCGCATCACCCCCATCTGGAAAAAGCAGAAACTCTTCATCGCCATCTTCCTCCTCGCCGTCGCCGGCTGGTTCTTCTGGGACGGCAAAGTCGGCTACCCGCGGAGCAACGAACGCTGGGACGCCCAGGACCAGCTCGAAAAAGACGGTCGCCTCGCCGAGTGGCCCGCCTACGCCGCCAGCCAAGGCTGGTCGGAGGAGAAGCCGCACAAACGCTTCAAGGACGACGACATCATGATGCAGATCGCGCTCAGCATCGCGCTTTCCATCCTCGGGGTCATCGCCCTCGCCTATTGGAACACGCAGAAAGGGCGCGTCCTGCGGAGCGACGAAGAAGCCGTCTATGCCCCCGATGGCACCCGCGTCCCTTTTGGGAGCATCAGCGGCCTCGGCAAAAAGAAGTGGGAAGACAAAGGCCTCGCCACCGTGCGTTATGAAATCGCCGGGCGCAAAGGCCAGTTCGTCCTCGACGACTACAAATACGACCGCGACCCCACCCACCAGATTCTCGCCGAGATCGAGAGCCACCTCGCCACCCGCGGTTAGCTAGAGCGGGGCCGAACGGTGCGGGCTGCCGAAGGGGCCTAGCGTTTCCGCCGGGCGCCGAAGCTGTAGCCGCGGGCGGTGCGCACGCCTTTGCCCACGCCACCGGCGGGGATCTGGGACTCGTTGAAGAGGGCGGTGTAGACGTAGTTGAAGTTCTCCAGCTTGACCCGCTTGATGGCGGTGCCGATGAAGCGTTCGATCGAGCGGACGTGGTCGATTTCCTCGGCGGTGAAGATGGTGACGGCGTCGCCGACCTGGAGCGCGCGACCGGTGCGGCCGATGCGGTGGACGTAGTCTTCGGGATGCTGCGGGACGTCGTAGTTCACGACGTGCGAGACGCCGGCGATGTCGAGGCCGCGGGCGGCGATGTCGGTGGCGACCATGACCTCGTATTTGCCGCTCTTGAAGCCGGCGAGGGCGTCTTCGCGCTCGCTCTGGGTACGGTTGGAGTGGAGAACGGCGACGGAATGCTTGAGGTCCTTGAGCTGATGGGCGACGCGGTCGGCCATGACTTTGGTGCTCGTGAAGATGATCGCGGAATCGAATTTGGTGTGTTCGAGGAGGGCGATGAGGAGTTCGAACTTCTGATCCTTGGCCACGGGATAAAGCGCGTGAGTCACCGTCTCCGCGGGCGAACGCCGCTGGCCGATCTCGACCTGCTCGGGGTTGGTGAGCAGCCATTGGGTCATCGTTTCGAGTTCCGGCGGGAGCGTGGCCGAGAAGAAGAGCGTCTGCCGGGTCTTCGGCAGGCGATCGACGATGCGGCGGACTTGCGGGAGGAAACCCATGTCGAGCATGCGGTCCACTTCATCGAGCACGAGGTATTCGATGTCCTTGAGGTTGGCGGTGCCGTCTTCGAGGAAATCGAGCAAGCGGCCCGGCGTGGCCACAAGGACATCGACGCCGGTTTCGAGAAATTCGCGCTGTTTGCCGTAACCGACGCCGCCATAGACGAGGCCGACCGTCAACTCGGTGTAGCGGGCGAAATCCCGGAAGGCGGTCTCGACTTGGGCGGCCAGTTCGCGCGTCGGTTCGAGGATGAGCGCGCGCATTTTGCCGTGGGACTTCAGTTTGGAGAGAATGGGCAGACCGAAGGCGGCCGTTTTGCCGGTGCCCGTTTGGGCCGAACCCATCATATCCTTGCCTTCGAGAATGATCGGAAAAGCGCGCAACTGGATGGGCGTCGGATCAACGTACCCCATCGACTCCACCCCACGGACGATCTCAGGATCGAGACCAAAATCTTTAAATGACATCGGTGGACTGTGCGGAGGGCGGGGCGGCGTGTCCAGTGCGGAGTCTCCGGCTCCCCGACCCCGGGGATGGGCCGGAACCCGAGGAATTCAGGATTGCACGGTACCTGCTCAGCCATTATAGCAGTGCGCCTCCAACCCCCAGCAGATCTCTCCTCCAAATCACTTCATGTTCAAAAACATCCCCTTCGATCGCGTTAACTGGGTTACCAGCTCTTTCCTCATCGGTACGCTCTTTCTCTCGCTCACGGCGGTGCCCGCTTACATTTGGTTCTTCGGACTCGATTGGTTTCAGGTGGCGATGTTCCTCTTCTTCTTCGCGGCGTGCGGCTTCTCGATCACGCTCGGGTATCATCGGATGTTTTCGCATCTGGCTTTCCAGGGCCACCCGATCGTCAAGGCGCTGGTCCTGTTTTTCGGCGCGGGCGCGTTTGAAAACTCCGCGCTCATGTGGTCCTGCGAACATCGGACGCACCACAAGCACGTGGATCACGACGAGGATCCTTATTCGATCAACAAGGGGCTCTTTCACGCGCACATCGGATGGCTGATCTTCAAGCTCGACTCGGACACGACCTACGAGAACGTGCCCGACCTGAAGCGGGACAAGATGGTGATGTTCCAGCACAAGTATGTGCAGTGGATCGCGATTTTCGTGGCGTTCGTGCTGCCGGGCATCCTCGGTTACGCGTGGGGCGGCTGGGAATCGGCGCTCGGCGGGGTGCTCATCGCGGGTGTCGCTCGCGTGGTTTTCCTCCAGCACTGCACCTTTTGCATCAATTCGCTCTGCCACTACATCGGCAAGCGGCCGTATTCCTCGAACTGCACGGCCCGCGACTCCTGGATCATGGCGATCTTCACCTTCGGCGAGGGGTATCACAATTATCACCACGAGTTTCAGCACGACTACCGGAACGGCGTGAAGCCCTGGCAGTTCGATCCGACGAAGTGGATCATCTGGACGCTCTCGAAGATCGGCCTCGCCCAGAAACTCCGCACCGTTCCCTCCGAGAAGATTCTGCTCGCCGAACTCGGCGAAGCGCAACGCCGGATGGAATCGAAGCTGGAATCGCCGGATCTCACGGACGCCGCGCGGGCTTATATCGCGCAGCGTTATGCCCGTTTGCAGGCCACCGCGGCTGAGTGGGCGCAGTTCAAGGATGCGCAGATGGAGATCACGCGGGAGATGCTGGCGGAATTGAGCACGGAAGTGCGCGCGGCCATCGATAGTCTGAAATCGCGCGATCACGAGATCGGCGCGGCCAATCGGGCGGCGTAACCCGTTCGCGCGGCGCCGCCGCTCATGCGTTCCCGCCCTTCCCCGTTGTCGCGGGCTCTCGAACCGCTGGCCGCCGGGCTGTGGGTGCTCTTCGTCCTCGTCTCGCTCCTCGTGGGCGCGATCTGGACGTTCGGGTTCGGCGATGCGCAACTCGGGCAATGGGTGCTCAATCGCGACCTTTTCCTCACGCTGCAATGGCTGCTGCAGCATCTGGATTTTCTCTGGATCACGCTCGCCGCAGCCAATGCGTATCTCTGTCTCGCCGCGCGGGAGGGCTTGGCTACGGCACGCCGCTGGGGGTTGATGATTCTGCTGGCGGTCAGCTTGGTCGCCTGGATGAGCATCCGCACGGGTTTTCCGCTCGGTCGGATTCATTACGGAGGTCTGCTCGGAGTACGACTGGGATCGGTGCCGCTCGGGCTGCCGCTTTTCTGGTTCGCTGTCATCGTCGGAACGAGGGAGGGGCTGCGGCATTTTTTCCTTCGGTGGAGTCACCTCCAGATTGCGCTCGGGACGGGGTTTTTCGCCGCATTGACCGACGCCCACCTCGAACCGCTCGCTGCCAATTTACGCGGATTCTGGTTCTGGCGCTCGGACGCTCTCGCTCATCCGCCGATCTTCGATGCTCCTCTAACCGGCGTTTTCGCTTGGGGCGTTTTGGCCGGGCTATTGGCTCTGGCGATGCGGGAGAAAAGTGTGGTCGCATCGGCCCGCCCGTGGTCCTGGCAACCCGCCGCCACCGTGGCGATTTTCCATCTCGTGTTCCTCGCCGCCCACCTGGGCCGATGGATGAGGGACTGAGTTATTCACACAATTGTCTAAATAAAAGCCGGTCCAGAGTGTTATCTGGGGCACTTATGACAACGGGACTTCTTCAGTTCTTTAAGCGGGCCTTCTCCAGCGAACCGGAATTACATCCGGTGGACCGGGGCATGGCCCGCCAGTGGATCAAGCAACGCTTGGTCGCCGTTTTCCCCGAACTGCGCAACAACCCGCAGGCGCTGGAACGCGCCTATCGGACACTCAGCCTCGAACCCCGTCCCGGCACGCAAGCCGGTGACAACGAGACCATCTTCGAGATGAGCATCCCCGGCGAACGCTAGCCGCAAGGCCAGCCGTTTCGGCCGCAAAGAAAAGGCGGGCACCTCAGCAGTGCCCGCCTTTCTTAAAATCTCCGGTTTGGTCTAGAACGGGATGTCGTCTTCCGCAGCGTCCAGGTCAGGATCGGCCGGTGGACGCTTAGCCGGCGGCGGTGCCGAAGGCCGGCTGGCAGGCCGTCCCTGCGGACGTCCTTCTCCGATTGGCTCGCCGGACTCTCCACCACCACCACCACCGCCCCCGCCTTCACGGCCGCCGAGGAGCTGGATGTTTTCACCGATGACCTTGAGCTTGCTGCGCTTCTGGCCAGTCGCCTTGTCGTCCCAAGAATCGAGTTGCAACCGCCCTTCGACAAAGAGCGGGCGGCCTTTCTTGCAGTATTCGCCGACGATCTCCGCGACCCGACCCCAAAGCGTCACGTCGATGAAGGTCACTTCCTCGCGCTTCTCGCCGCTCTCGGTGGTGTAGTTCCGATTCACGGCCAAGCCGATATCCGCGATCGCGGTGCCCTTCGGCGTATATTTGATCTCCGGATCCCGGGTGAGATTCCCGATGATCATGACTTTGTTGAGGCTGGCCATAAGGAGCGTCTGGAGTGCGGCGGGGTGCGCTTTAGACCGCGGCTTCTGCCGATTTCGCGCGCAGCTTCTGGTAGTGCTGGCGATACACGTCTTCGTCCAGGGTGAAGCGGGCGCGAAGTTTTTCGATGACGTTCGGCTCGGCGCTGAAGATGAAATTCACATAGTAGCCGCTGTCGAGGTCGCCGGCGACGTAGGTGAACTGGCGGCGATCCATCTTCTGGACTTGTTCGATTTTCGCGCCGTCCTTTTTAAATTCGCCTTCGAGGCGCTCGATCACTTCTTTCGCGCCTTCTTCGTTGCCTTTCACATTGAGGACGAAAAGTCCTTCGTATCGGTTTTTCATGAGTTGGATGGGGTTGGTTGGTTGTAAATGTTCATCGCCGCGGCGAGGCCCTGCGTCCGCGTGCAATCGATCGCCTCGATCGCGCGGGCCAGACTCTGCTCCAAAGGGGCCTGTTCTTCCAAGGCAAAACGCCCGAGCACATGGTCCACCGCATCGCGCCCGGCTTCACCGATGCCGACGCGCAGCCGCGGCACGGCCTGAGTGCCGCAATGTTCGATGATGGATTTGAGCCCGTTGTGTCCGCCGGCGGAACCCTCGGAACGAATCCGCAGTTTGCCCAACGGGAGCGCCATGTCGTCGAGGACGACGAGCATCTGGGAAGGTTCGATTTTGTAAAACTGACTGAGCGGGCGCACGGATTGGCCGCTGAGATTCATATAGGTCAGCGGCTTGCAGAGCAGCAGGTCGCCGGCGCGGGCCACTTCGGCCTTCCAATCTCTCTCCCGGCGAAACTCTGCGCGCTCCCGCGCGGCCAGTCGCTCAAGAATCATGAAACCCACATTGTGGCGCGTCTCCTGATACTCGCGGCCGGGGTTGCCGAGACCCACGACGAGTCGCAGGCCCGGGGCGAGCATGGGAGACATGGTTTCACGCGCGACGAAGGCGGACTATTTCTTGTCCGCAGGCTTGGCCGCAGCCGCGCCTTCATCCTTCTTCTCTTTCAGGACTTCGGGCTGGGTGGCTTCGGTGACGGCGGGCTCGACTTCGACCTTCGGAGCCGCGACGCGGACAACCGTGAGATCTTCATCCACGCGTGCGGTCACGCCTTCGGGGAACTTGATGTCCTTGATGTGGATCGCGTCGCCGACGCCGAGTTCGGACACGTCGAGCGTGATGACTTCCGGCAGATCCTTGGGCAGACACTCGACCTCGATCTCATGCATCGGGAATTCAAGAATGCCGCCGAAGTTTTTCACCCCGCCTGCTTCGCCGATCGTCTCGATCGGAATTTTCGCATGCAGCTTCTCGTCGGCTTTTACGGTGTGGAAATCGACGTGCAGGACGTTGCCCTTGATCGGGTGGTGCTGGACTTCCTGGACGAGCGCCAACCGGCTGGTCTTGTTGCCGCCGTCGGCGATTTCCAAGTCCACGAGGAAATGTTCGCTGGTCGCGTGGGCGAGAATATTGCTGATTTCGCGAGCGTTGATCGAAAGATTCTGCGGCTTGTCCTGACCGCCGTAAATCACGGCCGGAACGAGGCCCTGCTGCTTGATCTTGTTGACCGCGGTGCGGCCGGAGGTGAGGCGCGTCTGCGCGGTGAGTTTCTGTTGTTTAGCCATATGGGGTTAGATTTTCTCGGTTTCGTTGATGCGGAAAAGTGAGGAGACGGATTCGTCGTCGTGGATGCGTTTGATGCCTTCGCCGAGCAATTCCGCGATGCAGAGCGTGGTGATTGGGAAACCGTCGCCAGACCGGACGGGAACGCTGTTCGTCGTGATCAACTCGGCAATCGACGACTTCTTCAGCCGCTCGATCGCCAGATCGGAGAGCACCGCATGGGAGACACCGGCGATGATCCTCGTCGCACCGCGCTCTTTCAAAATCTTCGCCGCGCTGCAGAGCGTCCCGGCAGTCTCCGTCAAGTCGTCCACGATGATGACTTCGCGCCCTTCCACTTCGCCGATCACATTCAGCGCTTCGATCTCGGTCGCGCTCTTGCGCCGTTTGGCGACGATGGCGAGGCTCGCTCCGAGCGCCTGCGAATAGGCGGACGCCATTTTCAATCCACCGACATCCGGCGAGACGACCACGGGCGTGGCGAACTTCTTGTCCCGCAAATACCGAATCAGCACCGGCGCCGCGAAAAGGTGATCGACCGGAATGTCGAAGAAGCCAGCAACCTGCTGCGCGTGGAGGTCCATCGTCAGCACCCGATCCACACCCGCGGCGGTCAGAAGATTGGCAACCAGCTTCGCCGTGATCGGCACGCGGGGCTGATCTTTACGATCCTGACGCGCGTAACCGAAGAAGGGAATGACCGCCGTGATCCGCGCCGCGCTCGCCCGCCGCGCCGCATCGACCATGATGAGCAGCTCCATCAGGTTCTGGTTTGTCGGCGGACAGGTCGGCTGCACGAGGAAGACATCGCGCCCGCGGATGTTGTCGTTGATTTTGACAAACGTCTCGCCGTCCGGGAAAGAATCGACCGTAGCGTCTCCCAGCGGCTGGCCGATGGAGGCGCAGATGCGCTGCGCGAGCTGGCGATGCGCCGAGCCGCAGAAGATCTTCATTTCGGTTTGGGATCGGAACATTTCAGGAAAAACGGGACGGCGACTCTAGAGCGCCTCTTTGGAAAGACAAATGGAATTTCCAACGGTCTCCGGGCGGTGAAATTTTCTGATCGCTCCGCCGATCCTTGTCCAATTTCGCAGACCCTCCGCATCAACGGGAAATACCTGACTCGGGACATCTTGCATCAAATCAGCCCGCCATAAATTTCTTTACACCCCAAAACCGATTCTCTATTTGTGCCAACCGTCGGTTCCCAACCGGCCCCTAAACCCAACCCCAAATCAGGAAATAAACACAATGAAAAAGATCGCAATTCCCTTCCTCGCGAGCCTCGCCGTCGCCTCCAGCGCATTCGCCGGCCAGCCCATGATGGAAAGCAAAGAATACAAAGCCCCGGCCCCTGAACCCTGCTTCGCGGACCAGGAATTCCAACTCGACGTGTTCGGTAGCTACACCGACGGTCGTTCGGCCAACACGCACGCGGATGGATTCGGCGGCGGCATCGCCCTGAACTACTTCTTCATGCGCTACCTCGGCGTCGGCGTGGACGGCAACCTCCATGACGGCGACGTCAATGGCGTCTGGGCCACCAGCGGCCGGATCATCGCTCGTTTCCCGATCGATAACGGTGTCGGCGGCTTCTGCCTCGCCCCTTATATCTTCGGCGGCGGCGGGTATGAAGTGAACGGCGAAGGTTTCGGCACCCTGCACGCTGGTGGCGGCCTCGAATATCGGGCCACCCAGACCATCGGTATCTTCGGCGAAGGCCGTTATACCTGGGGTGAAGACGATCAGAACTCCGCGCAAGCTCGCGTTGGCGTCCGTTTCGTGTTCTAAGCAACCCACGAAAAGTTAATTCAAGAAACCGCCGGGATGGAAACATCCCGGCGGTTTTCTTTTGCGGGGAAGGCAGGCGGACTTCGCTGCGGAAATCTCAGCTCTTCAGCCAGGGCGAAAGTTCGCGGGCGATCTCCTCATTCCACGCCACGCGGAATTCACTCCCCGCCTGCATGCGCAGCCGCTGTCCATCCGGGCCGTTGAACAGAAACTCCAGCCGGCGCGAGCCAGGGAACCGCTCGACGACCGCGCGCACGGTCAGCAAATCCGCCTCCGTCGTCTGCTGCCGGTCAAAGCACAACACCACCGGTTTCTCCGTCGGCGCGGGCTTCTTCACCGGCTTCACTTCATTGGCCACGACCCGCGGCGCTTCATCTCGCGTATCCAGCCGTCCGGTGATCGTCACCACCGCGCCCTGCACGAGTTGCGCCTGGCATTTGGTGAACGCCTCATTCCAGATCATCACCTCCAGCGAGGCCGTGAGATCTTCCAGCACCACCACGGCGAAAGGTTTGTTGTCCCGCTTCGTGAACTTCCTTTCCACCGAAGTCAGCGCGCCCGCAATCGTCACCGTGCTCTTGTCCTCCTGCTCGCTGAGCTTGGCGATCGGCGTGATGCCGGACTTCTCCAGCGCCGCGCGATAGTCGTCGAGCGGGTGGCCGGTCACGTAAAAGCCGAGCAGTTCCTTTTCAAAGGCGAGCTTCTCGGTCGAACTCCACGGCGTCACCTTCGGTCCGCCGGATTTGCTGCCGCTCGATTTGCTGACCTCGAAATCGTCGAACATCGAGAACTGCCCCGCCGCCCGATCGCGATGCGCGCTCGACGCCGCGGCCAGTGCGCCGTCGATCTCGGAGACGAGCTGCGCGCGCTCCCCGCCCGTCCAGTCGAAAGCCCCGCACTTCACCAGGCACTCCAGCGCTTTCTTATTCAGCTTCTTCAAGTCGATCCGCCCGCAGAAATCCTCCAGCGACACGAACGGCCCCTTGGCCTCGCGCTCCGCCACCGCCGCCTCCATCGCGACCTCGCCGACATTCTTGATCGCGGCCAGCCCGAAACGAATCGACCCCACATGGATGCGCTCCCCCGTCGCCGTCACGACCGCCGGCTCCGCCGCTTTGCTTTCCCCCGCGCCCGGCAAATCCTCAAAACGCACCCCCTCTTCCTCGATCGCCGGCACCTCGCCTTCCACCACCGGCACCTTCACCATCCGCGCCGCCTGCGCCGCCGCCACCCCTTCCGCACTCACCTCCTCCGGCGTAAATTTCAGCCCGCTCTTGTTCACATCCGGCGGCAGGATTTTCATCCCCAGCCGCTCGCACTCCCCGACGAAAATACTGATCTTGTCCGTGTTCGAAACCTCGTTGCTCATCACCGCGGCCATAAACTCCACCGGGTAATTCGCCTTCAAATACGCCGTCTGATAGCTGATCCACGCATACGCCGCCGAGTGCGAACGGTTAAACCCGTAGCCCGCGAACTTCTCCAGCGTATCGAACACATCGTCCGCCACCTCCGGCTTCACCCCGTGCAACGCCGCCGCGCCCTCGCGGAATTTCACCCGCTCCTTCGCCATCTTTTCCTTGTCCTTCTTGCCCATCGCGCGGCGCAGCAGATCGGCGCCGCCGAGCGTGTAACCCGCCATTACCTGCGCCGCCTGCATCACCTGCTCCTGATAAATGAGCACCCCGTAAGTCTCCTTCGTCACCCCATCGAGCAGCTTGTGCGGCGCCTTCACCTTCGCCAGCCCCTTCTTCCGCTTCACGTAATCCGGAATCAGATCCATCGGGCCCGGCCGGTAAAGCGCGATCAGCGCATTCAGATCCTCGATGTCGCGGATGTCGAACTGCCGCGCCCAGCCCGTCATGCCACCGGACTCGAGTTGGAAGATCGCGATCGTCTCGCCCTTGTTCAGCAGATCGAAGGTCGCCTGATTATCCAGCGGGATGCGGTCGATATTAAAATCCGGCGTGTGCTGGTGAATCAGCACCACCGCGTCCGTGATCACCGTCAGCGTCTTCAGCCCGAGGAAATCGCACTTCAGCATCCCCACATCGCCCAGCGGCCCCATCGCGTATTGCGACACGATCGAGCCGTCATTCGCCCGCGTCAGCGGAATGTATTCGCTCAGATCGCGATCCCCGATCACCACCCCCGCCGCATGCACCCCCACCCCGCGCGTCAGCCCCTCCAGCTTCGTCGCGATGTCCCAGAGCTGCGCCGTCGCCGGCTCCGTCTCCACCGCCTTCTTCAGCTCCGGATTCTTGTCGATCGCCCCCGCCGTGTGCTCGATCACCCCCGTCTCCTTATTCTTCTTGTCGAAGCCCGCCAGCGTGATCCCCAGCTCATTCGGGATCATCTTCGCGATCCGATCCGCATCCGCATAACCCCAGCCCTGCACCCGCGCCACATCGCGCACCACCGACTTCGCCCCCAGCGTGCCGAACGTGATGATCTGCGACACCGCCCGCTCGCCGTACTTGTTGCGCACGTAGTCGATCACCTCCCCGCGCCGGTTCACGCAGAAATCCACATCGATATCCGGCGGCGACACCCGCTCCGGATTCAGGAACCGCTCAAACAGCAGCTTAAACTTGATCGGATCGATATCCGTGATCCCCATCGCATACGCCACCATCGACCCCGCCGCCGACCCGCGCCCCGGCCCCACCGGAATGCCGCGCTCCTTCGCCCAGTGGATGAAATCCCACACAATCAGGAAATAATTCACGAACCCCTGCGCCTCCAGCACACGGATCTCCAGCGCATACCGCTCCTGCACCGCCGCCGCATCCGCCTCCGCCCCGTAGCGCGTGCGCAGCCCCCTCTCCGTGATCTCCCGCAAATACTGCTCCTGCGTCTTCCCCACCGGCGGCGGGTAGTTCGGATACTTCGGCGACGTATCGATCTTCAGCCCGCAGCGCTCCGCGATCGCCAGCGTATTATCGCAAGCCTCCGGCACCTCGGAAAACAGCGCCCGCATCTCCGCCGGCGACTTGAAATAAACCTCCTGCACATAGTGCAGCCGCCGCTCATCCGTCACATTCGCCCCCGTCCCGATGCAGATCAGCGCATCGTGCGCCGCGTGATCGCTCTTATTCAGGAAATGCACATCATTCGCCGCCACCAGCCCCAGCCCCAGATCATGCGCCAGCCGCGGCAGCACCTTGTTGCACTTGATCTGCTGCTCGATCCCGTGGTTGTGCAGCTCCAGGAAAAAATTCTCCGCCCCCAGAATATCCCGATACGTCGCCGCCAGCCTCGTCGCCTTCGGCACATCATCCTCGATGATCGCCGCATTCACCTCCCCCTTCAGACACCCGCTCAGCCCGATCAACCCCGCCCCATACCGCGCCAGCAGCTCCTTATCGATCCGCGGCTTATAGTACATCCCGTCCAGATGCGCGATCGACACCAGCTTCACCAGATTCCGGTAGCCCTCGTCATTCTGCGCCAGCAGCGTCAGGTGATAAGCCGACTCCCGCTGCGAACTCGCCGACTTCTTCGTATGCGAATCCGGCGCCACATACACCTCACAGCCGATGATCGGCTTGATCCCCGCCTCCCCCTGCTTCGCCGCCTCCTCACTCAGCTTCGCCGCCTCCTGGTAAAACTCGATCGCCCCAAACATATTCCCGTGATCCGTGATCGCCAGCGCCGGCATCCCGAACTCCTTCGCCTTCTGCAACGCCGCCGCGATCCGCACCGCCCCATCGAGCGTCGAATATTCGGTGTGACAATGCAGGTGAACAAAGGAATCGGCGGGCATGGTGCCGCGAATCATACGCGCACCCCCGAAAGCGCGCGAAGGAGGAAATCACCGCCGGAAAAGAAAAGCGGCATGGCGCCGCCCGGCTGGCCTTCCCCACATCCGACAGCGCGGCAAAATCCGCATCAGCGGCACCGGGTGACCACGCGGCCGGCGCGAGCGACCGCCCCCCGGCCCCGTAAAGTTAGCGCAGCGCTTTGGGAACGCCCGCACCGGCGAGACTCTCGTTTCCCTCTCGTGCCCAAAGTTAGCGCAGCGCTTTGGGGACGCCCGCACCGGCGAGACTCTGTCTCCCGATCGGCGCCAGCAGACGCCGCGAGCACCGCCCTCCCACCCCCTCCCGAACCTCCGAAACAGAGTTTCGCCACTGCCCCCCGTTCCCAAAGCGCTGCGGTAACTTTGGGAACCAGAGGAAAACCCGCTTCCATTCGCTCCCCGGCACCGCCGGTCTGCGCTGTAGTCAGGCCAGTGGACAACGCGGCAGCGCCGGCATGCCCCTCTGCACGACCCGATGCCCACGCTGCACCGCCAGTGCGCCACACGGCTTCACCAGATTGCTGCGCTGCCCCGACAGTGCGCCTCATGGCATCACCAGTTTCCGCCTCTGCAACGTCAGTCTGCGCCTCTGCAGCGTCAGACTGCTGCTCTGCATCGCCAGTTTCCACCTCTGCAACGCCAGTTTACGCCACTGCATCGCCAGTTTACGCCACTGCATCGCAAGTTTACGCCTCTGCAACGCCAGTTTGTGGCTCTGCAACCGTTGCAGAGTGACAACCTGTCAATGTAACGCGACAACCTGTCACTTCAGACCCCCAAACTGGCGTTGCAGCACGGCAAACTGGCGTTTTAGAATCGCGCGCCGCTACTGCATCCCTTCAATCTGGAGCTTCAATGAACCGTCCGGGCACTGCAAGTTGGCCGTCCGACGGGACAGCGCCGCAAACCGGGACCGCCGAAGCAAAAACTGCGGGCGCAACAGAGCAGTCCGACGAGGCAGCGCTGCAAACCGGGACCGTCGAGGCAAAAACTTTGGGCGCAGCGGAGCAGACCGTCGCTGCAGAGGCAAAAACCGAAGGAGGTGCGAAACACACCGGCTCCGCAAGAGCACTAACCGGCGTTGCGGAGGCGTTCGAGGGGAGCGCCGAGGTGGAAGGAGGCCGGGAGACGGGCGAAAAGGGCCGGGTGCTGCCGGGCCAGGCGGCCGGCCAGCCAGTGGCGGAGGAAGGCGCGCAACCATTCGCGGCCCGCATTGCCGGGGGCGCGCAGGCGGCGGGCAAAGGCCGGGTTGCGCGCGTAAAGCCGGGCGGCGCGGGCGGCCAGCGCGGGAGCAAAGTTCCCTCTCGTGCCGAAACTCCATTTCGGCACGCCCTTGTCCCGGCCATTCCGAGAGGAAACGAGAGGAAACGAG
>JBBQIZ010000046.1:0-26011 GCA_038325425.1 Chthoniobacterales bacterium
CGCGAGGGTCATCGTCACACTCTTGCCCATGAGCTTCGGCTCGGTCTCGACCTGGGCCATGGTCACGAGATCGGTTTTGACCCGCGTCATGAGCGCCATGCCCAGCTCCTGGTGGGCCATTTCGCGACCGCGGAACTGGAGCTGCACGCGGACCTTGTTGCCCTTGTCGAGGAACTCCTCGGCGTGCCGCATCTTGGTGACGTAATCGTGCTCGGCGCAGTTCACCCGGAATTTGATTTCCTTGAGCTTGCTGCCCGAGTGTTTTTTCTCCTTCTCCTGCTTCGCGGCTTCGTACTTGAACTTGCCGAAATCAACGATCCGGCAAACAGGGGGATTCGCGGTAGCGGCGACCTCGACGAGATCGAGCCCCAATTCTTGCGCCCGGCGGATGGCGTCGGACAGCTTCATTACGCCAAGCTGTTCGCCGGTGGACGCCATGATCACACGCACTTCACGAGCGCGGATCCGGCCATTTACACGATTCTGGATTTGAATAGGGAGACTTCCTTGCCGCGCGATCGGGGAGCAGACGCCCGCGCAGTGTTGATTGATTCTGGGTTCGCAGTTTCTGGCTGGCTGCGCGGAAAAATTCCCCCGCCGCCACAGGCTCCGTCATCACCGCGCTTGCGAAGGCGTTTCGGCAACGAGGCAGGCGGCTTTTCACCACTCACCCGGTGGAACGATGTAGGCGAGCGCCGGGAAGGGAGCAAGGCGAATCTTATTACCGCCGGACCCGCTCCCTTCGGTTCGCAACACGAAGGGCCGGGGCCTCTCGACCCCGGCCCGTGCATGAGTATCTGTAACCTGGACGCCGACGCCGCCGGTTAATTCGCCGGTTAATTCGCCGGCTTGTCGCCTTCCCGACCGCCCTCCCGTGGCGGGCGACCACCCTCCGGCGGACGCGGGCCGTATTCCCGCGGACTGAGCTGGCCGTCCTTGTTTTGATCGAGCTTGGCCAGCGCGTCCGCCGCATTGTCGATCTCCTGCGCGGAAATGCGGCCGTCATGATCGGCATCCAGCGTGCCCATCAGCGGCGGAGCTGGAGGACGTTCTCCCTGACCGCGCTCCCCGCCAGGGGGCCGCTCGCGATTCCCTTCGGACTGCTTGCTGTCGCCATCCCGAGGGCCACCCCGCGGGCGCTCGCCATCGCGCGGACCGCCGGGCGGGCGCTCCCCATCCCGGGGACCACTGCGCGGACGCTCACCGTCGCGTTGGCCACCTTGTGGACGATCGCCATCGCGAGGGCCGGTCTTCGATTTACCTTCCTCGTCTCCGCTGCCGCCGGGGCGCGGGCCGTCCCCTCTCGGCGGACGCGCCTGGATTTCTTCGCGGGTCAAATTGCCGTCACCATTCTTGTCGAGTTTCTTCAAGGCGGCGGGCGCGTCTTTCATCTCGTCTGCGGAAATGATGCCGTCGCCATCCGCGTCAATCGCGGCCACCAGGGCCATCGGCATCGGTCCCGGAGGGCGCTGCCCCTCGCGCGGACCTTCACCTCGCGGACGTTCGCCTTCGCGAGGTCCGCCCGGTGGACGCGGCCCGCCTTCTCCCTGGGCAAAGACCCAGGTGGAGGGAAGCAGCACGGCAATGGTCAGAGTTAGTATTTTTGTTTTCATTGTTGGATTGGGGTTTGGGTTTGGTGGTGAGAATCGTTTCAGCGCGCCGGGAAAATCTGCCGCCAGGCGCTATCGTTGCGCCGCTCCGCGCCGCGCCCGGCGAGCGACGACGAAGGAGCCAGTCGGCCGCCGCTGAGCGCTCCGGTCTGCAGCCCGCTCGTGCGCAGACTGCTCCCGGAACCGAGCGGGGGCCGACCTTCGAGATCCGGTTTCATTTCCGCGGCGACCCACTCGGGTTTGCGCTCATGGGCCGCCGGTTCCGCCGCGGCTTGCGCGGCCGCCACGGTTTTCAACAAATCCGCCAGCAGCGCCTGCATTTCCGGCGGGAGGTCGGCAGGCACCGCCTCGCCGGCTCGCGCCGGGGCGAGCAGCAAAGTCAGCGTGACGGCGAGGAGGATCAGGAGGGAGTTGATTTTCATGTTGGTGAGCCGGGGTGGTGCGCGTCTTCATCACAATCAACTCCGCCGAAGTTAAGGGCGTGTGTTTGTCCGGTCGGTATTTTGTTAAGGAAGTGTAAAACTGTGCCCAGCCTGTCTGCCTCCCGATAATCTCGATCAGTTGACACCCATGAATTCGCCCGCGTCCTTCGCCCGTCCCCGCCTGCTCGTCATCGACGACGACCGCAAGCTGTGCCGGCTCATCGCCGACTATCTCGACCCGCTCGGCTACGATGTCACCGCCGTCCACACCGGCCCCGAGGGCGTGGAACGAGCCACCGCCGAACCGTGGCACGCGCTCATCCTCGACCTGATGCTGCCCGGCCTCGACGGCTTCGAAGTGCTCAAACAAATCCGCCGCACGAGCGACGTGCCGGTGCTCATGCTGACCGCGCGCGGGGACGAAGCGGACCGCATCGTCGGCCTCGAAATCGGCGCCGACGATTATCTGCCGAAGACCTTTTCCACCCGCGAACTACTCGCCCGGCTGCGCGCCGTCACCCGCCGCACCGCCCGCGCACCGGCTTCGGAAAAGGATTCCGACGCCGAGGTCGTCGTCGCGAATCTCCGCATTCATCCCGGCGCGCGGACCGCCGCGCTCGGCGATCAGCCGCTCGTCCTGACTCCGGTCGAGTTCGAACTCCTGCTCTCGCTCGCCCGCGCCAAGGGCCGCGTAAAGACGCGCGACCATCTGCTCGAGGAAATCCGCGACCGCGACTACGAAGTCTTCGACCGCTCGATCGATGTCCATATTTCCGCGCTGCGGAAAAAGCTCGGCGACGATCCCAAGACGCCGCATTTCATCCGCACCGTGCGGGCTGCCGGCTACATGCTCATCGACCCCGATGCCGACTTCCGCTGAACCCGCGGCGGTGCGCCCGGTGCGCTTTCCTCTCTCCGCGAAAATCCTTCTCTGGTTTTTCCTCAACCTCGTCTTTCTCGGCGTCGCCGCTTGGATCTTCGCCCGCGCCCAATTCCGCTTCGGACTCGATTCCCTGCTCAGCGGCCCGGCGAGCGACCGCGTGCAAACGATGGCCGAGGTGCTTTCCCTCCAGCTCAACCAGCGCCCGCCGGCTGAGTGGCCCGATATTCTGGAAACGACGGCCACCGCGTATCGCGTGCAATTCGCACTCTTCCGCAACGACGGCCGGCGGATCGCCGGGGAAATCGCCGAACCGCCGGCCGATGTGCGGCAGAAAATTCTGGAAGGTCGTCCGCGGCCCGGACCGCCCGACGGCCAGCGCGAACGCTCGCCGGAAGCGCTCCGCGACGGCGCACCGCGGGAACGCCCTCAACCCGAGCGCGCACGACGGGACGACGCCCCGCCGCACGAGGAACGCCGCCCCGACCGTCCGCCGCGCCCCGCTGGCGATATGCCTCGTCCCCCGCGCGAAGGCGAACTCCCACCGCCGCCGCACCCCAGCAGCTTTCCCAAATCCATCCTGCGCACCGCGGAGCCCTCGCTCTATTGGGTCCTCGTCCGCCTGCCGGTCATGGATCGCAGCGGACGCCCGCCGATGCCGACGACCCTCGTCCTCGCGACCGATTCGCTGCGCGGCGGCGGGTTGCTCTTCGACTTCACGCCCTGGCTGATCGGCGGCGGCGTGGTCTTCGCCTTCTCGGTGCTGCTCTGGCTGCCGCTCATCGCCGGCATCACCCGGGCGCTGCGGCAGATGACCGGTGCCGCGGAAGCGATCGCCCATGGTCAGTTTGAAACGCAGGTCTCCGCCGACCGCGCCGACGAACTCGGTCGCCTCGGCACCGCGTTGAACCATATGTCCGGGCGGTTGCGCGAATTCTTCACCGGCCAGAAACGTTTCCTCGGCGACATCGCCCACGAGCTCTGCTCGCCGCTCGCCCGCATGGAAATGGCCCTCGGCATCCTCGACCAGCGCGCCGACGAAAAGCAGCACGTTTACGTCGCCGATGTGCGCGAGGAATTGCGCCACATGTCCGCCCTCGTCAACGAGCTGCTTTCCTTTTCCAAGGCCGGCATCAGCGGCCAGAAGGTCGAGTTGAAGCCCGTGCTGCTGACCGAACTCGCGGCGCGCGTCATCGCCCGCGAAGCCAAAGATCGGACCAGCATCATTGTTGCGGTGCCGCGAGCGCTGAGCGTACTCGCCGAACCCGAACTACTCGCGCGCGCGCTCGGCAATGTCGTACGCAACGCCCTGCGCTACGCGGCGCCCAGCCACGGGGGCGACAGTTATTCCTATCGCCCCGCCCTCGATCCCGAGGGCCGACCGGCGGGTCCGATCACGATTTCCGCCCGCGCAGACGGCGCGCACATTCACCTCTCCGTGACCGACAGCGGCCCCGGTGTTCCGGAGGAAGCACTGCACCGCCTTTTCGATCCGTTCTTCCGCCCGGAATCCGCCCGCACCCGCGAAACCGGCGGCACCGGCCTCGGCCTGGCGATCGTGAAAAGCTGTATCGAAGCCTGCGGCGGAACCGTCGCTGTGCGGAACGTCGAGCCGAGCGGTTTGCAGGTGGAGTTCGTTCTTGCTCGCGCCGACGCCTGACTCCCGCTCGTCTGGGCGGAAATCATGAGCACCACCGGGACGACCCCTTTCACGCCGCCAGGCATGCGCAGCCCGTACCTCACGCCCATGTTCCTGCGGCTCGCCAGCGCCTTTCGTCCCAAGGAAATCTGGCGCATCAAGACCGATGAAAAAGTCGTCGCACTGACCTTCGACGACGGCCCGAGCGCGCGCTTCTTTGGCGACGTTCTCGCCGCACTCAAACAGGGGGATGTGCGCGCCACTTTTTTCCTGCTCGGGGATCGCGTGGCGGAAGGCAGCGACACCGGTTCGCCGCTGCGGCGGACGCTCGTCCAGCAAACCGCTTCGGACGGTCACGAACTGGCCTTTCATGGCTGGAAACATCAATCCGTCGCCAAATATCGCGCGCCGACGCTGACCGAACACCTGCAAAAATTTCGCGCGGAATTGAAAGCGCTTCTGCCGATTGCCGATCGCGCGCCGGTGCGGTTTTTTCGCCCGCCTTTCGGTCACATCGAGCCCTACGTGCATCGTGTGATGAAGCAGGAAAAGATGCGCGTCGTCACCGCGAGCATCCTGCCCGGCGACGCCTATTTTTTTCCCAGCTACTACCTCGAAGACGAACAGCGCGCCGTGGCCCGCATCCTCGCGGAAGTCCGGCCCGGCAGCATCGTCGCCCTGCACGTCGGCGAAGATCTCGGGCGCAACGACGCGGTTTATGACGCCATTCATGCGGCGCGCATCGTCGCCGCCGTCATCCCGGAACTGCGCCGCCTGGGCTATCGTTTCGCCACAATGAGTGAGCTGGTGCCGTAAAGCCGGCGGCGCGGCGCGGCGCTTGACCGCAGCAATCCGGGGCTTGCTTGCCGGGCGCACAAAAGATTCGATCCCGCGCGGGTTGGCCCGGTCGGCGGTGCTGGCGGGAAAGCGCTTTTGCCGGCCCGGCGCCCACCTCGCAGCTTGGCGTGAGCCTGCGCTACGAACGGCAGGTCACGTCCGCGCTGAAATCGAATCCACCAACCATGTCTGATGGCTCATACCATCTCTCGCAAATAACCTAACAGTGAGCACCGGGCAGCCGTCATGTCCTCTGCGGCTCTTTGCGTGCTCCCCGCCTCTGCGGTGAAGGCTAGGCTGAGTTTTACCGCAGAGGCGCAAAGAACGCAGAGGGCCGCAGAGTGTCCGAATGATTCTGGGAGATGGTATCGTACGATTTCTACAGTCCGACTTCCCAAGGATCCGCGAAAACGCCAACGGCGTTCCATCCTTCAGCCCAGGGTTGCGCGCCGCGCGCTACCCTGGGTCTCCCCGCCAGGGAAGAGACAACCCTGAAAGGGTTGCATCCGGCGCGACGGCTCGGGTGGATTCAACCCCTTCAGGGTTGGACCGTGTCTTAAATCTAAAAACCCAGGGTAGCTCGTGCCTCGCAACCCTGGGCTGACGGATGGAGCACCTTCGGCGCTCTTGGCGCTTTCAGGCAATCCGACTGTGGAAATCGTATCACACGTAGATCCGTGCCATCTGCCGCCAGTAGCGGAAGCGATGCGCATTGCCGACCCAGGTGTGCAGCGCGTGCGGGATTTTCTTTTCGGCGAAGGCGCGACAGAGCGCACCGTTGTCTTCGCAGAAGGGATCATCCTCGCCGATGACCAGCGTGAATTGCACGCGGCGGATGCACCTTAACCGCGCGCGATCGGCGAGTTCGGGCACGAAATGGCTCGGGATGATCGCGCGCAGGCGGTCGTCGTAAAAGCCGTGGAAAAGCGTGTGGAAATCGCCGGACTGGAGGGTGAGATCGTAGCGTCCGCTGAAGGCCAGCGCGCGCCCGAAAAGCTGCGGATGCCGAAGCGCGATGGCGACAGCGTGATACGCGCCAAAGCTGCAGCCATGAGCCGTCAGCGGCGTACGCGGATTCCGCTTTTCGGAAAAAGGGAGCACTTCCTCGACGATGTAGCGCTCGTATTCGAGATGCCGGTCGATGCGTTGCTCGGGGGTCTTTTCGAAGCAGTAGAGGCTGTCCGCATCCACGCTGTCCACGCACACAACCTGGAGCGCACCGGCTTCCAACGGATGCCGCAGCGCGTGGATCATGCCGTGTTGTTCGTACTCGAAAAAGCGCTGCTTCCGCGAGGGGAAGACGAGCAGGCGCGGACCCGCGTGCCCGAAGATCAGCAGCTCCATTTCGCGGCCCAGCGCGGGGCTGGTCCACGTGTGGTATTCGCGATTCATGGGTGGATGCGGAGTTCGGCGAGACAGGCGCGCACTTGCGCGGCCCAGAGCAAATATCCGGCGCGATTCAGATGCAGCCAATCTTCGGTGAAGAATTCGTGACGAACGCGCCCGGTGTCATCGAGCATCAACGGGAAGACATCGAGGAAACGGGCGTTCGGCCAGTCGGCGAGGGCGGCGCGGACGCGCTCGTTGGCCTCGCGAATCTGCGGCAAGACCCACGCGCGGGACGGGCTCGGCTTGATCGAAATGAAAATCAGCGGCACCAGGCCGAGACGATCATCCAACTGCTCGGCGAACTCGCGGAACAGGTCCTCGACCTCTTCCGGGGACGCCCCTTGATCGAGGTCATTCTCGCCGGCATACAGCACCACCGCGCGCGGTTGCACGGGGAAAACCAGCCGCTCCATTTCCTCCACGCATTCCGCGAGCGTCGAACCACCGAAGCCGCGATTGATCACCGTCAGGCCGGGAAAATCCGCATGCAAACGCGGCCACAGCCGGATCGACGAACTGCCGTAAAACAACACCGGCTCCGCCGGCAGCCCGACGCGCGCCTCCTGCTCGGCGAAGGCGCGAAACTCGTCGGCAAAAGGGGAGGACGGTGACCGCATGCGCGAGTCCTAACGCCGAAGCGCCGCGCCCGCCAGCATCAGTCCCTGGGCAGGAGCTGGATCGCGTCCGCGACCACATAACCATCGGTGTTTTCCGTCGTCACCGTGACCAGCGCCGGCTGCTCCGCGGTGAAGCGGAAGGTGCCGAGCGAGACGAAGGCTTGGTCGATGTCCGGCACCCGCTTCTGGTTGATCACGATCGTCTTTTTCCCGTCGGCATGGGTCACGGTCACCGGCGCATTGGTCGCGCGATTCGGGGCCGTGGCGTAGGCGAAGCGCACTTCGTAATTTCCGCTCTTGGCCACTCGCGCCTCGAAAAGGGCGGACTTGGCGCCTTTGCTCTCGTCGCCGTCGTGATGGTAAAATCCATCGACGCCGCCGGACGAACTGCTCGCTGTCCAATCGCCGGTGAACTTCGCATCGACATCATCCACCACGATGCCGGGCAGATCTTTCACCTCGATGCTGCCGGGCGGCGGCGCGAGTTCGAGCACCGCTTTCTGCTCGCGCAGCCGGGCCTGCAACGCCGCGACATCGATCTCCTGCACGGCTTTGCCGGCGCGCAGCGCGTGCACCGCCGCCACTCCGCAGGCCTGGCCCATGATCATGTATTGCGGCTCCATGCGCAGCGTGCCGTAGGCCACGTGCGTGGCCGAAACGCAGACCGGCACGAGCAGATTTTCGCATTCGTCCTTCTTCGGCGTGAGGCTGCGATACGGGATGTGATACGGCCGCACTGCGATATCGAAATTTCCTTCGTCGATCACGCTGCCATCATGATCCACGAGCCGCTGCACGGCGTGCGAATCCATGATGAACGAGCCCATGCCGATGCTGTCCGGCTTTCGCAAAACCGTGGTGCAATCGCCCTGCCGCATCACGTATTGACCGATCATCCGCCGCGCCTCGCGGACGTAGAGGGCGTAGGGCCAGTTTTTGTTGTCCGTGAATTCGTCCTTCGCCAGCCCCCATTCGGCGGCCTGCGCCCGCAGTTCCGCGGGCACGCGCGGATCATTCTGCAGAAACCACAGGAAGCCCTGCACGTAATCGACGTGATCCTGCCAGATCTCGGCCCGCGTTTCTTCGTCGCCGTCCGGGTAGCCGTAATTTGCGCCGACGTGATCCGTGCCCGTGACCAACCCGATGGCGTTGAGGTCGAACTTTCCGCCGGCGATCGGGCCGAGATAAACGAGCTTGCTGAAGCGGATGCCGGGAAACGCGTCGATCAAGCGCCCGAGCAGTTCGTAGCGCCACGGGTCGTATTTCTTCGGCTTGGGAAATGCCACGCGATTTGCCGGTGTGCGGGTGACGATGACGCGAAAGTTGTAGGCCTGCGTGCGCGTGTCGCCGGCTCCGAATTCGAGCCGTTCGCCGGTCACGCCCGGCAGCGGCAGTCCCGCGATGTCGAGCGCGGGAATTTTCGCCGGCGTGCCGTGGACGTAATTGAGCGCGCCCTTCGGCCCGCCGATCGAGGGCGAATCGAGCGACATTTGTTCGACGGTGCGCGGGCGCAGCGGCGCGGGCCGGAAGCCCGCGAGCGGTTCGCCGTAAGCGTCGGTGCTTTCCCGACCGACCAGATAACTCACCCGCGCCCGCGCCATCAGGTCGCCCTCGTAGGTGGCATCGATGAAAACTTTACCCACGTAGCGGGTGCCGTCGTCAGTCAGCAGACTGTCGATCCGTTTTCCGTCGCGCGAAATTCCTTTCAAGCGCCGCCCTTGGATCACGCGCAGCCCAGCTTCGCCGGCCAGCGCGGTGAAAGTCTGCAGGTTAACATGCGGCTCGGCTTTCCACAGCGGGGTGCCCGGCTTGCTCGCTGCGGCGCGGGTGAAAAATTCGCGCGCGATCCCGCCGATGACGCGCTCGTTGCCCACGTCCGTGCTCGCGAGCCCACCGGTGACCATGCCGCCGATCCATTTCGTCGGCTCGATGACGACCACCGAAGCGCCCTCGCGCGCCGCGGCGATCCCGGCGCTCAGGCCGCCCGGGGTCGCGCCGTAAATCACCACGTCAAAATTCTCCACCGCCGCCGTCGCGCGAACGGCACCGAGCAGGAAGAGAGAGAGAAGGAGGGAGGTTTTCATGGGGCGGAGGTCGTGGGCGGTCCGCTGTTAGTCACTCGGAATCCGCCCCTCCGTCAAGCGTGCGCCTTCCTTGCCGGTGGGGCGAAGAATTTGACTCGAAAGACCGCGACGCTTCCGGCAGGTCTGTCGCCTTCCCATGCCCCACCGGACCATTTACTGGATCAGCGCGCTGGCCATTTTCGTTTTCGCCTGCGCCCTGCGCATCGGCGTGTGGCATCCGCCGGAGGTCCAACCGGGCTTCGACGAACAGGTTTACGTTCGTTACGTCGAGCAGATCGATGCGAGCGGATGGACCGGCTTTCCAGAGATCGTGCGGACTTACATCGCCGAAGTGCAGCAGGCCGAGTTCGTCTATCTGCCGCCGTTGCGCGTCGGCTATCTGCTGCCCGCGTGGCTGCTGGGAAAATTCGCGGGATGCTCGCCGTATCAGGCGCTGCGGCTCGTCTCCGCGCTCGCCAGTTGCGCGTTCACGCTCGCGGGATTTCTTTTCGCCTGCCGCTGGCTGACGCCGAAGAAAGCGCTCGCCGTGCTCGCGCTGCTCGCCTGTGCACCGCTGCAAATCCACCTCGGGCAGTACGCCTTTATCGACGCCCTCGCGGGCCTCGGCGCGATCCTTACCGTCGGATGTCTGTGGGAAAGCCTGCAGCAGCCGCAGCACCGCAGCTGGCTCGCGGCCACGGCGATCAGTTTCTTCCTGCTTTGCTGCACCAAGCAGGAGACGGCCGTCTTCGTCAGCGTTTTCCTTTTGCCCGCGCTGCTCCTCGCGCGCCGCGCCGGATTTGCGACGACCCAATGGCGGCAATTCCTCGCCCTGGCACTGGCGGGACTCATCGCCGTCGCCACGCTCGCACTTCTTTCCGGCGGCGTGCGCGCCTTGCTCGCAACCTTCAGCATCTACCACGAACGCGCCCAGACGCTGCCTTACTCGATCCTCACCGGCGACGGCCCGTGGCATCGCTACCTGCTCGAGCATTTGCTCATCAATCCGCTCGTTTTCCTCCTCGCCGTCGGCTTCGCCCTGCGCGGCGATCTCGGCAGCCCGCGGAATGTTTTCCTCCTCGCCTTCATCGTCGTCACCGGCGCGATCATGACGAGCATCCCCAATGGCATGAACGTCCGCCACACGGTGATGTGGGACTTCCCGCTGGCGCTCTTCGCGGTGCAAGGCGCGGCCCTCCTCGTGGCCTCGCGCTCCCGCCGGTTGCTCTGGGCGACCGCCATTATCGCGGTCGTCTGCTACACCGAGTTACGCCTCTACGGCACGATCTTCCGCGGTCTTTACGATACCGACCCGCGCTTCATGCTGAAGGCTGTGCGCATTCTGAAGTAGCGTCTCGTACCGCGGCGGAATGCGACACCGTCCGGCGCGCGCATGTTTTGCTTTTCGTCCCACCCGGCCCGCCTACCCTCCGCCCCATGCCTCGCCACGACGGTCGCTCCGCCGACCAACTCCGTCCCCTTTCCTTCACTCCCAATTTCGCCCCGCACGCGACCGGTTCGGTGCTCGTGGCCAGCGGCGATACGCGGGTCATTTGCAGCGCGATGATCGAGGAATCCGTGCCGGCTTGGATGAAATATCAAAAGGTCGCCGGCGGCTGGCTGACGGCGGAATATTCGATGCTTCCCTACTCGACGCTCCAGCGGAAGGCACGGGACAGCGCCAAGGGCCGACTCGACGGACGCAGCGTGGAAATTCAACGGCTTATCGGGCGTTCGTTGCGCGCCGTGGTCGATCTCGATCTTCTCGGGGCGCGCACGCTTTGCATCGATTGCGACGTGCTTCAGGCCGACGGCGGAACGCGGACGGCGTCGATCACCGGGGCGTGCGTCGCGGCCTCGCTCGCCGTGCAGAAACTGATCGCCGATGGGCTGTTGAAGAAGTCGCCGATCCGGAAGCTGCTCGCGGCGGTGAGTGTCGGAGTGGTCGCCGGCGAAGCGTTGCTGGACCTGAACTATCTCGAAGACAAAGACGCCGCGGTGGACATGAATCTGGTCATGACGGAGGACGGCCAGTTTGTCGAAGTGCAGGGCTCGGGCGAGGAGCAAACCTTCTCCGAACAGGAACTAACCGCGATGCTGGCGCTCGGAAAAAAGGGAATCGCGGAGTTGATTCGCGCGCAGCGGGCCGCTATCACGACCGCGCCTGTAGAGATCTCCGCTCCGGAAGGCCTCGTCTTTCCGACATAAAAAAGCACCGATCACTGGCATCATTTCCGCTTAGGTGGGCGTTCAACTTTCCTTCATGAAAAAAGCACTGATCACTGGCATTACTGGGCAAGACGGCTCCTACCTCGCCGACCTGCTCCTGGAAAAGGGCTACGAAGTCCACGGCATCATCCGCCGGGCGAGCACCTTCAACACGGCGCGCATCGACCATCTCTATGCCGACCCGCACGTCCACGGCGTGCGCCTCTTCCTTCATTACGGCGACCTTTCGGATTCGCTGAATCTGACCCGTCTGATCGACCGCATCGGGCCGGATGAAATCTATCACCTCGGTGCGCAGAGCCATGTGCGGGTGAGCTTCGACATTCCCGAAAACACCGGCGACGTGACGGGCTTAGGCACGATTCGGATCCTCGAGGCGATCCGCGAGGCGCGAGTCCCGGCGCGCTTTTATCAGGCGAGTTCGAGCGAGATGTTCGGCAAGGTGCAGGCCGTGCCGCAGACGGAAACAACGCCGTTCTGGCCGCGCAGCCCGTATGGGGTGGCAAAAGTTTACGCTTACTGGGCGACCGTGAATTACCGCGAGAGTTACGGGATGCACGCGAGCAACGGCATTCTGTTCAACCACGAGAGCCCGCGGCGCGGTGAAACCTTCGTCACGCGCAAAGTCACGCGCGCGGTGGCAGCGATTAAGAAAGGTCTCCAGAAGGAACTTTACCTCGGCAACCTGGAATCGAAACGCGATTGGGGCTACGCCAAGGAATACGTGGAAGGCATGTGGCGGATGATGCAGCAGGACGAGCCGGATGATTACGTGCTGGCGACCAACGAGACGCACACCATTCAGGAACTCTGCGAGGTGGCATTTTCTCGCGCGGGCCTGGATTGGAAAGAATTCGTCAAGTTCGACGCACGTTACGAGCGGCCGGCGGAAGTTGACCTGCTCATCGGAGATCCGTCCAAGGCGGAAGCCAAGCTCGGCTGGAAGCCGAAGACCCTCTTCAAGGAGCTGACCGAGCTGATGGTCGATGCCGATATCGCCATGCTCGACGGCCAGCCGCTGCACCTGGTCGACGCCCACATCTAGGCCCTTTTCCTCGAAAATACCCACGTTCGCGGCCTTGGGAAATTCCCCTTGACCGGCTCCGGGCGCCCCTCCATTGTCCCCGCCCCACTCGCACCACCATCTTTTCGTATGAGCAAAGTTTGCAGCATCACCAACGCCCATCCCACCAAGGGCAGCAAGATTCACCGTCGCGGTCTCGCCAAGAAAAAGGGCGGCATCGGCCAGCACGTTACGAAGGTCGTGTCCCGCACCTTTGAGCCCAACCTCAAGACCAAGCGCATCTGGGTCAGCGAGCTGAAAAAGTTCGTCACGGTGAAGCTGACGACGCGGGCACTTAAAACCGTGACGAAAAATGGGGCGTATGCCACTCTGAAAGCCGCTGGCGTCGTTTAAAGCGACGGCCCGCGCCTTCCAAGCAGTCCACACCCAAACCTAAATTATCCTATGGCATTCAGCGTCGTCTCCAAAAAATCCGGCAAGACCTATTTCCTTCATCAGCGTAATCAGGAGCTGAAAGGTGGCCAGAAAGTGACCCTTTATTATTTCGGCGGCGAAGCCAAGGAAGGCGCGATTGACGCTCTCCCCGCGGGCTACGAAGTCTCCGAGAATACCAAGACCGGTCTGCCGCTCCTCAAGAAGAAGAAGTAAGGCAGACTTCGCGACGCAGTCTTTTTACTGGCGGCCACGGATCATATCCGGGCCGCCAGTTTCTTTTTGCAGACATCCCCACGGCGGTGCTCTGCGCCCCGCCCCAACACCCCCGCCTTCCTGTTGGACGTGGAGCGCTGAATGTTGGATGTTCTCCGCCCTTCACCCATGAAACCCGTCCCTGTCACCATCCTCACCGGCTTCCTCGGCGCCGGTAAAACGACTCTCCTCAACTACATCCTTCAGCAGAATCACGGCTACAAATTTGCCGTGATCATCAATGAGGTCGGCAAGATCGGCATCGACGGCGCGCTGGTGGAAAAGACGAGCGACGACATCCTCGAACTGAGCAACGGCTGCCTCTGCTGCACCGTCCGTAAGGATCTCGTCAAGGGCGTGCAGAACCTCCTCAAGCGCGGAGGCTTCGATTATCTGCTTATCGAGACGACTGGCATCGCCGATCCCGGCCCGGTCGCGCAGACCTTCCTGAACATCCCCCAGCTCCAGCAATTCGTGCGCATGGATTCGATCATCACCGTGGTCGATTCCGAGCAGATCGAGAAGCAGATGAAGGAAACCGAAACGGCGCGCGAGCAGATCGCCATGGCCGACTTTCTCCTGCTCAACAAAACCGACCTCGTCAGTGAAGAGCAGCTCCAGCGCGTTGAGGCGAAGGCCCGCGAACTCAATCCGCACGCCACCATCTTTCGCACCACGCAGTCGCACGCCAATCTCAAGGAGATCCTCGACATGCACGCCTTCGACCTCGACCAAAAGCTGACCGTCGATCCCGAATTTCTAAACGAACTTCAGAACCGCCACCACCACGACATCGAGAGTTTCAGCTTCGAGTTCGACCGCGCGTTCAACGTCGAAAAGTTCGAGTTCTTCGTCCAGAAACTCTCCGAAAAAGAGCGGGTTTATCGCAGCAAAGGTTTCCTCGCCATCGCCGGCAACCCGCGTCGAGCCATCTTCCACGGCGTGAATAACCGCTTCACCATCATGTGGGACCGGCTGTGGGAGAAAGACGAAGTCCGCAAAAGCCAGCTCGTCTTCATCGGCAAGGAACTCCGCGAACCGGCCATCCGCGCCGAGCTCGAGAAGTGCCTTGCCTGAGTTCGGCGCACGCACCAGAGCCGCGCGTCCACCATGGTGCGGCCATGTGAATTTTGGGCGAGGAAGAAGCATTCGCTCGTCAAAGCGCGCGCGAAATCGCTACTTCGTCGGCGAACAGCGGAAAGGTTTTGTATGAAAAAAAGTTCTCTCCTCCCCTTCTTGGCGGTGATCGTGGCGATCACCGGCATCCCTACCCATGCCAATGATCGAGGCTCCATCGGTGGAACTTTGATTCTGTATGGCGGTCAAACCCGCGGAGGCACCGTGGGATCAATCTCCGCCTCAGTCGTTCCGGTCGGAAGAGGCGCTACGCTGGGCACAGGTCCCGCGGTCGGCCGAGGCACCACGGCCAGCACAGTCACTGCGATCGGCCGGGGCGGGCCGGCCAACACCGCCACGCCGGTCAGCAGAGGCGCTTCGGCGAACGCCAGCCTCGTGCGCGGCGGTACCGGCACAACCACGGGCGGAACACTGAGCTCTGGCTTTGGATTGGTGAAGACTGGCGCCGGGACGCTGCTCATCAACAACGGGAGCGTTAATTTTGGCGGCACCTCCAGCGTGCTCTCGCCCGGCACCTCGGCAGGCGTCCTCACGCTTCAGAATAGCGCTTCTTTCGGGATGCAGACGGTGGAACTCGTCCGATCCGACTTTTCTCTGGGTGGTCTCAATCCGCTCGGCGGCAGCAGGACGATCACTGCATCCAACATCTCTGGCTCCACTCTGACGCTCAATGGCGCCAACACCTACGGCGGTGCTCTGACGCTCAGCGGAGCCAACCCATTCTCGCAGACTTCCGGCGCCACCCTCGCAGGCGGAAGTTTGGTGACGCTGAACCCCAATTACGTCGCGGGCACAACCCTTCGGTCGAATTCAACGGTTCTTACCATGTCCGCGAACACCCCCGCCTTCTCGTCTATGGAACCGCCACCACTCGCCGAGAACCCTCCGGCATCCGTGCCGGAGCCCGGCGTCGCGGCGCTTTTGCTGATCGGACTCGCCACCAGCGTCTGCCAGCGCCGCCGCACGCGCGAGGAGTAAGCATTTTCGCCGAGCCCTCCGGCAGAGGATAAGGCGCACCGCTCCACGGCAGGCGGACATCCCCTTGGAAGATAATTGGGAATCCTTTTCAAGTTCCCGCGCTTCACGACGATAGACCGAGTTCACAAATGAAACTCATCTCGAAGCTGTCATCCCTCGTCCTCCTCTTCAGCCTGGCTTTTGCTGCCCTCAGCACCCCGCTCGCGCGCGCGGCGGACGACGAATATTCGTTCAAGGTTCACAATAAAACCGAGCAGGCGATCAAAGAGGTGCTGGTTTCCGAGAACAAAAAGACTTGGGGCAAATTCGACATTGGCAAAGGCATCGGGGCCGGCAAAACCGTGAATCTGGTCTGGGATAAATCCACCAACTCGGAAGGGTGCCGCCAGTGGGTGAAAGCCGTTTACGCCGATGGCGAAGAATCCGAGCCGGCAAAATTCGACTTCTGCGAGGAAGACCTCGAGATCGAGTTCGAGGAATAATCCGTAGCGCGCGAGGCGGTGGTCCCGCCGCTTCTACGCGCTAGCTTCGGCCAGACGCGTCGCGGCCTCGGCCATGGCCAGCGAATCGCGCCCGTTGCGTTCGGTCACCTTGCGCACATGGGTGCGATCGCGCAGCCAGGCGAGTTGATCGGCGAAAAGCGCCCGCAGCAGTTCGCAATAGCGGCGCTGTTTATCGTCGCCGAGCGCGTGGCTGAGTTCGATCTGCTGGGAAATATCCCATTCCTTAAACCGGCCGCGCGCCGCGCGATCGCTCCCACCGTAGCTCTTGAGAACATCCAGCCGGGAGCCGGGAAAGAGGGTCAGGAGCGTGCGGGTCTGCTCCTCGTTGACCGCAGCGCGGATCCGGGCGCGGACCGGCACCCATTCCTCCAGCGTCAGTTCACCGTGCTCGAAGAGCAGCCGAAATTCCTGCCGATCGAGGCGCGAGGGCTGGGTGAAGCCGTGATAGAAATTGACCAGCGGCCCGCTCCCGTAACGCACCGTGCATTGCACCTGCTCCTCGATCCCCGAGCCGGGCCGCAACACGCGCTGCGCGGCCACGACTTCGCCCGGCCCGAGCCAGCCTTCGAAGAGATCGAAGAAATGCACGCCGTGCTCGACGAAAATGCCGCCGCTCTTTTCGCGATCCCAGAACCAATGCTCCCGGCTGAGCCCTTCGTCGCTCGCGTAGTTTTCAAACCACCCGTGCAGACACTCCCCGAGCGCGCGGGATTCGACCAGCGCGCGGGCGGCATCGAAGAGCGGATTGTAGCGCTGCATGAGGTTCGCGATACAAAGAAGATCGCGCGCTTTGGCCAGCGCGAGCAGCTCGTCGGCCTGCGCCACCGTCATCGCGAGCGGCTTCTCGCAGATCACATGTTTTCCGGCGAGGAGCGCGGCGCGCGCTTGCGGGAAGTGGAGAAATGGCGGCGTCGCGATATAGACCAGATCGACCTCCGGACTGGCGAGCAGCGCGTCCACTTCGCCGACATCCTGCACGCCAAAACGCCGCGCCATGGCCAGTGCCGCTTCGCGATGCGTGCCGGCGATCGCTACCAGCTGCACGCCGGGCGCCTGAAGAAATTGCTGCAGCGCAAACAACCCGAACCCGCCCGCACCGATCGCGCCGATGCGCAAGGTGTCGCCGTTCATGACCGGGGCGAAGATTGCCCGCAGATCACCGCGCCATCGCGGGCCTCCGAGGATTTCCTCGTTTTCGTTCGGACGGCGAGAAGCGGTCGAGGCTGCATAGGTCTCCACCTTCGGGGCGATCCCCAGAACGCCTAGAGAATTCGCAGGGCCACGCCCTCGCGGCTCAGGGCTTCTGCGGGCGCAACGATGCCAGCCCGGGAGGAAAGGACGAGGCCGGAGACGCTTCTTTCGGCGGAGCCGGACGGTTCTTCGGATCGGGCGTGATCTCGGCCTGGCCGATCATCGTGGCGCCTTCATCCATCACGAGGCGGTTGGTGGTCAAGCTGCCGACGAGATTGGCCGAGCCCTTGAGTTCGCAACGGCTGGTCACCAATACGTCGCCCGTGACCGAGCCGTGCAGGATCAGCGAGGCCACCTGGATGTTTCCGCGGATGCTCGCCTTGGGGCCGACGACCAGCGCCTCACCGATGATGTCGCCATCGCGCAGTTGGCCGTCAAAGTTCAATTCGCCTTTGAACGTCATCGTGCCGGTGATTTCAATGTCCTGAAGGAGGGTGCTGTTTCGTTCGTCGAGAGAATTCATGGGGTCCTTTTCATATCGCGATTCCGCGATTGGCCGAGCGTTTAATTTTCTCCCCGCCCACCCACGACGGCGCGGGCGCCGGCGCGATCCGCGACTTTAGCCAGGCGGCAAAGAATGCGGACACGAAACATCCTTCCGCGAGCAGGGTGAACGCGCCATCGCCGACGTCGGCCCACTGGACCAGCCTCCCGGAGAGGCGGCGATCCGCGCCGAGCGCGAGGAAGATATCCTTGTGGTGGCCGAGGATGTCGCTGACGACGGAGAACCCGCCGCAGACGAAGCCCCAAATTAACGGAACGATCATCTCCCGGAAAGATTTCAACTCGGCGCGAAAGATCCAGAGGGTGACCACCCCGATGAGGAGATAGGAGCCGATAATGAAATCGTCGAGCAGATCGGTGAGGTTCGTCTGAGTGACGCCGAACCAGACGTGGAAAAGTCGGTCGGTATTCTCGTGAATTTCGAAAGCCTCATCGGCGGTGAGGAAAATAAAACCCACGCCGATGAGCAGCCAAAGATTTTGCAGCGCCAACCAGCCGCGCTCGGAGGAAAAGCCGCGCCGGGTGCGAAAGATGGCAAAAGAAAGGAACGCGATGGCCAGCAACTGCACGCAGGAAAAGATCATCGTGAACCGGCCTTCGCCGAAATAAAGGCCCGGCTTTTCCGCCTTGCTGATCCCGCGGATCACGGCGGCGGCGATGACGGCCGCGTTCAGCGGCAGAATGAGGGCGAGGCACTTGGCGGGCGACATGAATGTCACCCATTTGTAACAAACGCAGGGCGTTCGTCATTCGGGAAAATCGGGAAAATGCCCGGATTCTGCAGCCCGCGATCCGCTGAGCGCTATGGAGGATCTCGTAATAGGTGGAATAGAGCGCGCGGACGCTCTCCGCGGCATCGGCAAAGGTCGGCGGATTTTCCTGAAACCCGCCGATGCGCGGCCACTTGGTAGTGAACCAGCCCCAGCCATTGCAGCCCCACGCCGCCGCGACCACCCAGCAGAAGCTGCCGAGGATGACCGACAGAATCAAATAACCGCCCACCTTGATCCGCTCAATGACTGCGCCGGACATGATCGAACCGGTGTCATGGCAAACAAACTTTGCCCGCATCGGACAGCGCATTGGCATTGGTCCATGGCCCGAGGATTGGACCGTTGAATGGCCAAAGCGGGAACGCGTTATACGATTTATACCATCTCCCAGAATCAATCGGACACTCTGCGGCCCTCTGCGTTCTTTGCGCCTCTGCGGCAATACTCAGCCACCCTCTACCGCAGAGGCGCGGAGCACGCAAAGGGCCGCAGAGGAAATGACGGCCGCTCGGTGCTCACTGTCAGGTTCTTTGCGAGAGATGGTATTATACAGTCCGACTGCCTAAGAATCCGCGAAAACGCCAACGGCGTTCCATCCTTCAGCCCAGGGTTGCGCGCCGCGCGCTACCCTGGGTCTCCCGGCCAGGGAAGAAACAACCCTGAAAGGGTTGCATCCGACGCGACGGTTCGGGTGGATTCAACCCCTTCAGGGTTGGGCCGTGTTTGAATCTAAAAACCCAGGGCAGCTCGTGCCTCGCAACCCTGGGCTGACGGATGGAGCACCTTCGGCGCTCATGGCGCTTTCAGGCAATCCGACTGTGGAAATCGTATTATAGACCCAGAATCCAAACAAAAAGAGGTCAGGCCAATACACGAGGATGAGGTGATTTTTGACCGTCGTGGCCAAAACCTTCGTTGCATTAAAAGCATGTCTCAATCCCGGCTCGTCGCCCGAAGTCCGCGCTCCAGCGTCTTTCCACTTCCGGCGGCGTTCCCGCCCCGGTTTGGCGGATGAACGAAACAACCGCTCTCGCTGACTAAGGCGGACCCCATGATCCTTTCGCCCCGTTTCCTCGCCCTTCTGCCGGTCTGCGCTCTGGCATTCCACGTCCATCCCGCCCCTGCTGGCGCGCAGGAAAAACCCCCGGGCGAAGTGAAGGAGGAGGCCAAACCTGCGGAAAAGCAGCCCGAGAAGAAGCCGGACGAAAAGGCGAAGGAAGAAATACTCAAGGAAACCAAGGGCGTGGTGACGATCGGCGGCGCCGAGATCAACTACGTGGCGAAGACGGGGACACTGCCGTTGCTTAAGGAGGACGGCTCCGGAGAGAAGGCGCGGGTTTTCTTTGTCTATTACGCCGCCACGGATGGCGCGGGAAAACCGCGAGCGGCGGGCGATGCCGCCCAGCGGCCGATCACGTTTTGCTTCAACGGCGGACCGGGGTCGTCCGCCGTGTGGCTGCACTTTGGCGGACTGGGACCGAAGAAGGTGGAGTTCGACCCGCAGGGACTGGAGCCGCGGGTGCGCGGGCCGGTGGTGGCGAATCCGCAGTCGATCCTCGATGTCACCGACCTCGTCTTCATCGACCCGGTGGGCACCGGCGCGAGCCGTCCGAGCAAAGGCGAGAAGGGCGAGCAGTTCTGGAGCGTGAATGGAGACATCGAGAGCGTCGGCGAATTCATCCGCAGCTTCACCACGCGCGAGCAGCGCTGGGCGTCCCCGAAGTTTCTCTGCGGCGAAAGTTATGGCGGCGTGCGTGGCGCCGGCCTGTGCGATTTTTTGCAGAGCAAACACGGGCTCTACATCGACGGGTTCATGTGCGTTTCGGGCGTGCTGAACTTCGCCACGCTGCAGAACGATGTGCCGGGCGCGCTCTGTTTTCTGCCGGCGTTCACCGCGACGGCGCACTACCACGGCAAGTTGCCGCCCGATCTCCAGGCCGACCGCGCGAAAGCGATCGCCGAGGCGCGGGCGTTTGCCGAAGGCGATTACGCGCTCGCGCTGCTCAAAGGCGCGCGGTTGCCGGCAGCCGAGCGGACGCGGATCGCGGAGAAGCTGGCGCGGCTGACCGGAATCGAGCAGGAGCTGATCGAGCGGGCGCGACTGGTCATCGAGCCCGGGCTGTTCTTAGAGAATCTGCTGCGCAAGGAAGGGAAGATCGTTGGGCGGTTCGACGGGCGGGTAACGGGCGAAGACTTTGACCGGCTGAAAAACGCACCGGAGTTCGACCCCAGCTACTCGAATATCTACGGCCCCTTCTCGGCGGCGGCCAATGCCTCGATTCGTGGCGATCTCGGGTATGAATTCGAATTGCCGTATCGCGTCCTCGGCGGCGTGAACTGGAGCTGGAAAGATTTCGAGGGCGAGGAGGTCAATGTCGAGGATCGGCTCGCGCGCGCGCTCAAGACCAACCCGCGGTTGCGCGTCCTCTTCTGCCTCGGCTGGCGCGATCTCGCGGTTCCGCCAGACAGCGCACTCCACAGCATCGACCACCTCAAGATCCCGGAAAATCTACGGAAGAACCTGACCGTCGAATACTACGAGAGCGGGCACATGATGTATCTCCACCAGCCCGACGCGGAGAAGCTGCGGACGGATTTGGTCAAATTCATCCGCGGACAATAACCGCACCGCCGCTCGCAAGCACGCCCGGGAGGGCCTGCTACTTCAAGTCTTCGACTTTGGTCAGCGTGGTGGAAATGTTCTGCTTCATGGGCACGGTGATCGTCGCGCCGGGGTCGGTGGGATTCTGCATCGAGACCGTCATTTCCTGCACGAGCTGGGCATCGCGCGCCTGGCCGAGCGCCGGGTCAAACCAGACCGTGCCGCGAAGCGTGCCGTCGGTCACTTTCATCTTCATCTGGGCCAGAGGGCTCGCCGCCGCGCCGGGTTCGGTCGATGCGGCCAAATCCATGCTCAGCGTCGCCTCGGTCGCGATTTCCGCACACGGAACGCCGCCGTGGTCGGCGAGGCCTTTGAAAGTGTAGGTGCCGCGCACGCCGATTTTGCCAATCTGCGGCAGGATGATTTCATTTACAAAAGGCCATGTTTCGCCCGGTGCGACGGCCTGCGGTGGCAACGCCATGAGCGCGCCCTGCTTCAACATTTGGGTCAGGGCGGCGCGGCTGTACATTTGCCGCGGGTCCATGCCCGGCACCGGCGAAGAGCCGAGCTGCTTGATGAACTCCTCGTAATTCTCGATCTCGGTCACCTGATCCTGCGCATCGACGAGCATGATCAACTCCTTGCCGACCGTCGCGCCCATGGTCTTGCCAAAGCCCATCGGATCGGGACTGTCGCCGGCCTTCGCCGAGTCGTAAGACATCTCCTGCCCGTTGACCTTCATCTCCGCAGCGACGCGATCATAACGCATCGTCAACCGCTTGCGCTGGCCATCCTCGTGGGCGCGGACGGCCACCGTCACTTCCATCGTCATCTTCATCGCCTGCTCCATTTTTTGCGGGCCAACCGTGAAGCTGGTTTGCTGCAAGGTTTGCAACGTTTGGAAATATTTCTTTCCCGCCACCCAGCGCTGTTTGATCTCCACATTCTGCGCCCAAGTGTCGAGGGAGCTGGCGACGGTGAGGACGAGGGCGAGAAAAAGGCGGGCGGGGAGTTTCATGGGGAAGAAGGAATGGGCGTGGGCCTACGACTGCGCCGGACGGAAGTCGAGCGGCATTCTCTTACGAGCGGAAATGTCCCGCGCCCGATGTCATTGCCCCATCTTCGCGAGCGCGCGATCGACGCCGGCGAAAAGATCGTCGATCTGCGGGCGTGTGATGATAAGCGGCGGCGACATCGCGATGAGGTCGCGGATGCCGCGGACGATTACTCCTTCGGCCCGCGCGAGCCCGGCAGCTTTTGCGCCGAGCGTGTTGTTGAGTTTGGTTTTGTCGCGATCGGCCGGGAGGAGTTCGAGCGCGCCGATGAGGCCGTGCCCGCGCACGTCGCCGACGAGCGGATGGCCCGCGAAGCTGCGGAGCTTTTCCTGAAAATACGGGCCGGTGTCGTCCCGCACGCGCTCGACCAACCCGTCGCGCTCGATGACTTCGAGGTTGGCGAGGCCGGCCGCGCAGGTCGTCGGATGGCCGCTGTAGGTGAAGCCGTGCGCGAGATAACCGCCGTGCTTCAGCACCTCGGCGATCTCATCGCGGACCACCGTCGCACCGAGCGGGAGATAGCCGCTGGTCAGGCCTTTCGCGAGCACGATGAAGTCGGGCTCCAGCGCCCACATTTCGCTCGCAAACCAAGCGCCCAGGCGGCCAAAGCCGGTGATGACCTCATCCGCGACGAACAGGATGCCGTGTTTCCGCGCCAGCTCGCGCAGCCCGGGTAAATATCCTTCCGGCGGCACGATCACCCCACCCGCACCCTGGACCGGCTCGACGAAAATCGCGGCGATCGTCGCCGGATCTTCGCGCAGCAAAATGCGTTCGGTTTCCTCCAGGCACCACTTCCCGTAAGCCACCGGATCGCTTTCCTGATTGGCCGCGTAGGCGTTTGGCCCCGGCACTTGCACGAAGCCGGGCAGCGGCAGATCGAAGGGCACCGTGCAGGCGGGCAGGCCGGTCATGCTCGTCGTGGCGATGGTCACGCCGTGATAGGAAAAATTGCGCGCGACGATTTTGTGCCGCGCCGATTGCCCGCGCAGCTTGAGGTAACCGCGGATCAGCTTGAGCGCCGTCTCGTTCGCCTCGGAGCCGGAGTTGGTGAACATCACATGCCCGAGCCCGGGCGGCGCGAGCGAGGCGATCTTCTCGGCCAGCGCGATCGCCGGCTCGGTCGTCGTGTTGAAGAACGAGCAGTAGTACGGGAGCTGCCGCATCTGCGAGAAAACGGCGTCCGTGATCTCGTGGCAACTGTAGCCCACATTCACACACCACAGCCCGGCGAGCCCATCGAGCATCTTGTGCCCGCGGGCGTCCCACAGATACACCCCTTCGCCGCGCACCATGACGTGCGTGCCCGCGGCGTGCATGTCGGCATGATGCGTGAAGGGATGCAGGTGATGCCGCGCGTCGCGTGCCGCAAGAGAATCCGGGTTGCTCATGCGCCCAATGAACCACTCCGCGAAACCTTTGCCAAGCAGCGCACCGGTGTTCATCCTCACAAAAATGTCCCTGTCGATAGCCATCAGCGACCTCGCCCCCGGCGACAGCAAATCCGCGAACCTCGACCTCGCGGACTTTGAGATCGCGCCGATCCGCTCCGTGGATGATCCGCTTTTTGCGACGGCGTACGCGGAACTGTGGGCGGAATTTGGCGCGAAGGACGAGATGGAGTTGCGCGAAACGCTCGACCAGCGCTTCCGCCTCGCGCCACGGATGCTCTACGAAATGCTGCTCGTGCGCCGCGACGGGGAGTTTGTCAGCGTGCGCGATCATACCGCGGCCCTCGCCGAAGACCGCACGCACGCCGTGGTCCATCTCTCGCACAATCTGGTCTCGCCGCGCGCCCGCCGCACCGGCCTCGCGGGCTGGATGCGCGCCCTGCCCGTCGCCACCGCCCGCGAATGTCTCGCGGAAAATGGCGCTCCTCGCGGCGCGCGCATCACCCTTCTCGCGGAAATGGAATATCCGGAGGAGCGAGACCAGGCGCGCCTGATCCGCCTGCAAGCTTATGAACGGGCCGGCTTCCGCAAAATCGATCCGGCGCTCGTGAAATACTTTCAGCCGGACTTTCGCGCGCCCGCGGTGATCGATGCCACCGGCGGCCCGCGCCCGCTGCCTTTCCAGCTCATCGTCCGCCGCGTCGGCCGCGAGCATGAGCGGGCGATCTCCGGTGCGGAAATCCGGCAGCTCGTGGAAACCCTTTACGCCATCTACCGCCCGCAGTTTCGTCCCGAAGACCTCGCGCATTCGCAACTCTCCCTCGACCACTACCCCGCCCCCAGCGCGCTCATTCCCCTGCTTCCCCCCACGCAATGCTGACCACTTTTTTCCATCCCGGATACGCCGCGCCGATCGGCCAGCACATCATGCCGATCCGCAAATTCGGGCTCGTCGCCGAAGGACTGCGGAATGCCACCGACGTGAAACTGGTGCGTCCCGCTCCGGTGACGGAAGAGGATTTGCGCCGCGTCCACACGCCGGAATATGTCGAGGCGATCAAGACCGGCGAGCCGCGTGACTTGGCGAAATCGCAGAAGTTTCCGTGGTCGCCCGAGTTGTTCTCCAGCGTGTGCCTGACCAGCGGCGGCTGCCTCGCGGCCGCCCGGCAGGCTTTGCAGGACGGTGCTTCCGCGGCGCTGGTCAGCGGTTTTCATCACGCGTGCGCGGATCACGGCGAAGGTTTTTGTACCTTCAACGGACTGGTCGTCGCCATCGACGCGCTGGTCGCCGCGGGCGAAATCAAAACCGCCGCGGTGCTCGACATGGACCTGCACTACGGCAACGGCACCGCGCAACTCGCCGCGACGCGCCCGCACCTCTTCGCGCTCTCGCTCTACGGCAATGATTACTGGGACAACTTCTGCTACCGCGACGTGACCAGGCGGCAACATCAGGATGGCGACAATCACGTCTCCTTCGCGCTGCCGGAAGGCTGCGACCGCGCCCAGATGCTCGCGATCATAGATACGGCGCTGCCGCTCATCGCCGCGCGGAAACCTGATGTGCTGATTTATCAGGCAGGCGCCGATCCGTATTTCGAAGATCCCTATTCGCCGCTCGCGCTCGATCACGATGATTTGCTGGCGCGCGACCGTCGCGCGTTCGAGTTCACGAAGGAGCACGGGATTCCCGTCGCGTGGGTGCTGGCCGGCGGCTACACCGAGGACGTGAGCAAAGTCGTGCGCGTCCATCTCAATACGTTCGAGGCCTGGCGGGAGGTTTATGGAGGCTGATTTTACCGCAGAGGCGCAGAGAGAAATGAGAGGACCGCAGAGGGATGGTGTTTCTCGGTGTTTCATTTCTCTGCGCCTCTCCGCGCCCTCTGCACCTCTGCGGTTCTTTCCCCGATGAGTGCGGGCCTGACGACTTGGCGAAATTGCAGCCCCGGCGATCTATCGATCGCGTTGCCGGAAGTCTGCGCAGGCGATGTGGAAGCCGCGCTCGCGCAGTCGCAGGGCGTCGCGAAAGATTGGGCGCGGACGCCGCTCGCGGAAAGGATCGAGCGGATGCGCGCCGCGCAGCAGGCCCTCGCAGCGGCCAAGGAAGAACTGGCGCACGGCATCGCGCTCGAGACCGGCAAGCCGCTGACCGAAGCGCTCGGCGAAGTCGGCGCGGTCATCGCCAAGATCGACCTGACGGTCGGTGATGCGGAAGAGCATCTCGCCGAACGCCCCGAGCGTGGCGGACCGCATCCGGCGCTGGTCCGGCAGAGCGCGCGCGGGCCAGCGGTCGTCATCGGGCCGTTCAATTTTCCGCTCCATCTCGGCCACGGCGCGAACGTCGCCCACCTGCTCGCGGGCAACCCCGTCATCTACAAACCTTCGCCGCTCGCGGCCAATGTCGCCGCGCGCTACGCGGA
>JBBQIZ010000047.1:0-25967 GCA_038325425.1 Chthoniobacterales bacterium
CATGTCGCCTTGCGCGCGGTGGATACCGGCAGCGGCATGACGACGGAGGTCATGGAGAAAATCTTCGATCCGTTTTTCACCACCAAGGAAATCGGCAAAGGCACCGGCCTCGGGCTGGCCACGGTCATCGGCATCGTGAAAAGCCACGGCGGATTTCTCACCGTGCAAAGCGAGATCGGCATCGGCACGACGTTCAGCCTGTTCCTGCCGGCGGCGGCGGATGCAGACGCCGGCGACGTGGAAAAAGAGGAAGCGCCCGTGATCGGCGGCAACGGGGAACTGGTGCTGGTCGTCGATGACGAGCCGCCGATTCGCGAGGCGCTGGTCCATACCCTCGCGGCCAATGGCTACCGCGCTTACACCGCCGAAGACGGCAGCGACGCGCTCGCCCTCTACTTCCAGCGCCGCAGCGACATCAGCCTCGTCCTGACCGACATCGCGATGGCGCAGATGGACGGCGTGGCGCTGGTCCGCGCGCTGAAAAAGCTCGACCCGAAGGTGCGCGTCATCGTCTCGAGCGGCCATTTTCAGAAAGAGAATATCGTCATTCTGGAAGGCCTCGGCGTGAAGACCTTCCTCGACAAACCGTACACTGCCGAAAAGATGCTGCGGGCGGTGCGCGCGGAACTCGATTCGGTGCCGGCGCCCGGCGAGCCTAAGTGAAATATTTCACAAGCCCGCGTCTTGTGCTCTAGTCGCGAGCGTTCTTTGGGAAACTATGAAAGTCCATCAACGCAATCTGCCGCGGGTCGTCATCATCGGAGGCGGCTTCGGCGGCATCGAAGCCGCGAAGGCGCTGCGCCACGCCAACGTCCGCGTCACCTTGCTCGACCGGCAGAATCATCACCTTTTCCAGCCGCTGCTTTACCAGGTGGCCACCGCCGCGCTTTCGCCCGCGGACATCGCGGAGCCGCTCCGCCACATTCTGCGCCGGCAGGAAAACGCCGAAGTCATCCTCGCGGAAGTGCAGCGCATCGACGTGGATCGCAAGCGGGTGGTCACGGCGGACGGCGAGATCGACTACGACTTTCTGATCCTCGCCGCCGGGGCGCGGCATTCCTATTTCGGCCACGACAAATGGGAAAAGTTCGCGCCGGGGTTGAAGAACCTCGACGACGCGCTGGAGATCCGTCGGCGCATGCTGCTCGCTTTTGAGATCGCGGAGAAGACGGAGGAAGACGCGGTCCGCGATGCGGCGATGACTTTCGTGGTCGTGGGCGCGGGGCCGACCGGCGTGGAAATGGCGGGAGCGATTGCGGAAATCGCGCGCGTCACCCTGGTCAAAGATTTCCGGCACATCGATCCCTCGCAAGCGCGCGTGCTGCTTATCGAAGGCGCGCCGCGGGTCTTGCCGCCATTCGCGCCGGATCTCTCGGAAAGCGCGCGCCGGCAGTTGTTCGACATCGGCGTCGAGGTGCGCCTGAGCACCATTGTGGAAAAACTTTCGGAAGAAGGCGTGACGCTTAAAAGCGGCGAAAAGATTCCCGCGCGGACGATCATCTGGGCGGCGGGCAACGCCGCGTCGCCGCTCGGCGCCAGCCTCGGCGTGCCGCTCGATCGGCAGGGGCGCGTGATCGTGAAGGAGGATTGTTCGATCCCCGGATACAATTCCGTTTTCGTGATCGGCGACATGGCGCACTTCGCGCCCGGCGGCGGCGACCGTCCGCTGCCCGGCATGTCGCCCGTGGCCATGCAGCAGGGGAAACACGTCGCGCAGCAGATTCTCATCCTGCTGGCCGGGGGCTGGACGCAGCGCTTCGAGTATTTCGACAAAGGCATGATGGCCACGATTGGCCGGAACAAAGCGGTCGCCGACGCCGGCTTCATGCGCTTCAGCGGCTTCATCGCGTGGCTGGCGTGGCTTTTCGTCCACGTCCTCTTCCTCGTCAGCTTCCGCAACAAGCTGCTGGTGCTCATGAACTGGGCCTGGGCTTACGTCACGTTTGGTCGCGGGGCGCGGCTGATCACCGGCCGGAACTGGGGCAGCCGCGGCGGGGAGTCGTAACCGCGCCATGCCGCAGGCTTTCCGCGTTTGACAACCGCGCTGGAACGTAGGCGCCGCCGCGCATGATTTTGCGGGTCTCCCCGAAGTCACCCCGGAAACAACGCGGCGGGCGGGAGGGCGAGGCCGGGGAAGATGGTGCTGGGGAGTGTTTCAGGAAAGGCGCAGCGCTCGATATGGCGGTAAGTGGTGCCGGCGGGGTCGGTGTGTCGTTCGAGGAGGCGTTGCTCGGCAAGGATGAGCCAGCATTCGCGGACGCCGGCCTCGGCGTAGATCTGGAGCTTTTTGCGATCGAGCGCTTCCGTGGACACGACGACTTCGATGACGATGGCGGCGGTGCGGGGATGCGCACGCTCATAGTCGTCGATGGTGCCGGCGACGATGGCGATGTCGGGTTCAGGTTCGGAATCGAGGAAGGTAAGGGGTTGTTCGGCACGCAGGGAATACTCCGCCGGGATTTGCAGGGGGAGGAAACGGACGAGTCGCAAAAGGATGGAGGTGTGCAGGGGAGACTTGGGCATTTTTTCAACAAGGGCACCGCGGAGGAGTTCGATGTTGGAGCCGAGCATTCCGCTGTCCACGAGGGCGTGATAGGCGGTGACGCTGATGGCGTGCGCGTGCGCGCGGATGGCCGGATCGTCGAGGACGGAAAGCATGCGGGATGGGTAGCGCGGAATGAGCCGCGCGGCAAGGCGGGAGCGCTAGCGGCGCTTGCTGCCCATGATGCTGCCGAGGACGCCGCGCATGACCTGGTTGGCCATGTTGCGGGCGACGCTTTTGGCGACGGACTGGGCGACGCCATCGTACTGGCCGCCGCGCGGGCCGGTGCGGCCGAAGAGGAATTCGCCGAGGGCGCCCATCATGCCGCCACCTTGTGCGGCGGGCTGTCCGGCTGCGGCGGTGCCGGGGAGGGGGCGGGGCTGGCCGGCGGTGGCCGTCGGCGCGACGACGGGGGCGCCGGTCTTTTCCGCGGCGCGGGCCTGGAGTTTTTCGGCGGCGCTTTCGCGATCGACGGCGGTTTCGTAGGTGCCGAAGACGACGGATTGTTGGATGAGGGCGTCGCGCTCGGCGTCGGTGATGGGGCCGATCTGGCTGCGCGGCGGGAGGACGAAGGCGCGTTCGACGATGGCGGGCGTGCCGGTTTCATCGAGCAAGGAGACGAGGGCTTCGCCGACGGCGAGCTGGGTGATGGTCGCGGCAACATCGAGCTTCGGATTTTGCCGGAAGGTTTGCGCGGCGCTTTGCACGGCTTTCTGGTCGCGCGGGGAGAAGGCGCGGAGGGCGTGCTGCACGCGGTTGCCGAGCTGGCCGAGGATGCGCTCGGGGATGTCGATGGGGTTTTGCGTGATGAAGAATACGCCGACGCCTTTGGAGCGGATGAGGCGGACGACTTGCTCGATCTTGTCTTCGATCTCGCGCGGGAGGTCGGTGAAGAGCAGGTGCGCTTCGTCGAAGAAGAAGACGAGCTTCGGCTTGGGGAGATCGCCGACTTCGGGCAGGCGCTCGAAGAGTTCGCTGAGCATCCAGAGGAGCGCGGTGGCGTAGGTACGCGGGCTCTGCATGAGCTGGTCGGCGGCGAGGATGTTGATCACGCCTTTGCCGTCGGCGCCGGTCTGGAGGAAGTCGTCGAGATTGAGGGCGGGTTCGCCGAAGAATTTGGCGCCGCCTTGTTGGTCGAGCTGGAGCAGGGCGCGCTGGATGGCGCCGATGCTGGCGGTGCTGATGTTGCCGTATTCGACGGTGAACTGGCTGGCGTTCTCACCGAGGAATTTCAGCATCTCGCGCAGGTCTTCGAGATCGAGGAGGAGCAGGCCGTGGTCGTCGGCGATTTTGAAGAGCATCGCGAGCACGCCTTCCTGGGTGTCGTTGAGATTGAGGACGCGCGCGAGGAGGAGCGGTCCCATCTCGCTGACGGTGGCGCGGATGGGATGGCCGCTTTTGCCGAAGATGTCCCAGAAGGTGACGGGGAAGCCGGTGAAGGCGTGACCTTCAAGGCCGAGGGTTTTGATGCGTTCGTTCGCTTTGGCGCTGGCACCGCCGGGCCGGGCGAGGCCGCTGAGGTCGCCCTTGATATCGGCCATGAAGACGGGCACACCGAGCGCGCTGAAGTTTTCCGCGAGGCCCTGGAGGGTGATGGTTTTCCCGGTGCCGGTGGCTCCCGCGATGAGGCCGTGGCGGTTGGCCATTTTCGGGTCGAAGAAAAGTTCGGAGGTGCCTTTGGCGAGGAGGAACGGTGAGGACATGCGCGGAGCGTAACGGCGCGGGCCGTGGATTCAAGCCGCGCGGAGCAGGGCGATGAGCGCGGTGACGGTGAGCATGCTGCAGAGCGTGGTGTAGAAGACGGCGGCGGCGGCGAAAGGCGCGTCGGCTTTGAATTCGTGGGCGATGAGCGCGGTGTTGACGGCGGTCGGGAAGGAACTGCTGACGATCATGATCGTGGCGTCTTCGCCGGTGAATCCGAACACCGGAATGAGGGCGAAGGCGAGCAGCGGCGCGACGAGGAGGCGCAATCCCAGCGCCCAGCCGAGCCGGGTGATGCTTTGGCCGGCGCGGGTTTGCGAGAGTTGCACGCCGAGGGTGATGAGGGCAAAGGCGACGAGGCTGTCGGAGATGTAGCTCAGCGGCACCCAAATCCAGCGGATTTCCTGAACGGGCAGGTGCCAGAAACGGACGACGAACGCGGCGGCAATGGCCCAAAGCGAAACCTGCCGGAGCATGGGCAGCGCGATCCTCCAGCCGCGGTGGTGCGTGGAGGAGGCGAGGAGCAGGCCGACGGTGAAGGTGCTGATGTTTTGCGTGAGGACGATGAAGACTTGCAGCGCGGGTCCGGCGCCGGGAAAGGCGAGCGCCATGAGCGGGATGCCGTAGTTTCCCGAGTTATAAAACATCGTCGCCAGTTGCAGCGCGCGCGTGTGGGCGGGTTCGTATTTGCTCCAGCGCCCGACGAGCGCGCTGAGCACGCCCATGCTGGCGATGATCGTCGCGGTGAAGCCCATGATCCGCGCCGCTTCGCGCCCGCCGAGCGTCGAATCGACGACGTGGACGAACGTGAACGCGGGGACGAACAGATAGATGTTCAGTTTGACCAGCGTCCCGAGGTCGAGGCGGGTGCGGCGATCCATCAACCAGCCCAGGCCGAAGAGGACGAGGATCGGCAGAAGGACTTGGGTGAAGACGGACCAGAGCAGCACGGCAGAGGGGCGAAGGCTGTCAGCAAAAACAAAAAACGCGAGCGGTGAAGCTCGCGTTTTTTGGAAGGCGTTGGCGGTCGCGTTTTACTCGCTGACGAAGCGCACGCGGCGACCGGTGAGGTTCGGCGGGAAGCCGAGCGCGCCGGGAAGGTAAGGACCACCGGGAGGGCCCGCCGCCACGGCAGCGGGATCTTTCGGATCCTTGGGATCTTTCATATCCTTTCCGTCGGCAAAATATCCGGCGTCGGCCCCTGCGGCATCGTAGGCGGCAATGGCGTCGGTTTTCAGCCCGACTTCGTAGCTATCGAGAGTCGCGGCACTAAAGGAATTGAGTTCGCGAACGGTGAGTGTTTCGTTCGGGACAACGGGTGTCCAGCGCATCGCCAGCTTGGTGGCATTGACCGCTGGGAAGTCGATGCTCGACCGGCTGCTGGAACCATCGAGCACTACGCTGACCGTCGGCGTGAGACCGTCGAGCGAAGTGGTCGTGCTGGGCGCTGCGGCGGCGTCATCGATCGCGAAGAAATCCAGTTTTCCTTTGGCCTTACCGTCGGTCAGCAGAGCGAGCCGGGAGATGGACTGCGGGCTGCCGTATTGCACGACGGCGCTCGGATCGCTGACCGATCCGGCGAGGGCGACGCTCGTTTCCGGGTTGTCGTCGATCGCCTTCTGCCACGCGGTCGAGCCGTCCGGCGAATTGGCATACGCCACGGTGCTGTTGGCGTAGAGGGCGTTGGCGTTGAACGTGGTCTGGTTGTTGATGTACTGGCCGAAGATGGCGCGGGAATCGATGGCCTGCTCCCGTTCGCGCATGGTGTAGATCGTCGCCGGTTTTTCACCGTAAACGTGGAGGCTGTAGAGCGGGCCGGGATCGGCGAGATCGGTTTCGATCAGCACATACTTCGCGAAGCGGGTGAAAGGCTTGTCGAGTTTCTTCTCGTTGACCGAATTGAACGCGACGTTCTGGGCGAGCGGCGCCCAGCTCGGCGCGCCGGGAGCGGCGGGTTCGTCGCCCGCATAGATCGAGACGGTGCCCTCCGAGGGGCGGGAGGAAACGCTGAAATTGGAAATCAACTCGGGCTCGGAAAGCGCGAGCAGATAGTGCTGCTTGCCGGCCATGACCGGCCAACCGGTGGTCACGTCGTCATCAAGCCAGGCGGCCGATGCTTCGGTGGGCACATAGGTTTGGTTCGTCGTATTATAGACGAAGAGGTTCGAGCCCACATGCTGCCGGGCGAGGTTTTTCGGATACACCTGATACTGCTGCGTGGCCGGTTCGGTCTGCGCTTCATTTTGCGCGAGAGCGAGGGCAGCACATGCAGTCGTAGCGAGTAGGGCAAGCGACATGGTCTTCATAAGTTTTGGACCTCCTTTTAGCGAATGTTTGGGAATAGTGAAACGAATTTCTCAGACCGCAGCGGACTGCAATTATTCTGGAAACTCCAATTAGTGTGGCAAATAAGTGTTCTTGCGCAAGCGAAAACGAAACTTCGTTGTGCATCGGCCGCGGCGCATTTTGTCGGGAACCATCTTTGAGTTGGCAAGCCATGGCGAAACCGTTATTCACGGACTAAGGCATGCTCTCGCTGGCGGTTTCTGAGCGAACTAGCGATCCAAGCCGAGAGACCACCGTATTTTTCCCTGTGAGCACAACTGAACCAACCCCCTCCAACGATCCGACGGCTACCCCCAACCCGCGTGCTGAAGGCGGCAAACTGGCGGGGTGCTACGTGCTGGTGCGCCGCCTGGAGGTAGGCGAAGGCGCGGAAGTCTGGCTGGCGCAGGATGAAGTGCTCGGCAAAGACGTCTCCCTCCATTTTATCCCGGACGCCGTCCGCAAGGATTCTCGTGCCTTGCAGGAACTTCGCCACGACATCAAGCGGAACCGCCAATTGATCCATCCGAACATTCTGCGGGTGTATGACCTGGTCGAAGAGCCGGAATGGGTGGCGATCTCGATGGAAGCCTTCGATGGGGAATCGCTCGCCCAGCGCCTTGCCCGACAATCTGGAAAAGGGATGAAAGTCGCTGAGGTCCAGGGATGGGCGGAGCAACTCGCGCAGACCTTGGAGGAGGCGCACAAGATCAGCGTGCTGCATCTCGATCTCGCGCCCTCGAATGTGTTCTTCAACTCCGCGGGCAAGCTTTCGGTGGCGAATTTCGGGATCAGTCGAACCCTGCGCGATGCGCTCGCCCGATCGGGTGCCAGCGAAAGCCCTGAGGCTGCTTACCAAAGCCCGCAGCGACTCGAAGGAAATCCGCCCGCACGGGCTGACGATATTTATGCGCTGGGCGCGGTGCTTTATGCCGCGGTCGCGGGGCAGGCGCCATTTGTCGGGCAGGATGTGCCGCAACAAATCCGCTCGGGAATGTCGGCACAAGCGCTTGCGGCCCTGCGCAAAGGCGATCTCGGTCTGCCGGAAAGCTGGGCGGCTACGATTGCGGCCTGCTTGGATAAGAATCCCGAAGCGCGTCCAACGAGCGCCGAGGATGTCGCGCGGCGTTTGAAAGCGGTCAGCAGTTCGGAAGCGCCCGCGCCCGCGAAGAGCCCGGCTCCGGAAGTGGTTGCCGCGGCGGCAGCCGCAGCCGCAACCGCCCCGGCGCCCACCGCGCCATCCAAGCCGGCGAATGTCGAGAGGCCGGCCGCCGAATTGGCTTCGGTCTCGAAACCGGCCGATCCGGTCAAGGAGCCGCAGAAAGAACCCGAGTCTTCCAAAGCGGCGCCGCCCAAAGCTCCGGAACGTCCACCGATCAGCGACTTCAAGCCGCGCCTTTACCCTGAGCAGTCGCGATTCCCGCTGACTGGACTGGCGGCGGCAGCGGCGGTAATCGTGATCATTGTCATCATTTACCAGCTGGCGACCGGAAAGCGGACTGCGGAATCGACATCGGGCGAACCGCAACCCGAGAAAGCGGAACTGCGCGCGCTTTCGCCGTCCACTCCGCCCGCCGATGCGACTGTGCCAGCGCCAGACGCGCCGATCGTGAAGACCACTTCGCAGGAATCGACTCCTGCGCCTGTGGTGACGGCGGCAGTGGAAGGCCCGGCCAAAGTTGTAGCCGAAAAAATGGCAAGTCTGGAAAAAGCGAAGCAGGCGGCGCAATCCGCGGAAAAGACCTACGCGGAACTCCAGCAGCAGCAAAAACTGGCGGAGACGGAACTGGCCGCGGTTCAGGCGAGCTTGGATGAAAAAACCAAGGCTGCCGGGGTCTTGAAAAAAGCGGCCGAGGAAGCCGCGGCGCAGCGCGTGAAGATGGAGGAGGAACAGAAGTCGGCGGAAGCGACCGCCGCAGAAGCCCAGAAGGTGGCCTTGGAAAAAACGCGGTTGGCGGAGGAGGCGAAAAACGCGCTGGCTGAGCTGGAAAAGGTGAACGCGGAAAAACTGACCGCGCCGCAAAAAGCGGAGATGGAAATGACTACGCTGCAGACCACGCTCACCGAAAAACAGCAGAAGATCGCCGAAAGTGCGAAGGCTCTCGCCGAGGCGGACATGATTCGGCAGCAAAATCTCGCCGCGGTGACGCAGACGGAACAGGAAATCGAACGGTTTAAATCGGCGGACATGGAAACCCAGCGGAAGCGGGAAGCGGCGGAAACCCAGAAAAGCAAACTCGATCAGGAGTTGGCCGAGATGCAGCGCCTCTTTAAGGAAAAAATGGCCGATCTGGAGGCCAAACGAAAGTTACTGGAGAATCCAACCGCGACACCGGCCACCGAGCCGTTGCCGCAGGCGACTCTGCCTGCAGCGACGCCATCGGTGGTTACGCCTTCCGGCGCAGCGCGGCCTGCAGCAGCCACGCCCGAGCCCGTCAAACTCGCCAGCATCCCGGCCACGCCTGCACCGCCGGTGGCCCCAGATTCCACTCCGACCGCAACCGGTGGCGCGGGCGGCAACAGCTTGGGGCTCAAGTTCGTCCCGGTTGGCGATGTGGAATTTTCCATCTGGCAGACGCGGGTCAAGGACTTCGAGGTCTTCGCAAAAGCGGTGAATCTCAAATCGAATTCTTGGAAAGGACCGGGCTTCAAGCAGGGGCCCGATCATCCCGTGGTCAATGTCTCCTGGCAGGAGGCCATCGCCTTCTGTAAATGGCTCACCGACAAGGAGCACAAAGAGGGGACGCTGCCCCGCAATCAATTCTACCGCCTGCCGACCGATCTGGAGTGGAGCAGGGCGGTGGGTCTGTCCGATGAAACGGGCAAGACTCCCGAAGTGCGCGACATGGGGGTGCCCGACGAATATCCGTGGGGTAAAGCGTGGCCACCACCGGCCGGAGCGGGAAATTACACGGGCGAAGAGACGGGCTCTGACGTCGCGATTCGGGGATATGACGATGGATTTGCCTGGACCTCACCGGTCGGGAGTTTTCCGCCGAATGAACTCGGTCTTTTCGACATGGGCGGAAACGTCTGGCAGTGGTGCATGGATGCTTGGAACGACAACTCGAAGGCCAAAGTCTTGCGCGGCGCGTCTTGGTATAATGGCGCGCTGAAGCTCAGCCTGCTCTCGTCGTGCCGCGTCCATGCGGCTCCGGACAGCAGTACGGACAATTATGGATTCCGGATTGTCCGCGCGAGCGAGCCCACGAAATCCTCAAAGAAATAATCACGCCCGCCGGATTTCTGGCGCGATTTTAGCATTGCTTTTCGCGGGTGTGCCTGAGATGCATTCGGGACACTACGACCCACCATCGGTATTCTATGAAAAAGTTCCTCGGTTTCCCTGTCCTAATTCTTGCGGTGCTGGCAGTTACGCGACCCGCGGCAAGCCACGGGCAGGATTTCTTTCGCGAGTATGGCACCTCTCAATCGTCTGGTGGTTTTGGACCAGTGGTGCCTTCCGATTACAGCTATCAGAATAGCTCGCCGAGCGGGTTGGGTGAATTGACTCCTGAGCAGTCGCTGGCGCTCCCGGATCAGATGGAAGACGAAGAGCGCTACAATTTCGCCATCGGTGACATCCGTTTTGGTTTGGCGGTCGGCGTCGGCCTCGAATGGAACGACAACGTCAACCTCTCAGAAGACGATCGCCAATCCGATTTCATCCTGCGGCCGGTGATGAACCTCGATGCGCGGTGGCAGATGAGCGAACTGAATACCCTGCGATTCAACATCGGGGTGAGCTACGCAAAATATTTCAAACACACCGAGTACGACACCAACGGGGTGTTGATTTCACCGACTTCCGATGTGGCCTTCACCTTCTTTGTAGGTTCGGTGAGATTCACTTTGCGGGATCGCTTCAGCTATCAGGAAGACGCGTATGACGTTCCTCAGTTGAGTAATACGGCGGTTTACGGGCGTTGGGAGAATCAAGCCGGCATCGAGATGGAGTGGGCCATCAACCAATCGTTGACCCTCACGACCGGCTACGATCATTACAATCTGTGGACGACGGATGACGAATTCGAACTGCAGGATCGGGCGATCGACACCTTTTATCTCAAGCCTGGCATCCAGCTCAATCCGGCCATGAAACTTGGCGTGAATGCGTCGTTTAGTTTCATCAACTTCGATAGCAGTGAGCGCAGCGACGGCACCGCTCTTCTCGTTGGGCCCTACATCGAGTGGCAAATCACCGAAAATACCAACCTGTACCTTGAGGTAGGTTATCAGGTGGTCGATTTCGATGGTTCGAGCGACTACAACAATGCGGCCATCGACCAATTGGGACTCGCTGCGGATGACGCTGCCGCGGTTCGGGACATCCTCGAGGACAATGAGGACTCCGACAATTACTACATCAAGTTCGAGATCAACAACCGCCCGAGCGAGTATTTCCGGCATCGGCTCTCGTATTCGAGGACGACCGAAATCGGTTTTGCCTCGAACTACTACGAGATCGATCACGTGGAGTACAACGCCGATTGGAAGGTAATGGAACGGCTCGATTTCGGACCGACATTGTTTTACGAACACTACACGACTTCTGGTTCATTGGGGGAAGAAGCCGACCGCTTCGGAGCCTCGCTGGGACTTCGATATCATTTATCAAATTCCATCACCCTTGGGCTCGATTATCGCTATATTTGGAAGGACTCAAATTTGGAAGGATTCGATTATTACCAAAATCTCGCTTTCCTGAGTATCTACTACAAATTCTGAAATCTTAACCGCCATGGCCCATGCGTAGCTCTCTCATCCGTGTCTGCAGAATGGCAACCGTCCTGTTGACGGTGCCGGTAACAGGAGGTGCTCAAGGAGTCGCTCCGCGCGCACAACCGATGGCCCCTCCGATGCAGTCGGGGTTTGCGCCGGGTGGCAGTTACGGAGGTCAGGAGCGGATGTCAGTCGTCGATCCCGACAAGAAGCTCTCTGCGGGAGATCAGGTGACGTTTGAAATCGTTGAGGATCGCGAAGGCGGATATCCGCGCGTGGTCACGGCCACTGGTGAACTCGACGTCCCTCCTCTGGGCCGGGTGCGAGTGTCCGGAAAGACGGCCACCGAGGCGGCGGCGACCATCAAATCGCTGTTGGAACGTGATTATTATTACACGGCGACTGTCCGTCTCGCGATCGACCAGGTCAGCAAAGTGCAGGTCAATCAAGGATCGGTGATTCTTTCCGGTCAGGTACGCTTGCAGGGACCGCAAATGATCGTCGCGGGAGAGGAACTGACCGCAACTGCGGCGCTTTTAAAGGCGGGTGGGCTCACGGAGTGGGGGAATGCGCGCAAGGTGAAAGTCACGCGCCAGCGGAAGGACGGCACGACCGAAAACTTCGAGGTCGATTTCAAGAAAATTACCGAAACCGGAAATGTGCGGTCGGACCCTGTCCTGCAGGATGGGGACCGCATTTTTGTCCCGAAAGTCATCGTCCGTTTCTAAGCTGTTATGGATTCCGTCAATCCCCAAGCGCCCTCGATGCCGCTGTCGGCTGGTCTCGGGCTGAAACTTTACCGCTACCGTTCACTCATCCGCCGCCACTGGTGGGTGCTGGCCGTCACCGTCGGCCTTGGCCTTGCCGTTCAGAGTTATCTGCTCTTCACCAAGCCAAAGCTTTTTCAATCTTCCAGTCACCTTCTCGTTCGTGAGGAGCTGGTGGTCAGCGATCGTGCCGGCGGCTTTCAAGACGGCTGGGGCAACCTTTTCGGCACCTCCGTGGAGCAACTCAAGGGTGCGCAAGTGCAGGACAAGGCGAAGAGCCGTCTCGCTTTGGAAGCGCCGAACTTGACGGGAGAAGTGGACATCAGTGCATCCACCACCCCGCGCACGAACATCTTCATCGTTAAAGGTGTTGGCACCCATCCGGAATACACCCAGCGCTTTGTCGATGCGGTGGTTTCCGAATTTCTCAATTTCCGCAAACAGGGCCGCGACTCCACGCTCGGAGAAGTGAAGACCGCCCTGACCGATCAGGCCACGCTTCTGCGGAAGGAACTCCAAGAGAAGCAGAACAAATTCCAAACCTTCATTCAGGAAAACAACATGGCGTTCTGGGCCGAGCAGGGGAAGAGCGCCGCGGTGTTTCTCTCCGGTCTGAAGAATCAGCAGGCGCAATTGTTTAACGAACTACAGCGGCTGCAGAATCTGACGCCCGACGAATTGTTGCAGACCCCGATGGCGCAGGCCTCCGCCACCCGCCCTCAGCAGGGAGTTCCCGGTAGTTCCGCCGGCCAGGAAGTTCCCTTCAACAACGAATTCTTCACCCAGTACTCTCAAGTCACTCAGCAACTCATTCAGAAGCAGGCTGAGGTCGAGCAATGGCGGACGATCTGGAAGCCCAAGCATCCGAAAATGCAGGCCCTGCAGGCGCAGGTCGAAAGCTCCCAGCGGCTGCTCAACGTCATCAAGGATCAGAACGCGATGGCGACCAAAGGCCGCGTCGCGGCGATCAACGCCGAGCTCAAAAGCCTTGAGAGCAGCATCGAGGGTTGGGAGAAAAAGGTGCTCGAGGCCAGCCGCAAAGACGCAGAATACCAGCAACTGCAGAGCGACGTGACGAATACGCAGAAGGAACTCGAAAGGACGGTCGGCAACACGCAGGGCCTCAATCCGCTGAAGAATGCGACCCCGGATCTTTTCGTGGTGACGCAGGAAGCCACGCCGCCCATCCCAGTCCCGCCCGGCACGATCAAATACCTGCTCATCGGCCTCATCGGCGGGTTTGCCGTCGGCATGATCATTCTCATCGTCCTCGATCGGGCCGACGACCGGCTCTCCTCTTCGACGGAAATGCTCGATCATTTTTCCGAGCCGATCCTTGGGCAGATCCCGAATGTCGCCGACAGCCGCGAGGAGACCGGCCTGCCGCTCCTCTTGCCGGAAGACGAACGTTACACCTACGCCGAATCTTTCCGGAGCCTGCGTTCTTCGCTCATCTTCATGCCGAATCAGGCGGAGCTGAAAACGATCCTGATCACCAGCGCCATCCCCAACGAAGGTAAATCCACGATCGCCAGCAACCTCGCCATCACCATGGCCGCCTCCGGCGCGCGGGTCCTGCTCGTGGATGCCGATCTTCGCCGTGGCGACATCGCGCAACTCTTCGACATCGATGGCCGGATCGGATTGTCCGACATTCTCCGCGGCGAGGTGGATTGGAAAGAAGCGGTGCAATCGACCAAACACGCCACCCTGCGGATCATCCCGCGCGGCCCGGTGACAAATCAGTCCGGCGAGTTGTTGCTCCGCCCGCAGTTGATCACGCTGCTCGACGAGTTTAAGGAAACGTTCGACCTGACGATCTTCAACACCGCGCCCATTCTTGCGGCCGATGACACATCGACGCTCGCGCCGAATTTCGACGGCGCGCTCATGGTCATCCGCGCGCAGTTCACCTCCGCGCGTCTCTCGAAGAATGCGCTCAACGCGCTCTACCAGCGGCAGGTCAACGTGCTCGGCCTTATCCTCAACTGCATCGATACCGAGATGCCGGATTACTACTATTACCGGTATCCGAAATACTACGCGGCGTCGTAGTCGCCCGCCGCGGCAGTCAGGCTGCGGGCGTGGCTGAGGGTGTCGATTTGCGCGGGAGTTTTGTCCCGGCGAATGGCTTTGATCCGGGGGAAACGCATCGCCAATCCACTGGCATGGCGGGCGCTGGGCTGGATGGAATCGAAGGCGATTTCGAGAACGATCTCGGGCCGCACTTCGCGATAGCGACCGCGGCGAGTGAGCGTGATCGCGGTGAAGTGTTCGGTCAGTTCTTCGATCTCCGCATCGGTCAGGCCCGAGTACGCTTTGCCGATGGTCAGCAATTGGCCGGTAGCATCGTCGCGCACGGCGAAGGTGTAGTCGCTGAGCACATGGCTGCGCTTGCCATGGCCTTGCTCCGCGCCGACGACCACGACGTCGAGCGTCGCAAGTTCGCGTTTGTATTTCAGCCACGCCTGTCCGCGCCGGCCCGGGGTGTAAAGGCTCGTGCCGTCTTTGATCATCAGACCTTCGTTGCCGCGCGCGCGGGCGGCGGAAAACGCGGCGTCGATCTCCGCGGCGGACGCGACGTGGTGCATTGGCGCGACTTCGAGTCCGGCCGGCAGGACGAGTGATTCGAGAGCCCGGCGCCGTTCGGCGAGCGGGCGCTTGAGCCACGCGACGCCGTCGAGCGAGAGGAGATCGAACGCCTTGAATACGACCGGGATGTCGCTCGCGCCGAGGAAAAGATCGTCCTCGGTCTTGCGGCCGAGCCGCTTTTGCAGATCGAAAAATGTCAGCTTCCGGCCGGCCTCGTAGGCGAGGATTTCGCCGTCGAGAATGACCGCCTGCGCACAGCTTCGCGCCTGGCGCGCAAGATCGGCGAACTGGCCGGTGACGTGACGCAAATCGCGCGTGAAAATTTCCGCACGACCGCCGCCGATGTGCAACTGCGCACGGATGCCGTCGAATTTGTCCTCCGCCCAAACGTTTGGTGTGTCCTTTGTGGCGACGCGCGACCACACGGCTTGCGCGGTTGGCTCGGGGCTCGCGAGCATGACCTGGATGGGCCGGAAGAGTTGCAGCGTCGCTTCGTCGAGCGCGCCCCGCGCGGCCAGGGCGGCGACTTCGCCGAGGTCGCCGGTGAGCATTTGCGCTTCCCGGACCGCGGCGGTTTCCACGTCGAACGCCGCCGCGATCGCTTCCTCGACGAGCCCTTCTTTTAAGCCCATGCGCAGGTCGCCCGTGACGATGCGGACGAGGTAACTGCCTTCCAGCGCGGTGAGTGATCCGAGTCGTTGCTGGAGCAGTTCACCTTTGACCAGCGGGCCCCGCGCGCTTTGCAGTCGGTCGAAAAATTCCGCCGCTTCGGCGAGCGTGAACGGCGCGGGCGCGGTGCGCTCGAGCAGCGCTTCGTAGGCTGTCTTGCCCGCGTCGGCATATTGGCGGGAAAGCGTGCGAAGTTCCTGCTCGCTCAGCCCCGTCGCGCCGAGGAGCGCGCGCTTGATCACCGCCCAGCCAACCTGCAGCGTGCGGCCGTCCACTTGGGCAAAAGCGCGCCCGGTGAGATACCGTGCGGCGGTCGGCAGCGGACCGCCGATCAAGCTGCGGAAATAATCCGCGAGCAAAGCCGTCTTTTTCAGCTTGCTCGTCGTGGCCCCGATTTTTTCGCCCACGGCCGCGAAGTCTGAGAAGCGGAACGTCGCTGGCGAAAGCGCTGCCGCCTCTTCCCGTCGCTTCATCTGCGGTTCCTCCGTCGGTAAAATCTGCGCTCCGTCGCCCGGTGATTTCTTCCGCGGCGCGGCAGGTGTGCTCAGCAAAAGTTCGAGCTGATTCTCCTCGCTCAACGCCCAAGCTTCGACGCCGCGGGCGCGCAAATCGGCGGCGAAGGCGGCGGCGAAGCCGTGCAGCGTCAGGACGCGGCGCGGTTGCACGAGTTCGACGTAGCGCACGAGGTCCGTGTAATCCGCGTGATCGCTGAGCGGAAACGCGGCGTCGCATTGATAGCGGTAGGTCGCGCCGGGATCGAGCGCCCAGCCGGTGAGCACGGCGGTGCGGCGGTTCTTGATCCGCGTGACCATGGTCGTGCGATTCGCGCTGGGCGGACAGACCAGCACTTTTCCCGCGACTTCACCCGCCTCGTAGCGGAGGTAGCCGGCGGGAAAGTCCGGCTGCAACTGCCGGTAGATTTCCGTCATCTTGAAAACCGCACCGTGCAACATCGGCGTCAGCCCGGCGGCGAGGAGCGCGCAGAGAATTTCCTGCGCTTTGCCGAGCGAGTAACCGAAGAGCACCGGCACGGCGCCGTCTTCGATTGTATCGCGGCAGAACGCGACCATGCGGGCGATCACTTCCTCAGTCGGCGGCAGCCGGTATTTCGGCAGGCCGTAGGTCGTCTCCATGATCAGCGTGTCGGCCTGCCTCCATTGGGTGGGCTCGGCGGAAAGGCCGGGCCGCAGCTTGAAATCGCCCGTGTAAAGCAGCGAACCGCGATCCGTTTCGACGAACGCCTGGGCGGAGCCAAAGATGTGGCCGGCCGGCAGGAGCGTGATCTGAAAATCGCGGAGGCGCATGGCCTCGCCGAACTCGAGGATGTGCTCGTGCCGCTTTCCGCCAAGCCGCGCCTGCATCAGCCGCGCCGTGCCCGCGCTGGCGATGACCGCCGCGTGGGCGGCGATGTGATCGCTGTGCGCATGCGAGACAAAAGCCAGCGGGCGCGCTTCCCACGGATCCAGCCACAGCCCGTGTTCGGGCAGTTCGAGACCGCGCGCGTAGCGGATGGAAATCGAGTCGTTCACCGTCTCGCACCTTCGCCGGAGTTGGGCCGACTGCCAACCGCCCGCCGCGATTTCAAGCAGGCTGCGGTGATTGACAGTCCTTCGCTCCGCCGTTTAGTTTTTGCCTCCAATGAAACGACTTCTTCTGCTGCTGGCCTCGGTCTGCTTCGCCGTGACCGGCTTTGCTGTGGAACACCCGCGGGCGCTCGACAAGGCGAACGTCCTGCCGCTCTCGCTCGACGACGCCTTTCAGTTCCGCAAGACGATCAGTTTCCTCAACGACCCCGAGACGAACAAGCCGTCGTTCGATCCGATGATCAACTTCGAGCGCCAGCGCATCAATTTTGGCGCGATCAATGGCTACGAACGCAAACTGCGCTACGGGCATTATTTCCAGTTTTTCTGGCGCTCCACGCGGGCGGCAGACCTGACGGTGCGCTTCGAGTACCGGCAGCAAAATCTCGGTGCCTTCGTGCAGGCCAAGGAATTTTTCTACAAGGGCGCCAAGGGTTCCTTCAAATCGGAGTTCCAGGTGATCGGCGACGATTATATCGATGATGGCAAGATCAGCGGCTGGCGGGCCGTGCTCATCGAAAACGGCCGGATTGTCGGGCTCACGCAATCGTTCCTCTGGAACTAATCCAAGGATGCAATTCGCCATCGACGCCCTATGGTCTCTGCACCCAGTGATATATTGGCGTCGCGCCTTACGTGCTCGCGCGTATCCTGCTATAAAGTCGTGACCGTTCCACCTTCCATCCTCGTCGGCACTGCGAATCGCACTGTGTGGGTGCGGGTCGAAGGAAAGGGCTCGTTCCTAAACAGCACCGGGCTGAAGGAATTTGCCAAGGAAATGACGAATCGCGGATTTCGCGAATTTGCGATCGACCTCCAGAACTGTCCGGTCATGGATTCGACCTTTATGGGCACGCTCGCGGGCATCGCCCTGCGCCTGCGGGAACTCGGGCAGGGAAATTTGCGGGTGACCAATCTCAACGAGCGCAACAGCGACCTGCTTGCCAATCTCGGGCTCGATCAGCTTTTCTCCATCGAACCGCGCAGTCAGACCCCAGAAAATCCGCAGGCAGCCAACGTGCCGCTCGTCAGCGCGGCACCGGACAAGGTTACCCAGGCGCAGACGATGCTGGAGGCGCACGAGGCCTGCGTCGAAGCCAATGGGGCGAATGCCGCGAAATTCAAGGACGTGCTCGAATACCTGAAACAGGATCTGCACCTGGCTCGCTAGGCGCCGATGTGGCCCTGTATCCTTCTTGCGCTGCTCGCCCTTTTCACGGGCGTCTTCATTTACGTCTATCGCCGGCAGCGGGAGATGATCGTCGCCCTGCGGCGTGCTCGGGAAAAAATCCAGCTCGAAGAAACCCGCGTTTTTGATTTTCTCCACGGTTTGGGAGCGGCGCTGACCGCGGCGAGCAAACCCTCCGATCTCCATGTGCTGATCGTGGAAGGCGCATTGCGCATTCTCGATGGCCACGGCGGCGCGCTCTATCTCGCCGACCGCACCGGTGATCTGCTGCGCCCCGCCTTCGCAACGCGCAACTGCCCGCCCTTTTTCACCGTCCCGGAAAACATCGTCAACGAACCCGGCTTTTCGTGGGCGAATTACTTGCGATTGCGGACCGTTGCGCCGGAGGACGGGGTGCTCGGCGCGGTCTGGCGCGAGGGTGAGCCGCTGCTCCTGCGCGGTGAGGACAGTCGCCTGGCACCGCTCCGGATCGGACCGTTGCAGACGACCTGCGCCATGCTCTGCCCGCTTTTTTATGGCCAGGAAGCGCTCGGTGTCCTGGTCATTGCCCGCGGCCCGGAGAGCGAAAGTTTCATTCCCAGCGATTTCCAGATTTTCAAAGCCATCGCCGAGCAGTCCGCCTTCGCGCTTTACACCGCGATTATCTTTTCCGAAGCCGCGGAGAAAAAACGGCTCGACCAGGATTTGCAGGTTGCTCACGAAATCCAGCGCATCCTTCTCCCCGCGAGTTCGCCCGAAATCAGTGGGTGGCAGATCAGCGGCATCAATATCCCCGCGCGGCAGGTCAGCGGCGATTATTACGATTACATCGCCGTCGATGAGACGCACTGCGGCCTCGCCATTGCCGACGTGTCTGGCAAAGGCGTCCCCGCCTCGCTCATCATGGCCATGTGCCGCAGCGTCCTGCGCAGCCAGGCGCACGGTCAACTCTCCGCCTCCACGGTGCTCCGTCAGGTCAACGCCCAGCTTTTCCCCGACATTCGCGAAGACATGTTCATCAGCATGGCCTATGCGGTCATCGAGCGCGACGGCGGCACCATTACCCTTTGCCGCGCGGGTCACGACGCCCCGTTGCTCTACCGGGCGAGCGACCAGAGCGTCTCGAAGATCAACCCGCCGGGTATGGCCCTCGGCATTGACAGCGGGGGTGTGTTCAATAGAGTCACGGGCGATTTTTCCCTGACACTCGAGACCAACGATTGCCTCGTTCTTTACACCGACGGCGTGACCGAGGCGCTCGATACCGAAGGAGAGGAATTCGGCATGGACAACGTGATCAAAGCAATCCAGGCGAGCGCGTCCGAAGGAGCGGCCGGGATGATCACGCGGCTCACGGACGACCTGAGGGCGTTCGTCGGCCCCCATCCGCAGTACGACGACATCACCTTAATTGTTATCCGCAAAAAATGAGCAACGACACCACCAACGAAATGGCCGAGGCGAAGGCGGCCGAGCAGAGCGAAGAGTCCCTGCTCGCCCAATTGCAGGCCGATCTTGACCGCTTCCGCGATCTCGCGCTGCGCAGCCAGGCCGATTTTGAAAACTTCCGCAAACGCGCCGCGCGGGAGAAAGAGGATGCCGTGAAGTATTCCAACGCCAGCTTCCTCGAGCGGCTCATTCCGATCTTCGACAATTTCGAACTCGGTCTCGCCGCCGCCCGCACGGGGGTGGAGAATTCGCCGATCCTCGCCGGCATGGACATGGTCGCGAAGCAACTCAACGACTTCCTGCTTTCCAGCGGCGTCGAGCCGGTGAACGCGGAAGGCCAGCCCTTCGATCCGAACATCCACGAAGCCGTCGCCCAGGAGGAAAGCGCGGAGGCGCCCGAGGGAACCGTCATCCGCCAGCTCCGCAAAGGCTACAAGCTGCGGGATCGCCTGCTGCGGCCGGCGACGGTCGTCGTGTCCAAAGGCTCTCCGACCGCGGAGTAAATCCGAATCTGAATCTCGGATTTTTTCTTTGATGGCTACGAAGCGCGACTATTACGAAATTCTCGAGGTCATCAAGACTTCGAGCGGAGAGGAGATCAAAAAATCCTACCGGAAACTTGCGGTCAGATTTCACCCCGACAAAAACCCCGGCGATCACACTGCCGAGGAAAAGTTCAAGGAACTCGGCGAGGCTTACGACATTCTCTCCGATGAGCAGAAGCGCGCCGCGTACGACCGCTACGGTCACGGCGCGTTTGCCCAGGGCGGCGCGGGTGCGCGCGGCGGCGGGGGTGGCTTTCACGATCCGTTCGATATCTTCCGCGAAGTGTTCGGCGCCAGTGGCGGGGGTGCGGGCGGCGGCATTTTTGAGCAGTTTTTTGGCGGGGCGGCGGGCGGACAGAAGCCCGATCGCGAAGGCAAACAGCGCGGCTCGGATCTGCGCTATGACATGCAGATCCGCCTCGAGGAAGCGGCCTTTGGCTGCGACAAGGAGATCGAAGTTTCCAAGCTCGAAGCCTGCGATGTCTGCAACGGCTCCGGGGCCGAATCCGGTTCGCGCGCCGTCTCGTGCCGCGACTGCGGCGGGCGCGGGCAGGTGATCAGTTCGCGCGGCTTTTTTCAGGTTTCGCAGACCTGTCCCCGCTGCCGCGGCACCGGGCAGGTCATTGAAAAACCCTGCCGCAAGTGCTCCGGCGAAGGCCGGGTGGAAGCTCCTTCGCGGATCAAACTCAAGATTCCTGCCGGCATCGAGGATGGCTCGCGCCTCCGCTCCATGCGCAACGGTGAAGCTGGTCTGCGCGGCGGTTCGCCGGGCGACCTCTACGTCGTCATTCACATCAAGGAGCACGAAGTCTTCGAGCGGGAAGACAGCAACCTTTTTTGCGAAGTGCCGATCAGCTTTGTCACCGCCGCCATTGGCGGGGAAATCAAAGTGCCGACGCTGGAAGGTCAGGCACCGTTGAAGATCCCGGCTGGCACGCAGGGCGACACCGCTTTCAAGCTCCGTGGCAAAGGCATGCCGTCGATCAACTCCACGGCCCGCGGTGACCTCATCGTGCGCGTCGCGGTCGAAGTTCCGACGCGGCTGAACGGCGAGCAGCGCAAGAAGCTCGAAGAATTTGCCGCGCTGATGGGTGAAGAAAACAATCCGCTGCACAAAGGATTCTTCGACAAGGCCAAGGAATTCTTCCGCTAGCGCCCGTCGAAATCTCGCGCAGTCGGTGCTCCGCGACGGCCTGACACCCCGCTTGCCAAGCGGCCCCCGCATTCGCATTCTGCGCGGTCTTATGCCCCGCTTTTACATCCCGCCCCACGCTTGGAATCCCGATAAACTCGCGCTCGATCCGAGTGAAACGCATCACGCGCTGGATGTCCTGCGGATGAAGGCCGGCGATCGCGCCACGGTGTTCAACGGACAGGGCGCGGAGGCGACCGTCGAGTTTGCCACAGTGGAAAAAAGCAGCGTCACCCTGCGCAAGATCGCCGCGAGCAAGTCGGCACCACTGGCTTGTGCGCTGACCCTCGGGCAGGCGATTCCGAAAGGGAAAAATATGGATATGATCGTGGAGAAGGCCACGGAGCTGGGCGCGGCGGCAATCGTGCCTTTGCTCAGCGAGCGCACGGTGGTCCGCGCGGACGCCGATGAAGCGATCACGAAGCGTGACAAGTGGCAGCGCGTGGCCATCGAAGCCGCCAAACAGTGCGGGCAGAATTGGGTGCCAGAGGTGGCGAAACCGCAGACCCCGAAAGAGTTTTTCCAAGCGGGCGAAAAGTATGACCTCATGCTCATCGCCTCGCTCCAGCCGGATTCGCGAGCGCTCAAGCAAGTGCTGACCGAACTCGGTCCGAAGCAATTCTCCCGCGTGCTCATTCTCGTCGGCCCAGAAGGCGACTTTACTCCGGCGGAGATCAATCTCGCAAAGAATGCCGGCTGCCGCCCGATCACCCTCGGGCCCATTATTCTTCGCACCGAGACCGCAGCGATTTACTGCCTGAGCGTGCTTTCGCACGAACTATTCGTTCCCGCCTGAACGCCTGAGCGCTCTGCGGCTTGAGGCTGGACGGTCCGTGGCGGAGTGCTCGGTGCCGGTGGGGACAGCGGTGCGTCGGAGCTTGCGACGCGACCGTTCACGCTCGCCGGCAGAGGCAGCGCGAGAGTCGTGCCCAATCCTGGCGCACTGGCGATGTCGATGGTCCCGCCGTGCCGCTGGATGCTGCCGAAGACCATGGAGAGGCCGAGGCCGGTGACCGCTTTGGGAGTGATTCCCGGCGCCGGCGCGTTCACTTTCGGTCTCCAGTCGGGCAGGTTCCAAACCCCGAAAGGTGTCCCTTGTCTCCCGCGGAATATCTCCTACCGTCCCGTCTATCATTTTCCTATCCCGACCATGACCAACCCGCTTGCCGCCCTGGCCGTGGTGCTCCGTGAGCAGAAAGAAACCCTCTTCACCCGGTGGGAATCCGTAATCAGCGAACTGCCGGGAGCCGCCGAGCTGGATGCGCCGGCGCTGCGCGATCACATCCCTCAGTTCATCGATGAACTGATCTCGGCGATCGGCGATCGCGATGACGAAGTTGTGGGCCTGGTCGGTGCGGGCAGCCCTCTCGAACATGGCGTGCAAAGGCTCGCCGTCGGTTTTGATATCAAGGAAGTGGTCGTCGAATACAACGTCCTCCGCGGCGCGGTGCTCGATGTCGCGGAAAGCGCGGGGTTGAGGCTTTCCGCGGAGGACAGCCGGGTGATCAATAACATCATCGATGATGCGATTGCCTGGGCGGTCGATACCTATGCCCGCGAACAAGCCGTGGAACTGCAGCGCCGGCGGGAGGAACATTTCGCGTTCATCGCGCACGACGTGCGCACGCCGCTCAACGCCATCGCCCTGACGGCGACGATGCTCGCGGAGGACTTGCGGCCGGACGACCACGAATCCGCCGATATGCTCCGCGTGCTGCAGCGCAACGTCCTGCGGATCGACGCCCTCATCCGGCGGGTCATGGAAGAGGAAAAGAATCTGGCCGACGTGAAAGAAATGAGCGTGGTGCGGCGAGAGATCGATGTCTGGCCGCTGGTCCATCGTTTCCTGCAGGATCTTCGTCCCGTCACCGAAGCGGCGCAGATTCGGGTCCATAATCTTGTGCCACGCAATCTGACCGCGGATGCAGATGCGGATTTAATGGCCCGCGCTTTTCAGAACCTGATCGGCAATGCCGTCAAGTTTGCGCCCGGCGGTGATATCGAAGTCGGAGCGCGGGAGATCGCGACCGGTGTCGAATGCTGGGTCTCGGATAACGGGGCAGGCATTGCCCCGGACCGCATCGACCGGATCTTCGAGAAACTGGAGACGGATCCCGATCCGAAACGCGCGGGTTTTGGCTTGGGCCTGGCGATTTGCAAACAGGTCGTCGAAGCCCACGGCGGCGAGATCTCTGTCGAAAGCGAGCCCGGCCGCGGCGCGACTTTTCGATTCACCATTCCGCCGCCGCCCCCCGGCCCAGTTGCCAGCAGGGCGACGCCGCAGATGCTCTAAAACGCGAAATTGACCGTGACGGAGCCGAAGACCTGGCCTTCCTCCTGGGTCTCAAACTCCTCCGTGCGGTAAACCAGCGCGTAGGTCAATTTGGTGTTCTTGTAATTTACCGAGGCGCCGACGGAGACATCCGCGACCAGCCACTTCCGATCGACCGACGGGCTGTCGCCGAAGGTATTTCCATCGAGGAAGATATTGTGCGCGACGGCGCGGCCTTCGGCGCGGGCGAAGACATACGCGCCGAGATCGAAGACTCGCGCGCGCTGGGCCTGCTGGTTGCCTTCCACCGGCGTCGAGGTCGTCGAGCCGGGTGAGATGCCCGCGGTGCCGAAATCATCCGGCAGGTTGAGGCCGACCCGGAATTCGCCGCCGAGGTTCACGTAGTCATAGACGTTGCCCACGGCGATTCCGGCGTGGGGGATGAAATCCCAACCGAGACCGACGCGCCGGTCATGATGCGGCCAGCGCCAGGCGATTTCGTAGACGCCGACGACGCCGAGTTCGTTGTGCAGTTGGTTGTCCCAACCCTGCGGAACATCGAAGCCGCGCGCCTCATGGATGAGCCGCTGCGTTTCCTCGGCATACGAATACGAACCGACGACGCCGATATTCAGCGCGAAGGTGTGGCGGACGTTGGCATTTTTGAGCACGAGCCCGAACCCGCCATAAAGCCAGCCGGCGTAAGGACGGTCGCCCGGCACGTAGTCCGGCGTTTCCGTGTTGTCCGGCGTGTAGATGTTCTGCCCGATGGAGAAGGTGAGGTTCTTCTGGTAGTCGGGCTTGTTGACGAACGGGATGAGGTCCAGCAACGGAAGCAGCGGGCTCGCGTAGGGCGTGTCGCTGAATTTGGCGAGGTCCGTGGAACTCCAACTGATCTTCGCGCCGCTGGTGTAATAGCGGTCGGTCCCGGAGAATAGATCGTTCTCGAAATAAACGCTCAAAGTGCCGCCGCCCGATTTGTCCGGTTCCTGAGCGGAAGCGGCGAGGGGGGCGAGCACGAGGCCCGCGCTGGCGAGAAGGGGATAAAAGCGCATCACGGTCATTCAGGTTTAAGTGCCTCGCCTTCAAGCTTCTTCTCATTCCGGTTCTTCCCTTTTCCCGGATTCGTCTTTTCCGGTTCGCCACGAGGCGCCGGGTCCGGCGCGGCCTTGGGTTGCTCGGCGCGTTCGCGCTTCGCTGGGGCTTCCTCAAAGCCGGCCCGCCCAGGCGCCGAGGAGACTCGGGAAAGGCGATGCGTCCGGGCGACGAAACCGTCCCCGGAGTTGTCGTGGATCTTCTCGCGGGTCCCCGGAACTGGCGAGTGCAATTAGGAAGGACGCCTGTTACGAGAAGCGGATGATCATCCGCGCTGCGCTGCGATTACTGGGACCCGCGCTCGCACTATGCCCGCTGGCGGCGCAGGAAGAGCCGGCGACTTTGCCCGCGGTCGTAGTCGCCGCGGATCGTTTGCCGGGCCGCGCGGCGGAGGAGCCGTTTTCCCTCACGACGATCGGCCGCGAGGAACTCCGCACCGCGCCGCAACTCCGGCTGGACGACGTACTCCGCAATGCCGCGCCCGGTTTCTCGCTCTTTCGCCGGAGCAGCAGCCGGGTGGCGAATCCGACCGCGCAGGGGGTGAGCCTGCGCAACCTCGGGCCGAACGGCGCCGGCCGGACGCTCGTCCTGCTCGATGGCATCCCGCTGAATGATCCCTTTGCCGGCTGGGTGCCGTGGTCGCGCGTGCCGCCGGCGAGCCTGCGCGAAGTCCTTGTGAATCCGGGCGGCGGGGCGGGGCTGTTCGGGAACGCGGCGCTCGCGGGCACGATCCATCTGCTCAGCGAAGAGGGTGCGGGAAATGCCGCGCGCGTCGTGGGGACGGTCGGCAATCGCGACACCTCCGAAGGTTCGCTGGAGGCGCGGATCGAAGTCGAGCGATTCAGCCTCGCGACTTTCCTCCAGCGTTTTGAAACCGGCGGTTACCCGGTGCTGCAAGGCAATCAACGCGGACCGGTGGACACGGCAGCCGATGCGTCCTCGTGGATTTGGCAGAGCCGGCTCGGCTGGAAAATCGACGAACACACGCGGCTCGCGGTGACCGCGAGCGCGTTCGATGAAGACCGCAACAACGGCACGCGGCTGACCCGCAACTCCAGCGAAGGCCAGGATCTCAGCGCGACGCTCGACCGGGCGATCCCGTCGATCGACGCCGAGGTGCGCCTGCAAGCCTACGCGCAGCGCCGCCGCTTCAGTAGCACCTTCAGCGCGATCAATCCCGAGCGGACCGTCGAGACGCTGGCGCTCGATCAGTTCGACGTGCCGGCGACGGCCGCGGGCGGGAGCGCGGTTTGGAGCCAGCAACTTGGCGCCGCGCATCGCGTCACCGCTGGTGCGGATGTGCGCTGGGTGGAAGGGGAAACGCGGGAGAATTTCCTGCGCGTCG
>JBBQIZ010000048.1:0-25005 GCA_038325425.1 Chthoniobacterales bacterium
TGGATTCGATGGTCAAAGGCTACGAAAGCGTCGTCAATGAACCCGCGTGGCGTTTCCTCCGCGGCATGCAGTTCCACCCGCGCGACATCCCTGACGGCGAAGGTCGCGTCATGTCCGGCAACGTTTTCCAGCGCAACATCATGGCGTGGAAAAACCCCGAGGCGCGGGCGCTCAACGTCGTCGCTTACAACCCCGACCGAAATGTCTTCGACCACAATTTATATTGGAACAACGGTCAGCCGCTGAAGACCGGCATCCGCAAATCCGGGCCGGTCATCGGTGAAAACCTCGCTCCCAATCCCGGCTTCAAAACCGGCGAGCTCGGCAAACTGCCTGCCGATTGGAACTGGCAAATCCGCACGCCCACGACTGCGGGCGCGCTCGTCGAAGACCCCGGCGATCACCGCCGCGCCCTGCGCATCGACGCCGCGTTCGACAACGCCAAAAAGCGCGACAACTACCCAATCCTGACCAGCCGCGAGATCGAGCTGAAACCTGGCACCAGCTATCGCCTCCGCGCGCAGATGCGCTTCGAACCCCGGAGGGACGCGCTCCCGCGCGTCCCTGATCAAAGTGCGGACGCGCCGGAGCGCGTCCCTCCGGAGAGCGCCAAGGCCGCGCTGATGGTCCAGTATTACCACGGCCCGAAGGACGGCCAGCCCGGTCATTTCTGGGGCAGCAGCCCCGGCGACGCCAAACTCACGCGCGGTTGGCAGGACTTCGAGTTCGCCTTCACCCTCCCGCTGAAAGGCGAGCGCGGCTGGCACGAGCGCATGCAGAAATTCCGCATCCGCCTCGACTGGCCGGAAAAGGAAGGCGCGCTTTTCGCCCGCGGCATCGAGCTGCACGAAACCGAATCGCTCGACGAATGGCAGAGCTGGCAGATGAGCGGCGGCGACCGGAACAGCGTCATCGCCGATCCGAAATTCCTCGCACCCGAAAAGGACGACTACCGCCTCGCGCCCGATAGCCCCGCGTGGGCGCTCGGCTTCCAGCCCATCCCCGTGGAAAAGATCGGCCCGTATCCGAGCGACGACCGCGCGACGTGGCCGATCGTCGAAGCCGAAGGCGCGCGCGAAAAACCGCTCAGTCCTTAAAGATCGGCAGCGCGTTCTGCGATCGCGCTAAGCGCCCGTCCGCGTCAGGATTTCGGCGATCACTTCGTCGGTGCTCGTCCCCTCGGCTTCACCCTCGAAGTTGAGGATGATGCGATGCCGCAGGGCGGCCGGCGCGGCTTTGTCGATGTCCGCTCGTGAGACGTGGTAGCGGTTGTCGAGCAGTGCGTAGATTTTCGCCGCGAGGATGAGCGCCTGCGCGCCGCGCGGGCTGGCGCCGTAACGGACGTATTTCTTGGCGAGCGGCGACGCATGCTGGTCGCCCGGGTGCGTCGCGAGCACGAGTTCCACGGCGCGCGCCTGCACTTCCCTGGTCAGCGGCACCTGGCGGACGACCTCGCGCAGTTCCAGCACTTCCTGCGAATCCGCGAGCACTTTCTCGATCGTCGGATGCTCGCGCTTCGTGGTCCGGTCGAGGATGGTGTGCAGCTCGTCCGACGAGGGAAACAGGACCTTGAGCTTGAAGAAAAAACGGTCGAGCTGCGCCTCGGGCAGGGGATACGTGCCTTCCATTTCCAGTGGATTCTGCGTGGCGAGCACGAGAAACGGCTGATCGAGCGGGTGCTGGGTGCCGCCGACGGTGACGTGATGTTCCTGCATCGCTTCGAGCAGCGCGCTCTGGGTCTTGGGCGTCGCGCGGTTGATTTCATCCGCGAGCACGATGTTCGCAAATACCGGGCCGGCTTGGAACTGGAACGCCTTCCGGCCGTGATCATCCTCGACGATCATGTTCGTGCCCACGATGTCCGCGGGCATGAGATCGGGAGTAAACTGCACGCGGGAAAACTTCAGGTTCACCGCCTCGGCGAGCGTCCGCACGAGCATCGTTTTGCCGAGGCCGGGCACGCCTTCCAGCAGCACGTGGCCGCCGGAAAAAAAGGCAACGAGCACGCCTTCCACGATCTCCTGCTGCCCGACCATCATCTTCATCATCTCGTCGCGGATGCGTGTGAAGCAGGCTTTGAATTGTTCGACTTGTTTCTCGAGGTTGGGGCTTTCGGTCATGGGGTGAAAAAGAAGTGGGGGCGGCCTCCACGGCGCACAAGCGACATAGGATTTGCCCAAATGGCGAGCCCGATCATTCCTGCGGACGAATCGCCTCGAAGTAACGTTTGATGAAGAACCGCGAGCCGAGCGGAATGTTTTCCTGCAACACGGCGTCCTGCGCCGCGGGCGCCATCGCTTCGTAAAGTTCCTTGTAGCCGCGATTGGATTTCGAGTTGTCGCCCGCGGAAGTCAGCGATTGCTGCAAACTCTCGCCCGCGCCCTGCCGCCCCGAGAGTTGCTGTGCCTGGCCGTCCTTGGCTGCGGCGTTGACGTCTTTTCCAAACGGCGAATCGGTCGTGCCGGTGTCCCGCTCGCTGCCCGGCTGGCCGCTCGGCAATTGCCCATCACCCTCGCCGGGCTGCGTGCCGGGATCGCCTTTGGCGAAAGACTGGATTTGCACGCCGGGCGCGCCGCCGGGCTGCGGTTGACCACCGGCTTGCTCCTGACCGCCCTCGCCGAATTTCATGTTCTGCAGCGCCGCGAGCAGATCCTTCATCTGCTGCTCGGTGGCCTGACCAGCCTGGCCACCCTGCTGCTGTTTGCCCGATTTCCCCTGCGCCATTTTCCGGAGCATTTCCGCGAGTTGCTTCGCCGTTTCGCTGGAATTGCCGCCTTTCTCCGCGCCCGACCGTTGCATCTGCTGCGCCAGCTTTTGCGCTGCGGCAGAAAGTTGCTTCTGCTCGGCGAGCCGCTTCAGCGCTTGCTCCAGCGCCTGCTTGATCTGCTCCGGCGTGCGCTCGTCCTTTTGCTCTGCGAGTTCTTGCATCGCCTTCTCTAGTTCCTCCGCCGCTTTCGCAAGATCGCCATTGGCCATCGCCTCGGCGGCGTCCTTGGTCGCGGCGTTTTCCTCCAGCGCCTTGGCCAGCGCGGCCAATTCTTCCGGCGTCGCGGCGTCCGGCGATTTCTGCAGATCCTGCACGAGTTGTTCGAGGGCCGAAAGTTCGCGCAGCGCCGACTTGCCCGCCTCCTCGGCATTCTTGGCATTGGCGCGCAGTTCTTCCGCGCTGCGCTTGAGCTGCTCGGCCAGCTTTTTCAGCTCCTCGCTCTTCGCTTCTTCATTGGCCTTTTCGGTCTGACGCGCGAGTTCCTCCAGCTTCCTGGCCGTGTCTTCGACGGCGTCCTGCGCGGCGGCGATCTCCGCATCGCGAACGGCGAAAGTCTCCCGCGCCTCCCACTGCAGCAGCGCCAGCGCCACCACCGGAACGAGCAGATACACGACTTCACGCGGCACGCGGACCGGGATCAACTGGCTAAACTTCCCGCCCTGCACGAATCGGACGCACTCCTGCAGCGCCATGCTCCGCATCGGATCTTCCTTCCCGTCGGTGGAAAAATTCAGCGCCGTCGAGAAGCGGTCGCGCGTTCCGCCAAGGCGATCGATGACCCCGGCGACTGCCGGCAGACTGCGCCGCTGCGCGAGGGCGACGACGAGCGAGATCACCACGACCGCGCCCGCGGCCCAACCCGCGCTCGACCAATCGAACGGCAGGCGCCCGAGCGCCCAGCGATTGATCGCGGCGAGGATGACCAGCGCCGCGCCGGCGAGCAGCGCCATCTTGACGAGCGCATTGAGAAAAAGCTGCGCGCTCCACCGCCGGCGGGCGGCACGCAGGTTGCGCAAAACGTCATCGATGGGCGGCGTCTTCAAGTCGGCGAACGTAGCACCTCGGCCGCGGAAGCGCAGCGACTTCTTCGGAATCTCGCGGAAGGCTCTTTAGTGCGCGGCGGCGACGGCCAGCAGGTCGAGCCGGGGTTCGCGGCGTCCGGGGCAGCGCGGGTGATTGCGGCAGTTCCACGAGGCCGCGCCGGTGGTCCGATTGTGGCGGATGACCATGGAACCCTGGCAGATCGGGCACTCGGGATCGAAAATCCGCGAGTGCGCGCTGAACTCCCCGATCCATTCCGAGATCGTGCAGAAATTTTCGCCGGGGCGCGCGACGGCCGCCGTGCATTCCTCCAATGCGGCGCGGTCCATCAGGTCGATCTGCCTGGCCTCAGCAAATTCCACGGCGTCGCGCGTGACACTGCCGGTCGTGACAAACACCCCGCGCGGCGCACCGTTTTCCATCATCGCGCCGTGAAATTCGCGCACCTCCCGCTCGCTCACGCGGGCGGTGTTCCAGTGTTTGCATTGGACGAGGATCGTCTCCCCGTCGCGGCGCAGCGTGAGATCGATGCCGTCGTCCTGCGCGGCCGCCGCGGAGAGTTCCACCGTGTAGCCCTCGCGGCGGAAGATCTCACCGACCAGCAGGTCGCATTGATCGCGGCGCAACGTATCGAGCGCGGGCGTCACCGTCACGGCGGCTTTCGCTTCGCTGCGACGGGCCAGCGGACGGGCGGATTCCACCTTTTCGGCAACCACAGGCCCGGTCTTTCTCTTCATTAGAAAAAGTCCTCCTCCCGCGATGGCTGCCACGAACGCGGCCAGCCAGCCGAACACCGAACCGCCGCGCGCGTCTGGTTCGCTCGCGGCCAGGGCGGTCGATGCAGGGCTGGTCGTGCTTTCCTCCGGATCGGCCGGTGCGGGCGGCGGCTCGACGGCCGTCTCGGAGCCTGCAGTGGGAGGGTTCACTTCCACGCCCAGCTCTTCGGCCTGCAGCTTGGGCAGCGGATTCAGCGTCGAAATCGCGGCGGGCTCGGGGGTCGGTCCGCTGCCGAGGAGTTTTGGGAAAGCGGGCGGGACGGACGAAGCGGGCGCTTTCACCACCACGGTCGGTTTGGGCCCGGATGCGGCGGAGAGTGGCTCGCCGCCTTGGAAAGTCATCATCATGGGGCGCAAGGTCGGGCACTTGGCGACCGCGCCATCGTCCCGCACCCAGGTCCGGGTGGAATCTCCGCTCGTCGTCCTCTCGCGCCAGCGGGCGAATCCGCCGTTCGACTGGAGAAGCGCCGCGATTTCCGCCTCCCGAAGGTTGGTGTGACGCCGGTAGATCAGCTTGCGAACGGCGTCTTTTTCGTATTCGAGTTCCGCCGACCAGCCGTCCCAGAAATAGATCGCCACCCCGCGATCTTCGGCGCCCGGGCCGCCGTGCCGGGCGATGGTTTGCGCTCTGCTCTCACCGAGTTGGAGAGCCTGCGCCGGTCCGGTCGCGCTGGCGAAAAGCAGGGCGGCGAGCACGATTGGAAGCGATTGGGCAGAGGCCATCGCCTCTTCTTTAAGCAAGATGCTGACCAACCCCGCCGGAGATTCGCCGGCGCGGGCATGGGATGCGCTATGGGACGTGTTACGACTACGCGTAAAGCGTCGGCCACATGGTTGCGACGGCGCGTAAAGCGCCCTAAGAATCGCCCGTTCCAACTCCTCGTATCGGCACCACCTAATGAAGCATTTCATCCCTGGCCTTCTCCTGCTCCTCGCCCTCCTCACGCGCGGCGTGGCGGCGGAAGGAAACGCGGAAGGCGTGAGGGCGGCGGCCAGCGTGCGGGAAATTTTTGAAGCGAAGTGCCTCGACTGTCACGGGCCGGAATTGCCGCGGCCGAAAGGAAAGTTCGGTTACGTCCTCGATCTTCCGCGGATGGCCAATAATCCGGACTACGTGAAGCGCGGCGATGCGGAGAATTCCGAGCTTTACCTGATGGTCCGCGATGACGAGATGCCGGGCGCTGACGCCAACGTGCCGCCACTGACGGACGCCGAAAAGGAAACGGTGCGGCGCTGGATCGATCTCGGCGCGCCCGATGCGCCGCTCGCGACCGAGGAGCGCGCGGTCGCGCCGGTGGTGGTCGCGGAGGCCAGGGTGCAGCGGCCGGTTTGGAAGAAATCGCTGGAGTGGATCGGGCGGTTTCATCCGGTGACCACCCATTTCCCGGTCGCGCTCATGCTCGTCGCGGTCTTCGCCGAGAGCCTTGCCTGGTGGACGCGCCGCGAAAGCTGGCTGCACACCGTCCGTTTCCTCGTCGTCCTGGGCGCGCTCGGCGCCGTCGCGGCCAGCGTGCTCGGCTGGATCAATGCCTACTTCAGCAGCTACAGCAAAGACCCGGGCGCGCTGCTCTGGTGGCATCGCTGGCTGGGCACCGGCACGGCGCTGTGGGCGGTCGTTTGCGCGTTGCTGATCATCATCCACGAATGCCAGGAAGGTTCGCCGCAGCGCACGCGGTTCCGCGGCGCGCTCTTACTCGGCGCGGCGCTGGTCGGTCTCAGCGGCTTCCTCGGCAGCGCGCTGATCTACGGGCTCGACCACTACGCCTGGAAGTAAGCACGGAGGGACGCGCTCCCGCGGGGCCCAAATCACTTTTCCGCCGCAAAGAATGGGAACACGGAGGAGCGTGTCCCTCCGAGTTTCCGACGTGCCTACTTCTTCAGCGCCGGCGGCCCGGGTGGCGGGCGTTGTGGCGCTTCCGCGACGAGCAGTTGCGAGAGCAGTTCGCGGTTCTCGGGCACAAAAGTCACCCGCGCTTCGCCTTCGACGATGTTCTGCATCTCGAGGATCTCGAACATCGACTTGAGAATCTCCTGATCGGAAGAAATCCGCTGGAGCGCTTCGCCGACGATCCGCGGGCGCAGCGCCGCGGCTTTGGCGAACTCCACCGCGGCCTGCCGCTCGGCGGTGCTGGTGATGATGCTCACCTGGTTGGCGCCGTCCTGCTTGATCGCGCTGGTCACCTGCCGCAGCCGGTTGACGACCTTTTCCTCGATCTGCCGGATCATCCCGGTGTCGCGGAAATGCACCTTGCGGATATAAACGCTGCCGAGGTTGTAGCCCCACTCGTGCGATTTCGGCGTCACCTCGGCGCGCACGGTTTGCGACATGAGATGGCGGTTCACGAGCATGTCGCCGAGCGGCATATTGCTCAGGCAACGGACGGTCGCGCTGCTCACGTTGGCGCTCAGCGAGCCGCGCGGATCGGCGTTTTTGAAGAGGAACGAGACGGGGTCGCTGACAAACATCTCGTACCAGATGCCGATGCCCATCGGCGCGCCTTCCTCGCTGTTGACTTGCTGGCTGCGGAGGTAGGTCTGGTCGAGGCGCAGGTCGATGACGTGGCATTGGCCGAGCCAGTTGATGATCACGGCTGCGGGTCCGAGCTTGAACCACAGGAAATAAATCCCGGGCTCGTCGAGCACCGCGAGCACCTTGCCGAAGAGCACGTAAACGTGGCAGCGGCCTTCCTCGACGATGGTGTAAACGCCGAAAGCGCGGATGATCCCGAAAATGATCGGCACGAAGATAAACAGCGCGATGAACGTGACGGCTGCGGTCGTCAGAAAAGCGAGGAACCCCGAAGCTTCCGGTCCAAAAAGTTGCGCGAGCAGAGGATGCATGGAAGTGAGCGCGTTCATTGTTTGTCCTCCATGATGACCTGGCTGGCTTCCTTGAAGAGCTTCAGCCGGACGTTCCTCCGGTAAGCGGCGAGCGCATCCGGACCGCTGGCGCGCAGGGCGGTGAGCGTTTCGGCCAGCGCGGTCAGCGGCTCGACTTCGGCCTGCGCGTTGAGCGTTTCGATTTCCACGGCGCGCCGCGATTGCACGATCTTCTGGTCCGCCGAGGCCTGCGCCAGGCTGATGTCGGAGCTGACCTGGTTGTGCGCGGTGTTGATCGCCGCGAGCGCGCTTTCCACCTCGTGCGGCGGGTCGATGCCGGTGATCAGCGAAGCGTCGAGCGTGATGCCATACCGCGCCGCCGAACTGGCGCACTCGCGCTCCATGTGTTCGTTGAGCGACGAGAGATTTTTGCGCAGATCATTGATCGAAACGCCGGCCACGCTTGCCGCTTTGGTCGCGGCATCCGGCTCGTAGCCGATCGGCGGCGGCGCCACGAAATTCGCGATGCGTTCGCGCAGCACGCTGATGAAGTATCCCATCACGTGCACGATCGGCCGCTTCACCCCGAAGAGATACGCGTAGAGATTCCGCTCCGAGACGCGGTAACGAATCTGCCCGGTCAGGCCGGTATCGAGCTGATCCTTGGTCACCGCGCTGATCCGCGTGCCGCCCATGTTCGCGCTCGGGTCTTCCGGATCGAAGGCCATGTTCAGCGTCTGCGTCGCGATCGAGACTTTGTAGACTTTCTCCCACGGCCATTTGAAATAGAGACCGCCCGCCGGGATTACGCGGACCTGCGGGAAGCAATACCGCTCGCGCTCATCGGGATCGAGCGACTCGCTGATCGGGTCGTCGAGCGTCGTCTGGGTGCCGATCCGTTCCGCGCGGCCGAAGACCGTTTTCACGGCCCGCTCGTTTTGATCGATCGTGTAAATGCCGGCCAGCAGGTAACGCGTGAGGAACCACGCGACGAAACCAACGATAAATCCAAGAGTGGTGACCATAGGTGGGTGTGAGTTGCGGGTTAGGAATTAACCGTTTGCCGCGCGAAGGGAAGCTGCGAATAGGGCTGTCCCTTCATCCCCCTTTCCGCCCTACTCGCCGCCCCGCATGGCCATCAAAGCCACCATCTACAAAGCCGAAGTGCAGCTCTCCGACATCGATCGGGGCGTCTATGGCGACTTTCCGCTGACCATCGCCCGCCATCCCTCGGAGACCGACGAGCGCCTGCTCATCCGCCTGCTCGCCTTCGCCCTGAATGTCCCCGCCGACAGCGATCACGGCCCGCTCGAGTTTGCCAAGGACATGTGGGACCCCGACGAGCCGAGCCTTTGGCAGAAGGACTACACCGGCGAAATCCTCCACTGGATCGAAGTCGGGCAACCCGACGAAAAACGCCTCCTGCGCATGACCGCGCGCGTCGGTCGGGTGAGCGTTTACAGCTTCGCCAGCAGCACGCCCATCTGGTGGCAGGGCATCGCGCCGAAACTTACGCGCTGCCGCAACCTGACCGTCTGGCAAATCCCCGCCGAGCAGAGCACCGCGCTGGCCGGCCTGGCCCAGCGGACGATGGAACTGCAGGTCACCGTGCAGGACGGCGCGATCTGGGTGGGCGACGGCACCCATTCCCTGGAAGTCTCCCCGACGCGGCTCTTCGGCGAACTCGCGTAGCTTCAGAGCGTTGCGGAGGACTTCCTCCTTGCCGCCGAATCGCGGCGCTGTGCCTCCCCGTTATTTCAGCTCGGGATCGACTGGATCCTCCTCGGCCGGGGGCGTCGCGTCGTCCCCACTTCCGAGCAGGCTTTCGAGATCACCGTAGGCGGCGGCATCCTCCGCGGATGCGGTGACTTCGGCCGCGGCTGCTGCTTCCACGGGCGCGGGCGCTTCCGCTGGGGCCGAATCGCCGGTCCCGGCGAGCAAGCTATCGAGAACGTCCAAACCATCGGTTTCCGCGGCGGGCGCGGTGGCTTCGGTGGGTGCGGGCTCTTCGAGGCCAGCGAGCAGATCGTCGAGCGCGGCTGAATCGGTGCCCTCGTCGGCGGGTGGGGCGGCTTCGGTGGGGGCGGGTTCTTCGAGGCCGGCGAGCAGATCGTCGAGCCCATCGGTTTCGGCGCTCTCCGCGGCGGGTGCAGCTTCCTCGTCGGCGGCTGCGACTTCCTCCGGAGCGGCTTCTTCTGCAGGGATCTCTTCGGCCGACGGCTCTTCGCCGCCCGTTTCTTCCGCCGGTAGTTCCTCGGCCATCGGCTCCGCGGCCTCGGCGGCGGGCTCTTCCGGCGCAGCCGGGGCGGGGGCGGGCGGGGCCCACCAGCCAGCGAGGTCGGTGCGGGCGAGTGCGCGGAATCCGGCGAGCCGCACTTCGGGGCTGCCCTTCATGGCGAGCACGGCCATGAAGCCGAGGGCCTGCACGGTGGCTGCGTCGCGGGAGGCGAGGAGCCGTTCGCTGCAGGGCAGGGCGACCTGATCGCCGTCTTTGTCGTCATAGTAGTAGAGCGGCAGTTCATTCACGCCGAGGATGCCGCGCGCGGTCATCTTCACGCCGTCGCGGGTGAAGTTGGCGCCGAGCAGGAAGCCGGCGAGGACGGCGGAGTTTCCCCAGAGCAGGGCGCGCGGCCCCATGGCGATGTCGTATTCCTCAAAGTCGAAGGAATCCACGGGTTCGGTCTTCTCGCCATACGGCAGGCGGAGGAGGAAGCGCGGGGTGGTCAGGCCGACCCAGGCGGCTTCGGGCAGGGCCTGGAGGGCGCGCCATGCTTCCTGCGTGGGGGTGGGGACGTCGTCCGGTTTGACGTCGATACACGCCGGGCTGATGCCGGCGATGAAGGGGGCCTGGGCCTGGGCGGCGATGCGGGCGAGCCGGCCGAGCAGTTCGGCGTGGGGCGCGGTGTGTTCGAAAAGGTAATGGCCGACGATGGCGGAGTAGGGCCCCTGGTTCGCATCCTGCGCGGGGAGTTCGACGAGGAGCTGGTAGAGGCCGGAACTTTCGAGAGCGTCTTCGCGGCTGAGATCAGCGGCGATTTCCTCGGCGGTGATGTCGAGGAGGATGATCTGCAGATGGATGTCGGTCTCGAGCCGGCGGACGAGGAAATCGACCGACCGCCAGAGAGCTTCCATGGTCTGGAAATCGGGGTGATGCAGGACGGCGCGCATCATGGCGGCGAGCGACTGGTCCACGGTGGCGAGCATGGCGTCCTGCTGCGGGTCTTTGGCGGCGACGACGTGCGGGGCGACGATCTGCTTGAGCAGTTCATGAAGCGTGGGCTCGGTGCTGACTTCGGCGGCGGGGCGACCGAGGAGTTGCGCGAAGTCGCTGAGCTGGCCTTCGGCGGGAATGGCGGTGCCGCGCGCCGGCGCGGGGGTGGACTCGGGCGGGGCCTGGCCGGCCCACGACTGCACTTCCTTGGCGGCTTTGGCAAAGGTGGACGTGGTCTTGAGCCGCTGCCGCAGGCCGGAGAGTTCGCTGAAGATCGGCAGCTTTTCGTAAAGCTCGTCGGGGTGGAAGTCGTCGAGCGTGCCGATGGGGATCTCGATGGCGCCATCGCCAAAGGGCAGCGCGAGCTTCAGGTCGAGCCGCTCCATGATGGCGTCGAAGTTATCGCAATCGACCTTGAGCGGTTTCCGCGCGGCGAGGGCTGCGCCGGTTTCGAGTTCCCCGCGGTTGGCGCGTCCGGAGAAATCGCCGAGGACGGCGATGCGGAAGGAGCGGGTTTTCTGGACGCGCGCCGGGGATTTGGCGGCGGTGATGTTGCCGAAATTGATCTGGTAGGACATGGCGAGTGGTGGTGGGTGGACGCGTGGAGGGAAGGGCCGCTGGCTCCGCGGGAGTGGGCATAGGGAAAAGGGCGGCGAAAGGAAAGTCTGCGCTGCGGGGCCGAGAGCGGGGATTTTCGGCGCCCGGTTTGGATCAAAGCTTGAATTTCTCCGAACGGGGGCGCTTAAACAGACGATCCGACGCGCCCGTTGGCGTGCCGTTTCATCCCTCGCTCCAAGCCATGCCGCTCAAGAATCCCATCCAGCTCAGCAGCCTCGCCGATTACAAGAAACTCGTGCAGGCAGATGCCAAGGCGCTTTCCGCGACCGGGGCGCGGTTCCAGTATTTTTCGAAGTTCATGTTTCCGGACAAGACGGCGGGCCCGATCATCCTGTTCGGTCTGGTGAATCCGGACGTGATGAAGACGGTGATCAAGCAATGCACCGGCCCGGCCAGCGGAAGCGCGTCGATCAATGGCGCGGACCAGATCGAGCTCGAAGTGGACAAGGGCACCGTACTGTTTGCCGGCCTGGCCAGGGCACTGGCCGGGTGGGGTGTGACCCGCAAGCTCGCCATCCCGCTGGGTGCGGAGGAAAGCGAGGAGGGTGGCCCGCCGAAAACGGTGCCTTCGGAGACGAACCCCGTGCCGCTGACCACGAAGCCGCCGGTGACGGGCCAGAAGCCCGTGTCCACGCCGCCAACGAATCGCCCACCGACCCGGCCGACGACGACCAATCCCGGCGTGACCGGGAGCACGGTGCCCAAGACCCCAACCCAGCAGCCCACCCGGCCGACTGGCCCGCAACCGACGGCCACAGGCACTCCTCCGGTGAGGGTGCAGCCCCGCGGACCGCAGACCGCGGTCCCGCAACCAAAGCCCACGGGTTTCCAACCGCCGGTCATTAGCCGGGCGCAGCCGCGCACGCGCGAGCCGCAGACGACCACCCCGCAGCCCAAGCCCACGGGTGTGCAGCCGCGGGTCACTCCCCAGCCGCAGACGACCACCCCGCAACCGAAGCCCACGGGCGTGCAGCCGCCAGTCACTCCCCAGCCCAAGACCCCGCTGCAAACGACTGTCATTCCGCCGAAGACGCCCGTGACGCCGCAAAAGCCGACTGCGGTGCCGCCGACGATGGTGGCGAAACAAGTCTTCGATGGGCGGTTCAAAGATCTCTCGGTGCGTTTGAAAGAAGCCTACGCGGTCGATCCGAACGGGGCGTATGTCGCGTTCGGCAAGGCAATGATCGCGAAAGCGAAGGCAAGCGACTTCAAAGGGGCACTGCAGGAAGCCCAAAAGCTCGACGTCGCCTTGGGTAAAGCGAGTTTCCAGAAACTAAAGGCCACCAAGCAGCAGAATCGCTCGGCGCGCCTCGGGGAAACCTTCAACGCGGTCAAGAAGAGCTATTTCACGCCCGGCAGCGCGGATATTATCGCGAAGGAAAAGCTGAATGCCGGCAAGACCTTCAAGGCGTTCCTGACTACGCAAAAAGCCTTCGAGACTGCACGCGACGAAAAGACGCTCGACGACCTCGAGAAGGCCGCGCGGGATTACCTCACCCACTTCGAAACGGAATATAGTTCCAGCGACAAAAAGAAGAAGGAGAGCATCCGCAAAAAAACGATTTGCGAGACGGCGTTGAAGAGTGCGCGCCATTTCCGGCTCGCGCTCGAGCAGGACAAGCTCGGCAATCCGCCGTGGGATGAGGAAAAGGAAATGAAGGCCGCAGAACTCTACACCAAACTCCTGTTCGAGCAGGACGAGCAAATGGCCACGCCGAACGATCCCGGCGCGGGCGTGAATGGCGCTTTCTGGATCGAAAAGACGGTCTGGGGCGACAAGCCCACCGACACCGCACAGAAGAAGACTTTCATCTTCAAACCGGCCGACGCGGAGGCGCCGGTCGCTGGTTTCCCGAAAGGCGGAAGCGCCGCCCGCGAGATGCTGGGCAAAGCGGTCGGCGATCAGCTCCAGGCCTCCATGGGCCTCGATTTCGCTTTTCCGGAAAGCACGATCGTCGCCGTGGACAGCTCCAAGCTGCCCGACGAAAACGGGAAGCCCGGGCCGGTCGGAGTGCCGCGCAGCGGCTCCATTCAGCACTTCGCCAAATCCAAGGGTGAGCTGAAGAAGCTGGCGGCGAAGGATCCCACGATTCTCGCCTCCATCCCGGACGATGAGATTCAAAAAATGGCGGTGCTCGACCTCGTCCAGCTCAACATGGACCGGCACTCGGGCAACTTCATGGTCGGCGAGAAGGATGGCGGAACGGGCAAAGTGCCGCGTCTCGTCCCGATCGATAACGGCTTGTGCCTCCCCTCGCGCGCCGGTCTCGACGGACGCCGGACGAAGCTGGGACCGCCGCACAACGCGCTCGGCGACCTGCCGGGTGCGCAGAAAAAAATGGCGCCGGAAATGGTCGAAAAGATCAAACAGATCAATCCGGACGAAGTGGTGGCCGGGATGAAAAAGGCCTATGAGGCGATGAAGAAACTGCACCCGGAAGCCGCGGCCGCCGCGGAGGTGACGGATGCCAATTTCGAACTCGCGAAACGCTCGATCCTGTTTCTGCAGAAAGCCTCGACCGAACTGACCGTCGCGGAACTTCAGGATGCGTACGTGGCCAGCCTCGAGAAGATTTTCGACACGCCTTCCGACAAGATGGACGCTGGCTTCGACGAGGCCATCAAGACCGCGAAGGCCCGGGGTCCGGCGCTGCAGGAACTCGCCGTCCTGCAAAAGAATCCCGCGCAGTTTGAAAAGGAGATGCGCGCGCTCGGGTGGGGCATCGACGTCAGCAAGCAGGCCTTCGACGCGTGGGTTCGCATGAACCCGGCGAAGGTGGTGAAAATTTACAAAGCCAAGATGCAAAATCCGGTCGCGGTGAAAAAGCTGGCCGACCTGCGCAAGGCGTTGAGCCATTTGCCGCCGGAAAAAACCAAGCCAACGGGCAATGGCCTGGAGCAGGAAATTCTCACGCTCGGATTCCCCATGCTCGCCGAGCGCAACAGCAAGGCCAAGGCTTTCGGCATCGAAAAGCCCTCCGGCCAGGACGGTGAAAAGGCGGAAATCTACGAGGAACTCGGGGGCACGGCCGCGCTCCAGAAGCTGGATGCGAAAGGCGAGTCGCTGAGTCTCAATGACCGTGTCGAATTGATGATGAAAGGCGCGATGGCGCAATACGGCGGCGATCCCGAGCTGGCGAAGATTACGAAACTCTATCCCGACAGCCCGATAAAGACCCCGGTGCAAAAATACCAGGCCTTGAAGGCGTGGAAGGAATATCAGGCCCTCGGCGGCGACGGCGAATTCTTCCGCCTCGGTGGCGGCGTGGAAAACGCCGTCATCACCCAGCGGCTGACCGAACTGAAGTGTATGAAGGAGTTCGAGCAGGTGGCGTAACCGCCGCGACTGACGGCAGCCCGAAAAATCCGCAATTGCACGCGGCGTCGAGTGCCGCTGCGCCGCCTACGGCGCGTGGCCCGCCGTGACCGTGATCCCCTCCGCGCTGAGCAGCGCCTCGATCTTCACCTTCAACGGGTCTTCGAGATTGCGGATGGTGTCGAGGCCGATGAGTTCGATGAACGCGGGCACGCCGGAAAAGCTCACCGCGGTCAGGATGAGATCGTCGGCCGGGCGGAAGGTCGGGAGTTGCGCGGTGATCGTGACCATTGGCAGTTTGCCGAAGCCGGGAATCTCCTCGACGCGCAGGTCAAACCGCAGCGCGCTGAGCAGGCTGGTCAGGCCGGCGCTGCGCGCGATCAGGCCGTTGAGCACGAGCGCGTTGACCACGAATTGTTTGGTCAATTCCGGCTGGCGCTCGCTGCGCACCGTCAGTCCGCGGATGACCTGCGCGAGGGTGGTGCCGGATTTGTAGCTCAGCACCCAGCGCGCGGGATGGGTCATGGCGATGGGCTTGGGCTGGCCGCTGCCGCTGCTCGCTTCATGCGTGTATTCCCAGCGATACAATTCGAGCGTGCTGTCGATCTTGGTCAGCCAGCCGGCCTCGAATTCGCGCGGCATGTCGAACGGTTTGCCTGCGAGCTGGTGGTAGCTCTGCTCGATCATGGCGAGCGCCTTGTCGCCATGGGCCGCGACGTTTTTGCCGCCGGCGTGTTTGCCGAGCAGGCGCTCTGGTTCAAAAAGCGGACGCAACGTTTCGAGATGCGTCACGAGCTGGGACTGGAGAAATTTCGAGATGGTCTCGGTGGCGCGCCGCGCTTCGGCGAGCTCCGGGAATGTGAGAGTGCGCGCGGGTTGGGCTGGTTCGGTGCTCATAGGAAATGGGGGACGGGAAAAGAGTGGTTCATGCTTTTTGACAGGCGGCCAGATAGAAAATGCCCTGCTCCTCGGCTTCGAAGCGCTCGCAGGCGCTGCCGAAGGCGGAGTGGCGGAAGAGCGTGTTCATCTCACCCTCGTCGCGATGGGTGATCTTCCAGCCGAGGATGTGGTCGAGGAAAGCGCGGTCGGGATTGCTCGGATGCAGGAAGCCCACGCAGGCCCAGCCGCCGGGCCGGAGCAGGCTGTGGAGGTAGTTTAGCAGGCCGATGGCGAAGCGGTCGGAGAAAGCCGGGAGGAGCAGCGAATAGGCAAAATCCTGGCCCTCCTCGCCCGCCCGTCGCTGGCCGAGCGCGAGATCGACGAGGCTTTCCAATTCGAGCCGGAGCCGCGAACCGCGGTGCGCGGCGCGCATCCAGGAGAGCGCTTCGTCGTCGAACTCGATGACCGTCGCCTCGATGTGCGAGCCTTTGGCCGCAACCAGTCCGCGCAGTTCAGTGGCGGGCGCGGAGGCGACCGCGGTGATGCGGAGCGTATCGCCCTCGCGATTTTCCGCGGCGCGCCGCAGCTCCTTCTGCAAGAGCGTCCGGCTGGCCCGCAGCGCGGTCATGACGGGCAGCGCGAGAAAGGCGCGATCGAGGATCGGCCCGAGCGGCGCTTCGCCGTCCGGCTTGCCGGCCTGGATCATCTCGGTGGCGCGGAAATCTCCGGGATAACCGCGGGGCATCGAGTAGAGCTGGCTCGGGGTGCGCGCCTTGAGGAAATACGGGAGCAGCTCGCGCTGGACGCGGGCGCCGAGTTCTTCGCGGGAATCGACGGTTTCCGGCGAATCGGCCCCGATCGCGCGATCCAGTTCGGCCGAAAAAACGCGCAGCGGATCTGCGAGGTCGAGGCCGTCCGTTGCTTCCTCGGCGGATTTTCCGGCGGCGACGATCTGCTGTTTGAGTTCCTGCGTTCGGCGGGCGACTTCGCTCCAGCGGGCCAGTTCGTCGGGGTCGGCGATCGGTTCCGATTCCAGCCAGCGCCCGAGCTGGCCGACGACGTTGCGCAGGCGCCGGGAAGTGACGGTCGCGAGCCCGCGATAGAAATGCGCAGAGAACGCGGTGTCGTGGCGAAGCTTGGTCTCGACAATCGTCCGCGTCATCGCGAGGACTTCCGAGCCTTCGAGCGCCTGGACGGTGGCGGACGCCGGGCGGTCCTCGAGGAAGGACATTTCACCCACGACCTGTCCCGGCCCGAGCTTGGCGATTTCCTTTCCGCCGGGGCCGCCGATGGTCACGCTGAGCACGCCGCTGAGCACGAGATACAGCGACTCGACGCGGCTGCCTTCCTTCACCAGCACCGTGCCGCGGTCGCAATACAGCGTCTCGCCTTCGGCCCGCAGCCAGGCGATTTCGCTGTCCGCCAGCTCATTGAGCAGCGCGAAGCCCGTCTGCTGAGTCGGATCACTGGAGATCATAGGATTAGGCGCGGGTGAGGAGTTGATCGACCACGCCGCGGATTTCGCGGTTCATGTTCCAGTCGATGGAAATCAGGCTGCGGGAACGCAGGAGCAGGCTGTCGAGGCGGGCGAGCGGCTGGTCGAAAACCTTGTCCAGCGCGAGGGTCGGCGCGTCGCCGAGATCGCGGCAGAAACTGGCCGGGAGCAGGCCGGGAAAGCAGCGCATGACGAGCGCGATCGTTTCCCACCACAGCTCGGCGGGGAAAAGGTGCGCGCCTTCCTCGGGTGAGACGGCATCGGCGAGCAGATGATGCGGGCCGAGTGTCGTCTGCCACTTGGCGTCTTCGCCGAGCGTCGCGCTCAGAGCTTCCAAATTCTGGGAGGCGTCGCCGCCTTTTTCGACGATCTTCGCGGCCAGGGAAAACAGTTCATCCAGCGCAACCGGGAGGGTCGTGCCCGTGCCGCCGCTGGCGAGCAAAGCCTGGACGGCGATGACCGCGAGCGCGTGCAGATCGCAGGGCGTGCTCAAGACCGGCAGGGTTTCAAAAGTGACGTGCGGAATGGAGACGCCGGTCTCGCGGAGGGAGGTGAGCACGGCTTCCGAGAGCGGGCGTGGCAGGGTCCGGAAACGCAGTTCATTGGAGGAGAGCGCTTCCGTTGCGTCCCAGCGGCCGAAAAGTTCGAGCCGGCCGGAGGGCAGGGCAAAGCGCAGGCAAAGCAGGTCGTTGGCGGCGACGGCGATGCGTTCCGCGGTCGTGAGCGTGCCTTCGACGATGGCGGTTTCGCTTTCCCCCATCTTCACGTCGCGTACGCGCAACGTGCCGACGCCGCGCACCGGCGCGCCGGCCTCGGGCCGATAGACGGAAGCGGCGCCCATTTCCGGCGGAGCGAAGTAACGCGCTTCGGTAGTCTCGACCGGCAGCGCGATCGCTTCGCCCGGCAAGGCCAGGGTGGTGACGCTATTCCACAGATACGGCAACTGCGTGTCGGTGTCGCCGAGCCGCACGCGGAAGCTTTCGCTGCGCAGATTGAGAAACGGTAACTGCTCGCGCGCCACCCAATCGCGGACCAGCGCGAAGGCGGAGCGGAGCGTCTGCAGCTTGAGGTGAAAGGTCTCGAGCATCCGGCCCGCGCGGCCCTGCGGCGCGAGCAGAAAATGCCCGGCGCCCTGCCGCAGCGCGTCCTCGTTTTGCAAAGTGCGATAGACGCCGTGCAGGCGGAACGGCTTCTTGCCGTGCTCCAGCCCGCGCCACGCCGCGCCGGAAAGGACGCGGAACCAATCCGCCAGCGCGAGGGAGGCGAGCGTGCGGATCATGATCAACCCGCCGCTCGGGTTGATCGGGATGACGTTGCCGAGCGCGGTTTTCAGGTCGGTCGTCGCGGCACTCTGCGGCGCGCCTTTGCTGATCGGAATGAAGCGCCCGCCGAGCGTCAGATAGCGATCCAGCGAAGTGCTGTACGGAGGTAATCCCGCGGCGCGCAGGGCGTCGTCATCGGTCGCCAGACGCCACGGTTCGCCGGATTGCGCATCGCGCGGATGCAAGGCGTCGAGCGACAGGGTCAGGAAAAGCGGCAGCGGGTGTTCGCTCTCCCAACCGGTGGTCAGGAAGGATTCGGGAGTCGCGGTGCGCCAGCGTTCCGCGCGCTGGACCCACTGGCGGTCGAGGAGTGCGTTGCAAAAAACCGGCCCATGAGCGGGGAAGCGCGCCTCCAGGTTTTCGAGATTCTGCATCCAGACCTCGACCCATTCGCGGATCTGCCCCGCGGCGTCGGTGATGCACCCGAGATAGACCGACGCATCGGCGATTTCGCCGAGCGAGATGAGCAATCCGCCGACCGGATCGGGCGATTCCTTGAGCACCAGGCAGAGCCGCAGCGGACCGGCCGCCGCATCCGGCTCCAGCGCGACCGCACGATACCCCTCCTGAATGGCAAAGGGGGTAGCATTAGGCGGGACCGCGGACATTCCCGCGGACGCTAGGACATCCCACGCAGAGCGTAAAGCGCAGATCGTGAAGAGCCTGTCGGGACCGGGCTTCGCGGCCGGAGGGCACGAATCTCCTCGACACTCCCCGAAAGGCTTTTCTATTACCCGCACCCACCATGAGCGCTGCCGCCACTGATGAATCCGCGCGTTCCCGATCGTCTGCCAGCCGTCCGGCGGGGAGCGAAGAAGCGGAATGGGCCAGCGGGTTGGGCGGGCAATTGCGGTTGATCCAGGCGAGCTTCGCGGAGGACGACGCGGCCACGCGCCAGCAATATCTGTCCGAGGAAATCGCCCGCGCGCTCAAGAGCGTCCCACCGGCCCGGCGCCGGCCGTATTTGCAGGCGCTCGCGGAACGTTTCCCGGCGTGGGGCGGCGCTCCCACCACGCCCGCGGCGGGCCCGGCCGCGATCGAGCTTTCACCCGAGGAACTCGTGGCGCGTTTGGTGGAAGTCGCCCCATTTCTGACCATCGCGCAGCGTCGCGCCTTTGCCGAGCAGCTCGAAGCGGGTGGCCTCGTGGCGTCCCGCACGGCGGCGGAAGCAGCAGCGCCGAGTGCCGCGGCTGGTGCGTCCGTGGCGGTGCCGGAGGAATTGCAGAAAAAGCTGGGCATTGAACCCGACCAGGTTCTCTCCCAGACGCGCGTCCTCCGGCTGATCGCGATCTTGAGTGATTTCTCGGTCACGCTGGATCAGCTTTCCTGGAACGTCTGGAAGCAAATCGCGCCGAAGTCCATCGTGCGCCGTGACGCCGGGCCGGAGAGCGATTTCCGGAAAATTGCCGGTCCTTACCTCACGGGCAACGACGAGGTTTCCACCGCGCAGATTTCCCAGGTCGTGGATAAAACCCGGCAATTGATCGCCGGTCTGCTCGCGGCGGTCGGCTCGACGGGCGAGAGTTTTGCGCGGCAATTTCTCAGCCGCGTCGCGCCTTCGGCAATCAAGGAAAAGGCCGATGCCGAATCCGGTTTTTTCATCGGGCCCGAGCAGAAATGCTGGCGCAAATATCTGGAGACGTTCAACGACATCAGCGGCGTCTCGATCGAGAAGGAGATCGCCGAAATCCTCGCCAAAAACACCGAGGAGCTGATCCTCGGGAAAGGGCGGCAGGGAGGAGACGGGGCGTGAAGCGGGGGGCGGGGAACGGGCGGCGACCGGCCGCGATCACGCGCCCGCCGCGCTTTGGGCTTCACGCTGAAAGCTCTTCGGCCTATCGCTCGCTGCACGCCCGCCGCTTCCCGCCCCACCATTTCTAATGTCCCTGCAAATCCACTGGCACGAAGGTCTTTTCCTTCAGCCGCATCACCTCCAGCAACTCCAGAAAGGGGCGCACGATCTCGTCGGAGCCGAACGCCAGCTTCAGTTCCCGTATCCCTACGGCATCGTCGAGGCGCGGCTTTCGCCCGATGAACTCGAAAGCATGCGGCTGCGGTTCGACCGGCTGCACGTGGTGATGCCCGGCGGTGTGCAGGTGCGTTTTCCGCAGGATGCCGAGCTGCCGTCGCTCGATGTGCGGCAGGCTTTTGCGACGAGCGGGGGAAATTTCACCGTCTATCTGGGTGTGCCGCTCTGGTTTGCCGAACGCGCCAATACCATGCCGCTGGCCAGCGACGCCGACTCGCGCGCGAAGCTCATCTACCGTCTCAAGGAGGTGGAATGTGCGGACGAAAACACCGGCGAAAATCCGAAGCCGATGCTCGTGCGGCGGATCAATGCGCGGCTCCTGCTCGAAACCGAAGACCGCTCCGATCTCGAAGTGATCCCGCTCCTGCGCATCGTCCGCGGGGTCGGCGAAGAGGTCGGTCTGCCGCGCCAGGACCCGGAGTTTGTCGGGCCATGCCTGCTCCTGCGGGGATCGCCGGTGCTGCGCGAACTGGCGCGCGATCTGGCCAGCCAGGTCGTGGCCAGCCGGCAGGAACTCGTCGTCCAGCTCACGCGCGGCGGCTTCAGCCTGGAGAATTTGCGCGGCCTGCTTTTCGAGCAAGTGATGCGGTTGCGCACGCTGAACCGGTTCGCCGGCAAGCTGCCCGCGCTGGTCGAAGCGCCGAGCATCACGCCGTTCGCCATTTATCTCGAACTCCGCGAATTGCTCGGCGAACTGACCGCGCTGCACCCCGATCGCGACGAATTCGACGTCGCCCCGTACGCCCACGACAATCCCTATCTCGCCTTCGCTGAGCTCTCGTCGAAGATCCGCTCATATCTTCGCGGGGCGGTCGCGCCGAGTTTCATCAAGCTGCCGTTCGTGCCCGTCGATGGAATGCTCACCGCGGCTTTCGAGGACCAGCACATCACCGGGCCGAACGAGTATTTCCTCGGCATCAAGACCGCCGAAGATCCGCTGCAACTGGCCGCGCTGGTGGCCGATGCCGATCGTTTCAAGCTCATGCCGCGCAGCATGGCAAACCGGGCGATCCGCGGCGTGCTCTTGAAGGAGGAACGTTTCGCCCCGCTCGAACTGCCGTCGCAGACCGGCCTCTATTATTTCCGGCTGCTCCGCCACGAAAGCGCCCGCGCCTGGCAGCAGATCATCACCGAGCGGGCCGCCGTAGTCCGCTGGACGGAGCACGAAGCGGATTACGAAATCGCGCTCTACATGACCGTGCCACCGGGAGAGGGTGCGTGACGGAGGAACGCCCAGCGTGGAGAGCGAGGCGCCGCATTCTCGGGAGGAAAGACGATTTTTTTGTGGAGCGGGAAGCGCGGAGCGTTAAGCCTGCGAGGGGTGTCGCGCCCGATGCTCCACACCGCCCGCTTTTCGCCGCCCGTCTCCCATGACTCTCCTCGAACTTACTGAGCCGCTCTTCCAATACATCTGCATGCTCAACCGCATCGCGCGGAATCCGGGCGGCGAGAACGTAAGCCTCGAAGCGCTGCGTCCGCTGATTGTGGGGATGTTCGACAGTATGAAAGAGCAGGCGGAACCGGATGCGCGGCTCGCCTCGCAGTACAAAAAGATGGAGCTGCCGCTGATCTTCTTCGTCGATTCGATGCTCGCCGAAGGCGCGCTGTCGCTGGCCCCGAAATGGAACAAAAACCGCATGGCCTACGAGCGCAACGAACTCGCCGGCGATGAGAAGTTTTTCGATTTCCTCGACGAGACGCTCGCCGAAAAAGGCAGCGAAGCCGATGAACGCCTCGAGGTTTATTACGCCTGTCTCGGGCTCGGATTTCAGGGCTGGTATGCCGGGCAGCCCGAGTATTTGCGGAAGAAAATGCACGAGGTTTCGCAGCGCATCGGCCGGGTGCTCGAGCAAGACCAGCGCGCGCCGATTTGCCCCGAGGCTTATGCCCATACCGACGGACGCAACCTGATCGAGCGGCCCGGCCTGAAGGTGCTGACCATCGGCGTGGCCTTTGCCGGGTTGTGCCTGGTCGTGCTCGGCGTGAATTTTTTCCTCTTTCACACCGCGTCGCAGAGCCTCGCCAGTGCGTTGCGCGAGATCCTCAGTCACGATCTGTGGTCGGCCCGGTAGCCTGAAGATTTGCCATGACGATCCTCTATTTCCTCCTTCAGGAAGTCCGCAATCTGCCCGCCTGGACGCGCTGGATTTTTGTCCTGTTGATGTTCCTGACGACGCTGGGAATCAGCGAACTGGTCACCCCGATGGTGGGGTTGATCGTCGGCGCGGGCATTCTCGTGGTCCTTGGGCTGGTCGGGCTCTTCCGCTTTATCCTCAAGAAACGCCGGGAGAAGATGGCCGCGGAGTTCGGGGGCGAATTGCAGGACAATTCCGAAGCGACGCCCGGCGCGGTCAGCGACCCCGCCCGCCGCGCGCGGCTGGCGGATCTGCGGAAGAATTTCGAGAAGGGCCTCGAGCGTTACCACGCCACCGGCAAGGATCTTTACAAGCTGCCGTGGTACGTGATCGTCGGCGAACCCGGCGCGGGCAAGACCGAGGCGATCCGCCATTCCGGCGTCGGTTTCCCGCCGGGAATGCAGGACGAATTCCAGGGCGTGGGCGGCACGATCAACATGAACTGGTGGTTCACGGACGAGGCCGTGATCCTCGACACGGCGGGTCGTTTGCTCTTCGAAGAAGTGCCGCCCGGCACAACCAGTGAGTGGCAGGAATTTCTCGGTTTGCTGAAAAAGAACCGGCCCGATTGCCCGATCAACGGCCTTTTCCTCGCGATCCCGGCGGAGAGCCTGATCAAGGACGGACCCGAGGAAATCAAACGCAAGGCCGGGCGCATCGCGCAGCAGCTCGAAGGCATCCAGAAAGTCCTCGATATCCGGTTTCCGTGTTACGTCGTGGTGACCAAGGCCGATTTGCTGAACGGCTTCCGCGATTTCTTCGACGAACTGAATGATCCCGCGGCCGCGCAGCAAATGCTCGGCTGGTCGAATCCCGAACCGCTCGACCGTCCGTTCTGCGTGAAGCTGGTCGAGGAATACGTCTACACCGTCGTCGAGCGACTGCGGCGCCGGCGCTTCGGTCTGCTGCTCGATCCCGTGCCCCGCAGCGCCGAGCGGCGGGTGGATGAAATCGACCGCCTTTACGCGCTGCCGCACAGCATCCATCTCATCGCGCCCAGTCTGCAGCAGTATCTGCTGGCCATTTTCACCGAAGGCGAGTGGACGGAAAAACCGCTCTTCCTGCGCGGCATCTATTTCACATCGTCGATGCGCGAAGGTTCGGCGCTCGATCAGGAACTCGCCGCGGCGCTCCAGATCGACGTCGAAAAGCTGCCCGAAGGCCGCGGTTGGGAACGCGAACGATCCTATTTCCTCCACGATCTTTTCACCGACAAGAGCTTCCGCGAAAGCGGCCTGGTCACGCGCGCGACCAACACCAAGAAGCTGATCCTGAAACGGCGGCTCGCGCTCTTCGGGGCCGGAGCCTTGGCCGCGCTGCTGCTCCTCGGTTTTTCCATCCTGAGTTACCAATCACTCCGGAGCAGCGTCGGCCGCCAGAGCGGATTCTGGGTGCGCGCGAGCGAAGGATGGAATGGCGATCTTTGGAAGCCGGTGGTCGCGCCGCAGACGCTCGGGCCTTGGAAATATCAGGGCGGGGAGCCCGTCGGGCAGGGCGAGCTGAGGGAGTCGCAGATGCTGTTCAAGGAACCCGATCTGACGCTCGAACAATTCCACGCGCGGCTGCGCGAACTCAGCGCCGAGCCGCTCCGCGTCGGCATGGTGTTTCGTCCGCTGGCCAGTTTCGGCGTCGAGATCGACCGCGATCGCAAACGCGCGCAACGCGTCGTTTTCGAGAACAGCGTGCTCAAGCCGCTCCTCGACGCCGCGCGCAAAAAGATGAGCGAGACCAAGCTCGAGGCCAAACTCACTTCCGAGGAAGAGCGGCGCCACGGTGACGCTCTGCTCGCGCTGATCCGCGTGGAAAGCGGTGTCGCCCGCCGTCAGGATCGACGGGTCGCCCCGAACGTGACCGCGGAAAATTTCCTCGTGCCGCTGACGCAATACGTCGCCGCGCAGGCGCCCCATGAGGAGCTCGTGCGCACGATGAAGGCGGTCTATTCCGACGAAGGTGGCGCGCCCCGCGGCTGGCCGCCGGACTGGACGAGCGGGGGATTTTCCTTTGCGGACAATGTCGCCATCGATCGCGGGCTCGACCGTTTTCTCGCCGATGCCCGACGTGCGCTGCAAAGCGGCTCCGATGCTTTTCCGATGCTCGATGCGCTGGTCGGGGAGTTGAAACGATTCATGCGCGCGGAAGACGTGCTCTATGACGCCGCGCGTGGCATCGGCCCGCAGGAGCAGACGGACGCGCAGGTGCTGAGGACTTTCGTGACGCTCGAGTCGGCACTGCAAAACGTGGACCTCAAGCTCGGGCAGGCTCGGGAGATCGGGCTTTTTACCGATGCGCAGTTATCCCTCGCGGCCGCGTACGAAAAGTTGCTCCGCGAAGGCCGGGCGAAATTCGTCACCGCGAAAAATATTCAGACGGAAATGGACGAACTGCTGGACGCGACCGGATCGAGCCAGCCTGGCGGCATGGGCGGCCTGCAACTCCCGGGCAAGGCGAGCATGGTGAAGGAAGCCATCGGGCAAGTCGTCACCACCGGCGAACCGCCCATCCGCCCCATCTTCGCGCAGATCCGCGATCGATTGAAGGAGCCCCTCGAAGAGATGAGCGCCAAATTTCAAGGCGGCTATTCCGACGCGGAAGTCGC
>JBBQIZ010000049.1:0-24801 GCA_038325425.1 Chthoniobacterales bacterium
TCAGCATGTCGGACGAGAACTGCAACCGGCTGCTGTCCGCACCATTCTTGGCGCGGAAGCCGGCGACTGCGGTGATCGCGTCCGTCACATTGGCGACCGTGATGGCCGCGAGGTTCGCGCCACCGGTGATGGCGGCCACGTTGGTATCGGCTGCGAGGTTCGACTTGCTGATCGCCACGTCGCCGCTCGCGAGGCCGTCTTCCGTGGTGGAGACGTTCACGGTGGTGCCGCCGAAGAGCGTCACGGCGTTGAAGCTGCCGCCGGCGAGCTTGGTGATTTCCGCCTTGAGGGCCGTGAATTCGGTATCGTAGTTCGCGATATCCGCCGAGCTCTTGGTCACGTCCAACGACAGCGTTTTCAGCTCCGAGATGCGGGTCAGGACTTTGCCCACGGAATCGAGGGCGCCGTCCTGAGTCTGCAGGAAGGAGATGGCATTCTGCACGTTGGAGTCGGTCGCCTCGCTGCGCCGGATCGCGGCGCCGAGCTTCATGGAGACCGCGAGTCCACCGGCGTCGTCGGCCGGGCCCGTGATCTTCGATCCGCTCGACAGACGAGCCATGCTCTTTTGGAGCATGCTATTCGCTTTGCCAAGGTTAGTGGCGGCGAGGGTGGCGGCCGTGTTGGTGTTGATGATAACTGGCATATACTTAGTTCTTCCTTGATCTACTGACTTGCGGCGTCCGTGCCGCGGCGGGCCACTTTTAGAAGGTGTTTGACCTCACCATCCAGCAGGATTGCCGGACGACTTCTCTCTTCGAATGAATCGCCGCGGACTTGAGCCGAATTTTTAGTCACTCCTGATATTTATGGCGGATTTTTACCGCCGTGTGTTTTCCGCTCAAGTAACGGAGCCTTGAGCCGATGAAGCGAGCAGCGGTAACGATTCTCGGCCGCCACCGCTCACTTTAGACTTCATCACTCTCCTCTATGGCAGGCATTCAACTTACAGGGCTCGCTTCCGGCCTCGATTGGAAGAGCCTCGTCAATCAGATCATGGTCCTGAACGCCGCGCCGGTCACTGTCTTGCAGACCGAGCAGACGAAGGTGGGACAGCAAACGACCGCGTTGAACTCCCTCAAGACGAAGCTGGAGGCGCTGCGGGAAAGCCTCGCCGGCTTGCAGACTCCGACGGTCTTCGCGCAGCGCACCGCCTCGGCCAGCAACCTCCAGTGGTCGGTCGCAGCGACCCCGACCGCGACGGCGATGACCCATTCGGTGGCGGTGACCAAGCTTGCGACCACCGCGCGCTTGCAAGGATCGGGTAGTCTCTCGAACGCGCTGCGCAGCGATGGCGACGCCAGCCTCCTGCTCATCTCGGCGATGAATCTCGCTCAACCGATCACCGCCGGAGAATTCTCCGTCAATGGCGCCAAGGTGGCGGTCGCCATCACCGATACGCTCGCGGAGGTCTTTCAAAAGATCAGCGACGCCACTGGCGGCGCCGTGACGGCTTCCTACAATGGCGCGACCGATCAGGTGTCGCTGGCCAGCGCAGGGCCGGTCGTGCTCGGCGCGGCGAACGACTCCAGCAATTTTCTCCAGGCACTGAAGCTCAACAACAATGGGACGGGCGCGGTGAGCAGCACGACCCGCCTCGGAACGGTGAAGCTCGATGCGCCGCTCGCTTCCGCCGGATTGTCGGGCACGCTCGCGCTCGATGGCAGCAATGCCGGCAAGCTGCTCGTCAATGGCGCGGAGATCACCTTCGACGCCGATACCGACAGCCTCCGCACGGTCATCGCCCGGATCAATGACTCCTCCGCGGGCGTCACCGCGAGCTACGATTCGACGACCGATCGGATGGTGCTGACCAACAAGGTCACCGGCGATCTCGGCATTTCGGTGCAGGATAGCGTCGGCAATCTCGCCAGCGTGCTCGGCTTGACCGGTGCTTCTTCGCTGGTGCGCGGGCAGAACGCGGAATTCACCGTCGATGGCGGCGCCCCGCGGATGAGCGCGTCAAATTCGCTCGACGAGGCCGCGCTCGGGATCAGCGGGCTGTCGGTGACCGTCGCCAGCGTGACGACGGAGCAGATCACGGTGAAAAGCGAGACCGCATCGGCGCGCGCGAAGATCGAAGACTTCATCGCCAAATATAACGACGTGCTCTCGTACGTGGACCAGCAGACCAAGCTGACGACCACGGGCACGAAGGTCACGACAGGGCTGCTGTATGGCAACAACGCGGTGCGCGATACCGCCGCCGGTCTGCGCAACGAAGTCTTTAAAGTGCTCGGCGGCGCCGGCGGAATCCAGCGGTTGGAAGCGCTCGGCATCGACTTCACGGGCTCCACCAACCAGTTGAAAATCAAAGACTCGGCCAAGCTGGATAGCGCGCTGCTGTCGAAAGCGACCGACGTCGCGGGCTTTTTTACGACAGCTTCCACGGGCTTCGCCGCGCGACTCGAGGCGCTCATCACCCGCCAGACCGGCACCGATGGCGCGCTGACCAACGCGGTCGCCGCAAAAACGCAGCGCACCGGCAAAATCTCGACGCAGATCACCGATATGAAGCGCCGGCTCGACCAGCAGCGCGCTTCGCTGGAAGCCCGCTTTGTCCAAATGGAGCAGATGCAAGCCCTCCTGAAAAACCAACTTCAAGCCCTGACGAACGCCTTCCCGAGCAACTCGCGCAAGGACAACTAGCGTTCACCGCGAAATCTTTTCTCAAGTTTTTCTTCAAAAGTCCGAAAACAATTATCGTCACAGGCCATGCAAATCTCCGCTGCCAATAACTCCACGCCTCCGCTCGCGACCACGCCGAAAGCACCCGCTCCGGCCGCCTCCGGGCCGGCCGCTCCGGTGCCGGATGAAGTCGCCCTGCGCAAGGTTGCGACGCTGCTCACGATGTTGGAAAACAATCCGGAGATCCGCCCCGATGTCGTCGCGCGCGGTCGCGCCCTGGCCGCCGACGCCAGCTATCCGCCACCGGATATCATCAATAAGCTCGCTAATCTCATCGCTAGCAAGGTCCGCTGAGCGCGCCACCCGGCGCCTCCAGGTTAGTTCGTTTCCCTCCCGCATTTTCTTATGAAACTCCCTCCTTACGCCCACGCCTATCGCCAGAACTCCGTGCAGACCGCCACCCCCGGCCAGTTGATCCTGATGCTGTTGGATGGTGCGCTGCGTTTTATGAATCGCGCGCTCGAGGGATTTGAAGAAAAGGAAGTGGGCGCGCGGAACGAGGCGATCCACATCAACCTGATGAAGTCGCAGGCCATCCTCGACGAACTGGAGAACAGCCTCGACCACACCGCCGGCGGCTCGCTCGCCCGCACGCTGGCTGATCTTTACGACTTCATGCGCGGCCAGTTACGCCTGGCCAATACCCGCAAGGACGCAGCGCCCGTGCGGGTCGTGCTGGAACTGCTCAGCGACATCCGCGGAGCGTGGTCGATGATGCTCACGCAGGCTGAGAATCAAACCGCATCGCCAGCTGCGTGGACGGCGACGGCCGCCTGATCGGGCGGAAAGTTTCGGCGGTGTTAGCCAAATCCGAATGATGGCACAGGCGCTGCTAAGTAGGGTCGCAGGCCGAAAACTACCGGTCATCTGCGAACCACGCCACCTGCCATGCATCCTATTCTCGTGACCACCGCCGCTTCCGCGGCCGGCGATATCATCCACAACATCGCCGCGCGTATTTCCGAAAGGACGGCAAAAGCTGCCCCGGCCGCCGCACCCGCGATTCCCTTTTCGACGCTTGTCGATCAAGCCAGCGCGCCGAGCGCCGCGGCGAAGGCCCAGCGCGCGCAGGATTTGAGCACGCGACTCGGGCGCAGCGCGGAAGTCGCCGCCGCCTCCAATGAGGCTGGGGCGTCCGGGCCGTTGCAGGTCCAGATTGACGCCAGCGGCTCCGCGGCACTGCGCTTGCCCGATGGTGGCCTGAAGCCGATCCAGCTTTCCGAGGAAATGCGGGGTCTGGCGCGCGAACTTCATCAATTGCGCCAGCCCGCCCCCACTGCGGCCACTCTGGCGCGCCCGTCGGGTCCGGTTGCAGTGACGGTCGGGTAGAAGTCTGGACGGAAGCCGCTGCTCGAGCGGATTCCATCCGCTGTTTCGCCTTCCAAACGCGGGTCATCCTGAGCGCAGTCGAAGGATCCTGTCGCGCCACAAACGATTACCGCGGGGAGGTGCGGACAACCTCCGACTTTGCTCCAGACGCCCGGCGGCGCTCATCAACCCTTTGGCCGGTCGGGCAAAAGACGTTTCCAGATCGGGACGCGGCCCACTTCGGCGGGACTGCCCAGTCCCGCTCGCCAACGCCCGCGGTTCTGGGCAGAGCCTCCGACTTTGCCCTCCGGCCGACGCCGGCTTTTTGAAAACCGGAACGGCAAAAACTGCCGCTCGCCCGGGCTATTCCGAAAGTTTCGTCCGTTTCACGGTCTCCCCGGCGGCGGCAGTTTCTGCCGCACTTCGGCCCCTGGAGGATGGAGAGAATCCGCTCGATGCACTGCGAATCCTTTAACCATCAGCATTCCAAAGCCATAGCCGCCGGGTGGCATACCCGCTGCTAAGCGTGCCTGTCCATGATCGAGAAGCTTTTCAGTAGCGAAAATTACGCGATGTCCAAGACGATGCTCGACGTCGCGACCGCGCGGCACGAAGCGCTGGCGGGCAATATCGCCAACGTCTCCACGCCCGGTTATCGCCGCGTCGACGTCACGAAGACTTTTCTCCAGGAGTTGCAGCAGCAGTTCAAGGCCGGGGAGGTCGGGCAACCCATTCGCCAGGCGGCGATCGGCATCGATCCGGCGGCCCGGAGTATCCGCGGCGACGGGAACAACGTGGAACTCGACACCGAACTGCTCCAACTCGGCGCGAACGGCATGCAATACGAAATGCTGACCAACTTTGTGAGCGGCTCGCTCGCCCGTCTCAAGACGGCCATCACCGGCCGCGTCGCTTAACCCACCGACTTACGATGAACGTCCTTCCCGGCATTGACATCACCGCCAGCGCGCTCAACGCGGAAAAAACGCGCATGGATATCGTCGCGCAAAATATCGCCAACGCCCAAACCACGCGCGGCGCGGACGGCAAAGCCTACCAGCGCAAACTCGTGTCCTTCGAAACCGTGCTGAAGGCGGCGGGGGCCGCGCACGATTCGCAGGCTGGCGGGATCAGAGTCGCCGAGGTGAAGGATGACGAAACGCCGGGACCGATCGTTTACAACCCGCAGCATCCCGACGCCGACAAGCAGGGCATGGTGCAAATGCCGAACGTCAATCTGGCCTTCGAGATGGTGGATCTCATCAGCTCCACGCGGGCCTACGAAGCCAATCTCGCGGTTGTGAAGAACGCCAAGCAGATGGCCCACAAAGCCCTGAACATCGGTCGCTGATTTTCCGCCACGCTTATGTCCCTCATCGGTTCCGTCTCCAGTTTCTTCCAACCGCAAACGCCCGCCGCGCTCGAACTCGGCCAGCTCGGTAAGGGCGCGGCGATCGAGGCTCCCGAACTCGGCGGCGCGACCGCCCTGAAGGCGCCGCCGCAGACCGGCGGCGCTTCCTTCGGCGCGATCCTCGATGGTTTCGTCAACGAAGTGAACGCGAAGATGGAAACGGGAAGAGCCGGGCAGGCCCAGATTCTTTCTGGAGAAAGCAGCAACCTGCACCAGGCGATGATTTCCATGCAGGAGGCCGGCGTCGCTTTCTCCCTCATGGTCGAGGTGCGCAACAAGATGGTCGAATCCTATCAGGAACTGATGCGCATGCAGGTGTGAGTTCGGCGCCCTTTTCCCCACTCTTTTCATGAAATCATTGCTCGATCAATTTCAACGCCTCTGGAGCCAGTTCGGCGCCGCGCAGCGCATCACGCTCAGCCTCGCCGCCATCGGGGTCGTCGTGGCCATGTTTGCGCTCGTCCTGTGGGCGCAGCGTCCGGACATGAAGCTGCTCTATGGCCGGCTCGGCGAAAAGGAGGCGTCGGAGGTCGTCGCCTCCCTCGAGGCGCAGGGCGTCAAATACGAACTCGGAGCCGGGGGCGGATCGATCTACGTGCCGTCCGATCGCGTCCACCGCATCCGCATGGATCTCGCCGCGAAAGGGATCCCCGGCGGGGAAGGCGTGGGTTTTGAAATCTTCGACCGCTCGAATTTCGGGATCAGCGACTTCGTCCAGCGCACGAATTTCACCCGCGCCCTGCAGGGCGAACTTTCCCGCACCATCGGCCAGCTCAATGGCGTCCGTTCGGCGCGGGTCATGGTCGTGATGCCCGAGAATCGGCTCCTGCTCAAGAGCCCCGATTCACGCCCGACGGCGTCGGTCTTCGTGGACGTGGGCGGCTCCTCACTCGGCGTGGACGCGGTGAACTCCATTCGTTCGCTCGTGGCCAACGCCGTCGAAGGGCTGCGCCTCGACGATGTCGCAGTCATCGATAACCGCGGCAACGTGCTTTCCGAGGAGCTGAAAAGCGACCCGCTGCTTGGTAGCGCTTCGAGCCAGATCAAGTTCCGCAAGAGCGTGGAGGACTACCTTTCGACCAAGGTCGAGACGATGCTCGCCCAAGTGCTCGGGCCGGGCAAAGCCGTCGTGCGCGTCTCCGCGGAAATCGACACCGCAGCGGTGACGATGGTTGACGAAAAGTTCGATCCGGAAAGCCAGGTCGCCCGGACGGAAACGCTGACCGAAGACACTTCGCTCACCACCGAACGCAGTGAAGCGACGGGTGCCGGCACCACCGCCAACGTCGCTGGAGGAGCCGATCCGGTCCCGCCGAGCGGCCCGCTGAAGAACACCGAAGACAACCGGAAGAGCAAGACGCAGAACTACGAACTCAACCGAACGTTGACCAACACCCAGCGAAACCCGGGTGCGATCAAGCAGCTCACCGCCGCGGTCTTCGTCGCCCAGCGTCCGGGCGCCAAGCCGGAAGACGCCCCCGCCGCGCGCACCGCGGCGGAGCTCGATTCCCTGCGCCAGATGGTGGTCAATGCGCTCGGCGTCCCGGCGGCTGCCCCGGCGGATCTGGCGCGCATCGTGTCGCTTCAGGAGGTCGCATTCGAAGCGGCTCCGATCGAATCCACGATGTCGCCGGAACGGATGCTGACCTACGTCGAAACCGTCCGGCCGCTGCTCACGATACTCCTCGCCGGCGGCATCTTCTATTTCTTCATCCGCATGCTCCGCCGCACCAAGGCGGAGGAAGGTCGGTTCGAACTGGTCGAAACGGACGACGAACGTCTCCTCGCCGGCAAGTCCGCCGGGGCCGGCAACGGGCGCGAAGTCATTTCGCCGGAAATGCTCAATGAACTCATTCGCCAGAAACCGGACAATGTCGCCGCCTCGCTGCGGAGCTGGCTGGCTCAGAAAGACCAGAAATCCTCCTGATCATGTCCAACCTTGATTACGCCAGCCTGACCAAACCGCAGAAGACGGCGGCGTTCATGGTCCTCATCGGCGCCGAAGCGGCGGCCGAGTTGCTGCGGCACTTTAGCGACATCGAGACGGAAGCGATCATCCGCGAGATGGCCAATCTGCCGCTCGTCGATCAGGACGCACAGAAGGCGCTGATGGCCGAATTCACCGACCTGATCGGCACCGGCATGACCTCGGCCCTCGGCGGCCTGAGCTTTGCGAAGCAGACGCTCGATCTGGCGCGCGGCCCGCAACTCGCCGCCAACATCCTGCAGCGGGCGATTCCGCCGAGCAGTTCCATCGATGCCGTCCGCGAACTCTCCTTCATGGAGCCGCGCCAGATCTTCAACCTCATCAAGACCGAACAGCCGCAGACCATCGCCTTCGTCCTCTCGTATCTCGACACCGCCCAGGCGGCGGAAATCGTTCCGCTCCTGGCCGCGGAAAAGCGCGACGATGTCGTCCACCGCCTGGCGGATATGGAGCCCACTTCACTCGATCTCGTGAGCAAGGTGATGAGCAACCTGAACAAACACATCGACGCCCGCCAGCAGCAGCAGGCGTTAAGCCGGCGCGGAGGCGCCGAGGCCGCCGCCCAATTGCTCAACCGGCTCGAAAGCAAGATGGGTAAATCGATTCTTTCAAACATCGATGAACGCAACGCGGCGCTCGGCACCGCCATTCGCCGGAAGATGTTCACCTTCGATGACTTCAGCCGCGTGTCGTCGCCGGATCTGCAGCGCATCCTGCGCGAGGTCGAGACGCGCGATCTCGCCATCTCGCTCAAATCGACCCGTGAACCTCTGAAGAAGGCCTTCTTTGCCGGGATGTCGCGCCGCGCGGCGGAAGGCCTGAAGGAAGAAATGGATATGCTCGGGCCGGTCCGGATGAAGGACGTGGAAGCAGCGCAGGACCGGATGATTCTGGCGGCGCGCGGTTTGGAAGAAAAAGGTGAAATCACACTCGTGGAGGAGGAGGCCAATGCCGTCGTCAGCTAATCGCCTCACGCTCACGGCGCCGCTCCGCCGCGTGGGTTTGCACCACGAGGAAATGGCTGACGCCGTGCGTCAGGAGGCCGTAGAAGCCGCCCGCCAGGCCGCGTACCAACAGGGTTTTGCGGACGCCTCGGCTTTTTTCGACCAGCAGCTTGCGGAGCAGCGGGCGGACGTGATCCGGATGATGGAACAGACCTTTCAGTCGCTCGAAGAACAACGCGGCGAACTGGTGGGCCAGTTCGGGGCCGTGCTCCCCGGCGTCGCCACGGAGATCGCCCGCCGGGTGCTCTGCGGTCTGGAGCCGGATCGCGAGCGGATCGAGCGCACGGTGGCGGAAGTGCTCGGCGAACTGGCCCCCGGCACGCGCGACATCGAGGTCCGGCTGCATTCGGCCGATCTGGCCTTGCTCGGTCGTTACGAAGAGCGATTCAGCGACCGGTATCCCGGCCTGCGCTTTGCCGCCGACGACGCGCTCGCCATTGGCGATTGCCGGCTCCGAAGCAGCTTCGGCCTCGTGGACGCGACCCTCGCGACCAAACTCGAAACCCTTTCTCGCTCGCTCCAATGATCGCTCTCGATTCCTTTGCCGATCGCCTCCGGGATCGGATTCAGCTCGCGCCGACCGTGGGCAAAGTCGGTCATGTGGTCCAGGCCGCGGGCTTGATCATCGAGTCCGAGGGTCCGGCGCTCTCGCTCGGCGAAGTTTGCGAGATTCGCTCGCCGCGCCACGACTCGACCCTCACCGCAGAAGTCGTGGGCTTCCGCAATTCGCGCCTCCTGCTCATGCCCTTCGGCGAAGCGCACAACGTCTATCCCGGCAGCGAAGTCGTGGCCAGCGATCAGGCCTCGCGGGTTCCGGTCGGCGACACGCTGGTCGGCCGAATTCTCGACGGCCTGGGCCGGCCGATCGACGGTCGCGGGGCGCTCAACACCTCGGAAACACGCGGCCTGCGCAGCCAGCCACCGAATCCGCTCCGCCGCCAGCGCATCACCGAGCCGTTCCAGACCGGCATCAAGGGGATCGACCTTTTCACCCCGATGGGCTGCGGCCAGCGCATGGGCATCTTTGCCGGCAGCGGCGTCGGCAAATCGACGCTGCTCGGCATGATCGCGCGTGGCGCGGAATCCGAGGTAAACGTCATCGCGCTGATCGGCGAACGCGGCCGGGAGTTGCGCGAGTTCATCGAAAAAGACCTCGGCCCGGAAGGCATGGCGCGGTCCGTCATCGTCGTCGCCACTTCGGATCAACCGGCGCTGGTCCGTCTGCGCGCCGCGCTGCTGGCCACGACGATTGCCGAATATTTCCGCGATGCGGGGCGCAAGGTGCTCTTCATGATGGATTCGGTGACGCGGTTTGCCATGGCGCAGCGCGAAGTCGGCCTGGCCGTGGGGGAACCGCCGACCAGTCGCGGTTACACGCCCTCGGTTTTTTCCCTGCTCCCGCGGCTGCTGGAGCGCACGGGCATGGGCGAGACGGGATCGATCACCGCGCTCTACACCGTGCTGGTCGATGGTGACGATTTTAACGAACCGATCTCCGACGCGGTGCGCGGTATCCTCGACGGCCACATCATCCTTTCCCGCGCCCTCGCCACGGCCAACCACTTCCCGGCCATCGACGTGCTCGAAAGCATCAGCCGTCTGTCGCGCGAAGTGATGAGCGAGGAAGACTTGAATCGCGTCGGTGGCGCTCGCGACCTGCTTGCGCTTTTCCGGAAGAACGAAGACCTCGTGAACATCGGCGCTTACACCACGGGCACGAATCCCAAGGTCGATCGCGCGGTCGAACGCCAGCCCGGGCTGATGCAGTTCCTCCGCCAGAGCGTCACCGAAAAATGGCCGCGGGAGCGCAGCCTTGCCGAATTGCAGAAACACCTATGAAACCATTCCGCTTCCCACTTGAGGTTGTTCTCGAAGCCCGCCGGGCGCAGGAAACCGAAGCCCGTCAGCAACTGTCGAGCGCCTTGGAAAAACAGCGCGAGGCCGCGGCGCGCAGCGCCGAGGCGGCCCGCGCGCTGGATCTGTTCCTGCAGACGATTGCGGCGGCCAGCGAGGGTCGATTTTCCGTGGCGGACCGAGAGCGGTCCGCGGCGCTCCGGCAGGCGCAGGAACGGATCTGCGCGGAGTTGCGCGTCGCCGCGCAGGAGTGCGCGCGGCTGGTTGACGAGCGGCGGGCGGCGACGATCGAGGCCCGGCGCAATCGCGAGTTGCTCGAACGGCTCAAGAGCGCGCGCCACGACGCGTGGCGGAAAGAAGCGGCCCAGGCCGAGCAACACCAATTTGACGAGTTTGCCATGACCAGCCGCTACCAAGCTTCGCAGCAAGCGCCCGTCCTATGCTGAAATCCTCATGGTTCCTGGCACTGCTCGGCATCGTCCTCGGCATCGGCACCACGGCCGGAGTCATCCTGATGAATCAGGAAGACCTTTTGACGACACCGACGCACGCTGCGCCGAAGGCGCCGGTCCCGGCCAACGCCCCGCGCGATTGGGTTTTCTGGACGGACGAAATCAACAAGCTCGCCCTTGATTTGAAGGACGAACGGGAAGCGCTCGAGCAGCGCGAAAAGGAGATCGAGGCCTTTGAGAAGCGCGTGGCCGGCGAGCGGGAAGAGTTGCGCAAGGTGCGGGCCGAGCTGGACGTGATGCGCCGCGAGGTGATCGACAACATTCCCAAGATCGAGGCCAGCGAAAAACAAAACGTGAAGAATCTCGCGAAGACCTACTCCACGATGAAACCGCAGGATGCGGTGTCGGTGATGCGGGAACTGGATGACTCCAGCGTCGTCAAAATTCTGGCGTCGATGAAGGCCGATGTGGTCGGCACGATTTTCCAGGAAATGGCCAAGGCGAAAGACAACGACGGGACGCTCGCGGTGCGCGCCGCACGCCTTTCGGAGCAACTCCGCCTCGTCCAGAGCGAAACCAAGACCGCCTCACAGCCATGATGATCTCCAGCACTCCGATGATTCCCGTGGCTCCAGGCGCGCCGGCGGCTTCAACCCCGGCGGAAAGCGGCGAAGCGTTGATGGAAGGATCATTTGCGCTCTTGCTGCCGGAGCAGGGTGGCGGGGCGAAGAGCGGTGGCGGAACGGGTGCGGAAGATTTCGGGGCGGTGGGCGTCCCAGACGCGGAAACGGGCGAAGAGATCGCGGTAGAGGCGGATGGCGTCCCGAGTCCGGCGGAGCAGATCAGTCTTGCCGCACTACTTTATGTCCGGCCAGCGGCTGCCGCCGTGCCGCCGCCGCCCGTCTCACTCGAAGGAGGGCGGGTGGAGGAAGCCGCAGCAGCGGACGAGAAGCCAGTGCTGGAAACGCCCGTCGGCTCGAGAAGTTTTGCGGGAGCAAAGATCTCCGCACCGTCTCTCGGGGCAGATCGGCAGATACCTTTCGAGGTTCCATCCGATGCCACCACTCCCGCCATTTCGAACGCGGCGCCGGACGACATCAAGCCGTTCGGTTTCGCCGCTGCAGAATTTGCCGCTGGCAAAAAAGTGGAAGTCGCCGGGCCCGAAATGCGCCCGGCAAAATCTTCCGATGCTGCCGCCGACGTTCCCTTGGTCGAGCCGGAGCTTCCTGTTTCTAAAATGGCCGCGAAGCCTGATGTTTCCTTGCATGGAGAGCCGAAGGCGGCGGCGAAAAAACCTCGTGGCACAGCCGGTGCTAAGCCGGAGCGTGACATGAACGAAGCTTCCGCCACCATTGCCATCGCGCCCGTTGCCCGCCCGGCAACCACGGCGGATCGCGTGGTGGCGGTGCTCGGGGAGACGCCGACGGAACAGGCCGGGAGCCAGGCCCAGGAATTCACCGCGACGACGGGTGGGGAGACAAACCGCGGGAGCGGAGATTCCTCTTCGTTTACCCTGCCGACGACCTCCGGGTCGCTCGCCCGGCCCGCGATGCCCAACCCCACGGAGTTGATCGCGAACGTTCCCAAGCCAATGGCGCCCGCCGCGGTGCTCGCGGAAGTGGGATTGCACTTGGACCGAATCCAGCAGCGCGGCGACAATCGCGTGGATCTGCAACTCTCTCTGGAAGGCGGCGGCGAAGTGAACATCGAACTGCAGATGCGCAATGGCGCGGTGCATACCTCGATCGTTACCGGTTCCCCCGAGTTGCGCGAAGCCTTGCAGCAGGGGTGGTCGCAGTTGGCGCTCCGCAGCGAAAATCTCGGAACGTCCCTCGCCGATCCCGTTTTCAAAGCGCCGCCGGCGACTTCGCCCAATGCCGGGCAGCAGGATTTCCGCGAACGCCGGCACGAGCCGCAGCCGGAATCGCATCCTTCGGCGGTGTATTCGGCGGTAACCCCAGTGGTGAAACACGCCGGCCAATTGCGCGTCGTGCCTCGCCATCCGGGCGCCGGCCTGAACGTCTGGGCCTGAACCAAAAAACTATGCACATCAACGCCACAAACACGCTGAACGGGGCTGCCAACGGCCATGCCGCCGCCACCAACGGGACGAAGACGCTCGGTCAGGACGACTTTCTGAAGCTGCTCTCCGTCCAGATGCAGGCCCAGGACCCGATGAACCCGATGGCGGACACCGAGTTCATTTCGCAGATGGCGAACTTCACCTCGCTCGAGCAGATGAAAAACCTGACGGCTTCCTTCTCCGCGTTCATCAGCCAGCAGAGCATCATCGGCGCTCAGGCCTATCTCGGGAAGACCGTGACGGTTCTCGATCCGGCGGTGGGTCCGGTGACCGGTCCGGTCAGCGGTGTGACCTTCGAAAAAGGACAACCCCGGCTGCTCGTCGGCGACAAGTCCTACGACCCGGCGCTCGTTTCCACCATCCACGCCGCTGCTGCCGGCAATACTTCATCCGCAACGAACAACTCCACTCCCTAACCACCTAATACTATGGCACTCATCGGAACTCTCACCAGCGGCGTTAGCGCCCTCAAAGCCTTTTCCAAAGGCATGGAAGTCATCGGCGACAACATCGCCAATGTGAACAGCACGGCCTTCAAAGGCTCGACCGCTCGCTATGCCGACAATTTCGGCAACATTCTCCGGAATTCGGCTTCCTCGCCCAGCAATGGCAACGGTTCGAATGTCACCACGATGCAAGTCGGCGAGGGGGTGCATCTGAGCAGCGTCAAAGTGAACTATGGCCAAGGCTCGCTGAGCTCCACCGGGCTATCCACGGACCTCGGGATCAACGGGGAGGGGTTCTTCCGCGTACGTGACGTCCAGGGAGGGGTGGACTATGCGACCCGGGCGGGAGATTTCCGCATCGATGATCAGGGCTACTTCGTTACGGAAAAGGGATTTCGGGTGCAGGGATTGAGCGATGGTGCGGCGACGGTGGAAGCGACGTTTGTGAATGGTCAACTGAGCTTCTCGCTCACCTCGACTACCGCCCCGACGACGGTCGGCGATTTGCGTATCGATTCTGGAATCAGCATTGCCGGCGGCACTTTGACAAATAACACGGGCGGTGCGTTCACGGATGCGGAGATCGAAGCGAAAGCGCCGCAGATCCTCGGGTTCGCGGTGAACACTGCGGGCGACATCACCCTGAAGTTGAGTAATGGCGCAGAATTTACGCGGGGCAAGATCCTGCTGCAGAAATACCAGGATCCGAGCGCGCTGGTCCGCATCGATGGCAATTTGTTCGGCAGCCTTTCGACGGCCAATCCGATCGGCGGCCTGGCCTTAAGTGCCGCGAACAACACGTCGGGATCGAGTGGCAACGGCGCGATCGAACAATACAAATTGGAACTCTCCAACGTCGATTTGACGGAGCAGTTTTCCCAGCTCATTAACACCCAACGCAGCTTCCAGGCTGGTTCCCGGATCATCACCACCGCCGATTCGGTGCTGGAAGAGATCGTGAATCTGAAGCGCTAATCGCGAGGAACCAAAGCACCATGTCTGCTCCCACTACTGAAACTGCGGCCGCCGCGCCGCCCGCGGGCAAAGCCAAAGGTGGCGGCTCGATGATGCCGGTCTTGGCGGTCATCGTCCTCGTGCCGGCGCTGTGTTACGCCACGACACAATATTTTCTCCTGCCCAAGTTGAAGGCGGCGATCGGAACTTCGGCGGACGCGCACGACGCTCCGGCAGCCGGCGGCGAAAAGAAAGGGGAGGGCAAAAAGGAGGGCGGCGGGCATGGTGCGAAGGAGAAGGAAAAGGGTGGGGCCAAGGGCACGGGGAATTATGCGCATAGCCACGAGTTCGGAGACGTGATCGTCAATCTGGCGGGAGCCAAGGGCACGCGGTATTTACGAGTGCGTTTCACCCTGGCGAGCAACGACACCAACCTCGAAACGCTGATCAAGACGAACGAGAATCAACTGCGGGACGTGGCCATCGGCGTGCTTTCGGCGCAGACGCTCGACAGTCTCGAAGCGCCGGGGGCGCGCAACGCCGTGCGCAACGAATTGATCGCGCAATTCAACCACGCGATGCACGGCGAACTCGTCGAGCAGATCTACTTCACGGAATTCGTCGTCCAGTAAGTCTCATGCCCGACGCGCCCACGATCCCGGAAGTCACTGAAGACCGGCCTACGCCCGTGGTGTTTCGCGCCGATGGCACCCGCCATCCAGCCAGCGAGCAGATCAGCATCGAGCCCGTCGATTTTCGCAACCCGACCTTCCTCGCGGAAGGCGAACTGCGCCGGTTGCGCTCGACGCACATCGATTACCTGCGCGCTTTGACCTCACGCCTCTCGAGCCTGTTGCGTTCGGAGATTGCGCTGAACCTCGGCAAATTCGGCACGCAGTCGTGCGAATCGTTCATCGAGGGCCTGAAGAGCCCGAGCCAGATTGCGATCTTCCGGGTCAGCCCGCTGAACGGCGTGGCCTATATCGAGATTCCGCCGAAGCTGGCCATCGCCCTGACGACCCGCATCCTCGGAGGACGGGAACCGGCGGCGGAGCCCGACGTTTATCTGACGGAAATTGAGACGGCGCTGCTCGAAGACGTGATCGGTGTGATCACCGCCGAATGGTGTGAGCAGTGGCGCGACCAGACGGCGATGAACGCAACCCTGATCGGGCACGAAACCAACCCGCGCTTTATCCAGGCCACGGCGAAGAGCGCGATGATGCTCGTGGTCGGAATCGAAGTCGCTTTCGGCCGGTGCGAAGAAGTGATCCAGATCGCCGTGCCGCTGCCGATGATCGAGCCGATGATGAAGCGCCTGCATGCGGCGCGGGCGCGGGAAACGGGAATGCAACGCGCCGACGGAAATGTGGCGTGGAGAAACAGCTACGACGACATCGCCATCCCGGTGCATGCCGAGATGGTCGTTGCGCGCATGACGGTCGAGGCTCTTTTGAAACTCCAGAAGGGTACGGTCCTCGAACTGCCCGCGGCGGTGCTCGAGGCGGCGCAGATCAAGATCGCCGGTGCCGTGCGTTTCACGGCCCGCGCCGGGCAGCAGGATGGATTCATCGCGGTGCAGATCACTGACAAAATTTTAATTCCCAAAAAATGAACCCCGTATTGGAACCCCAAAACTTGCAACTGGTCCTGGACGTGAAAGTGGACCTCACCGTTCGCATCGGCTCCACGCGCCTGACCATGCGCGATGTCATGGCGCTGACGCCCGGCACCGTGCTGCAACTGAGCCAGGAAGCGACTGAACCCGTCGGGCTCTACGTGAACGACAAGTTGATCGGCCGCGGCGAGGTCGTCGTCGTGGAAGAAAATTTCGGGATCAAGATTACGCAATTGATCGGGGACGAACTGTGAGCGGGCGGAAACTCGCGCTCTCACTGATCGCCGTGGTCCTCGGCGCGGCGCCGCTCCGCGCCCAGACAGACCCGGGCGATTCGCGCGCCAGCAGCCTTCCCCCGGACGCGACGCTCACGCCGCGTCCGCCGGCGGCCTTGTTTGCAGCGGAGAAGAGTTCGTCGAACCAGTCCCAAATCGTCGGATATTTCGTGGCCCTGCTCGCGCTGGCCGGCGGGGGATTCTATTTCATCAAGCGTGGTCTGCCGCTGCGGGGCACGCGGGTGGGGGAAAACCATCTGCATCTTCTGGAAACGAAGATGCTCGGCAATCGGCAGTTCCTCGTGGTCGTCAAATACGAGGACAGCAAGATGCTCCTCGGGGTCGGCCCGGGCCAAATTCAGTATCTCTGCGCGCTGGACAGCGCGGATGCGGACATGGAGCAGTTGATCCGCAAAGGCGGCACCGCACCGGGTCCGGGACTGGCATGAGGGCACTTTTCGCAAGCCCGTCCTGGCGGTCGCGTTTGCTGCTCTGGCTGGCGGTGATGATGATCGCCGGCGCGGCTCAGGCACAAGTTCCCCAGCCCGCACCGGGGCCGCAACCCGCGTCTGGCACAACGATCAACACGCCGCTTTTCAAGGTGAACGTGACGCCGCGCGATGCCGAAGATCGCGGCAGTGTGAGCAACGCGATCCAGATCCTGGCGGTGATGACGATGCTCACCCTGGCGCCGTCGATCATCTTCCTGATGACGAGTTTCACCCGGATCGTCATCGTCCTCGGCTTCGTCCGCAACGCGCTCGGCATCCAGGGTGCGCCCTCGAATCAAATCATCATCGGCCTCGCGTTGTTCCTGACCATGTTCATCATGGCACCGGTCTGGGGCGAGATTCAGAAGGAGGCCTACGAACCCTACATGGCGGAGCAATTGTCGCCGAAGGAAGCGCTGACCAAGGCTGCTGAGCCGATGAAGAAGTTCATGCTCCGGCAGACGCGGACCAGCGAAGTGGAGTTTTTCCTCGGACTCGCGGGCTCCGGTCCGACGAGCGTGGCCGATTTGCCGATGAACGTGATCATCCCCGCCTTCATCGTCAGCGAACTGCGCACCGCCTTCCAGATGGGGCTGATGATTTTCATCCCGTTCCTCGTCATCGATTTCCTGGTCGCCGCGACCCTCATGGCGATGGGCATGATGATGATGCCGCCGGTGGTCGTATCGCTGCCCTTTAAACTGCTGCTCTTCGTCCTCGTGAATGGCTGGCACCTGATCATCAGCTCGCTCGTCCAGAGCTTCAACGGATGAACGTCGAGATGGCCATCGATCTCCTGCGGTCGCTGATCACGATCTCGCTCGTGCTGATCGGTCCGATCGTCCTCGTCGCGGTCGGAGTCGGCGTGGCGGTCAGTCTTTTGCAGGCCGTCACGAGCATTCAGGAGCAGACGCTGACCTTTGTGCCCAAGCTGGTCGCCGTCGCGCTGTTGCTGATTTTTGCCGCGCCGTGGATGGTGCGGCAGTTGATGCAATTCACGATCGCGTGCTTTTCCCGGCTGCCTGAGATGGTGAAGTAACGCTGCCGCCGTCGTGGAAGCGCTCTTCGATCCGAACACGATTTACGCGCTGATGCTCATCTTCAGCCGCGCGGGTGGCTTGCTGATGCTGGCGCCGGCCTTCTCGGGGCAATCCGTGCCGGTGGTCATCCGGGTCGCGCTCGCCTTCCTGCTGGCGACGATCTACGTCACACTCGTGCCGTTGCCGCAGGCCGCGCCCGAGCACTTTCTCCTCCTCGTGCTGGCGATCGCCCACGAGGTCGTGGTTGGGCTGCTCATGGGCATGGCGGTGCGGCTGGTTTTTTACGCGCTGGAAATGGCGGGGCAGATCATGGCCACGGAGATCGGCCTGATGATGAGCAGCAGCCTGGACCCCATCACCCGCGCCGAATCAAGTCCGGTTGCCACCGCGTTTTCGTATCTCGGGATCGTGATTTTCTTCGTCTCCGGCGCCCATCACCTGATGCTGATGGCCTTCCAGCGCAGCTTTGAACTGGTGCCCGCGGCGGCCGGCAATTTTGACCCGCGCGTGGCCGATGTGGTCGTCCGCGAGAGCGGCAGAATTTTCCTCCTCGCCGTGCAGATGGCCGCGCCGCTCATCGCGATCAATTTTTTGGTCAATCTTTCGCTGGCCATTCTGAGCCGCGCCGCCCCGATGATTAACGCCTTCATGCTGAGTATTCCGATCCAGATTTTCGCCGGATTAACGGTGCTCAGCATGGTCATCGGACTGACGGCACATTACGTGCTAAGTGCGCTCAGTGGAGTTCCGGAGCTCATGCTTCGGTTCATCCGCTAGCCCATGACCGACAAGGAAAACAAAACAGAACAACCCACGGATACGCGTCTCGAAGATGCGCGTTCCAAAGGGCAGATCGCCAAGGCGCCCGAACTGCAGGTCGTGGCCGGCCTGCTCGCCACGTTCGCCGTCATCCTCTTCGCGGGAAAGAGCACCGCGGTACGGGTCGCGGAAATGTGGGCCGGAATGTTTGGACACTTGCACGAGTTTGAAGTGAGCGGCGAGCGGGTCGGCGATTGGACGAAGATCAGCATGCTGACCATGCTCAGCCTTTCGCTTCCGGTGCTGATCGTCGCCGCGCTGGCCAGTGTCCTGGCGGGCCTTCTCCAGACTCGCTTCGCGCTCACGCCCAAAGCACTGGCCGTGAAATGGGAGCGGCTCGATCCGGTGGCGGGAATGCAACGCATCTTTTCCAAGGACGGCGCGATGCGGCTGTTCGTCGATACGCTCAAGCTCGGCATCGTCGGCGGGCTGCTTTACAGCGCCGTGCAGCGGGTGATCGACGACCCGATTTTTTCCTCCGAAGTCGAAGTGCACCAACTCGGTTCGTTCATTTACGACACGACGCTTTTGCTCCTGTTCCGGTTCAGCCTCGCGCTCGGCGGTGTGGCGGCGGTCAATTACCTCTACCAGTATTTTAAGACGAACAAGGATCTGATGATGTCGCGGCAGGAGGTGAAGGACGAGATGAAGTCGGCGGAAGGTGACCCGGTCATCCGCAACATGCGCCGGCAAATGGCGCGCCGCATGTTGCAGAAGCAGATGCTCGCGGCCATCCCGACCGCCGACGTGGTCATCACCAACCCGACGCACTTCGCCATCGCGCTGAAGTATGAGCGCGGCGTGGACCAGGCGCCGATCGTTCTCGCGAAGGGCGAAAACGCCTTTGCCCAGCGAATCAAAGCCATCGCCGCGGCCCATGATGTGCCGATGGTCGAGAACCGGCCGGTCGCCCGCATGCTCTTCAAGTTCGGCAAAGTCGGCGAAACCATCCCGGCCCAGCTCTACCACGTCGTCGCGGAAATCCTCGGCTTCGTCTATCGCACGCATCGCTACTACTTCCACGAACTGAAGCAACGCCGGCTCGCCGCCTAACCTATGTCCGCCACTCTCGCGCCCGCGCGTTTTAGCATCAAATCGCTGACCAAACACAGCGACCTGGTTTTCACCTTCGGGCTGTTCGCCACGATCGTCCTTTTGGTGGTGCCGGTGCCGCCGCTGGTGCTCGATATTCTGCTCGCGGCGAGCATCGGCATTTCTTTGCTCATCCTCCTCGTGATCATTTACGTCGAGGAAGTTTCCGACTTCTCGTCGTTCCCCACGCTGCTGCTTTCCGTCACACTTTTCCGCCTCGCGCTGAACGTGGCTTCGACGCGGCTCATCCTCATCGAAGGTCACGCCGGCGCGGTGATCGAGTCGTTCGGCAACGTGGTCATCCGCGGAAATTACCTCGTCGGTGCGGTAGTATTTTTCATTCTCGTGGTGATCAATTTCATCGTCATCACCAAGGGCGCCGGGCGGATCGCGGAAGTGGCGGCACGCTTCACCCTCGATGCCATGCCCGGTAAACAGATGGCGATCGATGCCGAGTTGAATGCCGGGGCCATCGACGAACCGACCGCGCGCGCCCGCCGCAAGAAAATCCAGGTGGAAGCGGACTTCCATGGTGCGATGGACGGCGCGAGCAAGTTCGTCCGCGGCGATGCCGTGGCCGGCATCCTGATCACGTTGATCAATGTCGTCGGCGGCATTGCCATCGGCATCATGCAGAAAGGGATGTCGGTCGGCGAAGCGATGGAGAAGTTCACGCTGCTCTCGATCGGCGACGGACTGGTTTCGCAGATCCCGGCGCTGATTGTTTCGGTTGCTGCGGGTTTGCTGGTCACGCGCGCTTCGGGCACCACAGACCTTGGTTCCCAAGTGGCGAAGCAACTCGGCATGCAACCCCGCGCGCTGGGCATCGTCGCGGCGATGATGCTGCTCTTCGCGATCGTCCCGGGTCTGCCTTCCGTTCCATTTCTTTTCCTCGCGATCATCGCGGGGACCGCGGCTTACTACCTGAAGAAAAACGGCCGGGCCAAAACGGAGGACGCGACCAGCGGGGCAACTCCCGCCTTGCTCGCCGGCAGCACTGCCGCCGCGGTCGCGCCGCCGAAAACCGGCTCGACAGAAGATCTGCAGCGACTCATCGACACGGAAGTGTTCACCGTCGAACTCGGCCTCGGGCTCGTCCGCTTGGCCGACAAAGCGCAGGGCGGCGATCTCCTCGACCGCATCACCGGCGTGCGGCGCAACTTCGCTCGCGACATGGGGATGATCGTGCCGCCGATCGCCATTCGGGACAGCTACGAGATCGAGTCCACGGACTATCGCTTTCTCCTGCGCACCAAGCCGATGGCGCGCGGCCAGTTGATGGCCAACCGCTGGCTCGCCATGAATGTCGCGGGCAGCCCGGTGCAGTTGAAGGGCGTGCCGACGGTTGAGCCGGTCTTCGGCATCGACGCGGTCTGGATCGAAAGCGGCGAGAAGAACACTGCCGAGATGAACGGCTTTTCGATTGTGGACGCACCGTCGGTCATCGTCACGCACCTTGCCGAAACGCTGAAGCAGGTTGCGCATCTCATGCTCGGCCGGCAGGAAGTGCAGGGTCTGATCGATCATCTCAAAACGACGCATCCCACGCTCATCACCGAATTACTGCCTGACCTGGTGAACATCGGCATCATCCAGCGGGTGCTGCAGAATCTTCTCAAGGAAGGCATTTCGATCAAGAACCTGCCGGTGATTCTCGAATGCATCGCGGATTTCGCCGCGGCGACGAAGAATCCCGACGATCTTTCCGAACAAGTGCGGCGCCGCCTGGGCACTTACTTCGTGGCGCAGTTCGAGACGCAGCCGGGGTTGATCAAGGCGATCACGCTCGATCCGCGGCTCGAGCAGTTGCTCGGCACGCGCATCCAGCGCTCGCAGTTTGAGGTGGGTCTCAGCCTCGATCCGAATCTCGCGCATCACCTGCTCGGCGAACTCACGCGCCGGGCGAACGAAATGATCGAAGCCGGACTGACCCCGATCGTGATGATCACCGCGGAGGCGCGGCTGGCCTTTAAACGATTCTTCGAGACGTCACTGCCGAAGCTCATCGTCCTCTCGTATCACGAGTTGCCGCCGCAGACGGAGATCCAGAATTTTGCGATCGTGCAGTCGCCGGCAGCCGCGCCGCAGCCGATTCCGGCGATGGCGGCGTAGCGCGGGCGAAACTTCTGCGCGGCGCGCTGGGAAACGGGCGGGCGGGAATGCCTTCTGCTAACTGGAGTGGCTGCATGAAGGCACTCCACCAAAATCCTCCGCCGAGCGCGGAACGCCACGCGGCCGCGCGGCAACTGATGGACGAGACGGAGTGTATCTCGGCCTCGCCGCCGGTCGCTTTTCAGATCTTCAATCTCATCCGCGAACCCGAGTATTCCAGCCAATCGCTGGTCCGTCTGGTGCAACTCGATCCGGAACTGACCGCGCAGATTCTCCGGCTGGTCAATAGCGTGCAACTGCGGGGCAACGGCGTGGCATCGATGGATGAAGCGGTGATGCGGCTCGGCGCGGTGGAAGTGACGAACACGGCTTTGTCTCTGACGATGGGGCGCCTCGTGGCCATGCAGCGGACGGGGTATTGTCCGGACCCGGAAGCGCTCTGGCGGCACTGCGTGGGCACCGCGCTGGCTTGCCGGTATCTGCGGGGGATTTGCACGGGGGTGCGCGCGGATCGCGATCTCGTTTTCACCACCGGGCTGCTGCACGACATCGGCAAGATCGTGATCAACAACACGCCGCCGGAAGCCGTCGAGGTGCTCGTGGATATCATGCAGGAAGAAGGCCTCGATGCGTCCGATGCGGAACTGGCGGTCTTCGGCGCGGATCACGCGGAGATGGGTGGGCTGATCCTGGAGCGGTGGAACCTGCCTTCCGAACTGACGAACGCGGTGCGCTTTCATCACGCGCCCGATTTTGATCATACCGGCCTCGCGATGCTCATCCATGTCGGTAACTGCTGCGCCAAAGTGCACGCGGGCTCGCGTGGGTGGGATGATTTTCAAGACGCTCTGCAACCGCACGCGCTGGATCGTCTCGGACTTTCGCTGTGGAAAGTCGAAGACTGCTGGAGCGAGGTGCTGCAGAGCATGGACGCGATCGAGCGTTTCGTGGGCTGCTAGGGCGCGCGGGAGTTGCGGGACGAATCGTCAGGCGCTGCGCGCCAGCCACGCACTCCAAGGCGCCGTGCGCCTATCGATTCCGGATTGAGCTCCCTGACGAGCGATGTGCTGGCTGGCACTCGGAAAAAAATGCCCTCCGGCGCGGGGACGCTCCGATGGCTCCGGCGGAGCCGCCATCCGCGACCCGGCAAAACCTTCCCCTTCCTACGGGTTGATTCCGCCGGCAGCGCGAGGAAACACTCTGGCCAATGTCGTAAATGATCAGGGTGAGCGTGACTGGCCGGGCCTGGGCGGGGGGATTGGCACGGCCCTAGCTAAGGCGGGGGATGTTCCTTCCGTATTCTGAATCTGACCTATGAAATACTTTCTGTTACTCGGTGGCTTCTGCGGATTTCTCGTCGTCTTCGCCAGTGGGATCGCCGCCGGGAATGACCTCTCCCACGTGCTGCGCAACGCCACCATCGGCTGCCTGTTTGGCGCGTTGCTGCTGCGCGGCTTTCGCCAGCTTCTCGCGCATCAGCTCCGCCAGGTCGCCACGCAGCAATCGGCCGCGGCTGACGCCACTTCAGGCCCGATCAACTCCCGCGAATGATCTCCATCGCCATGAACGAACTACTTCCCACGGTCACTGCGCGCCCGGCGCCGGCGCGGCTGCAAGCCTGGCACGCTTATCGCCAGGGGCCGACGGCGGCGGTTTCGGAAGACGAATTCCTTCAGGCGCATCTTCCGCTGGTCAAGCGCGTCATCGAGCGCATGAAAGCCTCGCTGCCCGCGCATGTGGATGCGGACGATCTGGGGAGCGTCGGGGTGATCGGCCTGGTCCAGGCGTCGCGCAGCTATCGCGCGGATCAAGGCTCGTCTTTCAGCACTTATGCCACGCTGCGGATTCGTGGCGCGGTGCTCGATGAACTGCGGCGCATGGATTGGATGCCGCGGCGGGCGCGGGCCAAAGCCAAGGAACTCAAGGAGACGGTCAATCAACTGGAGCAGCGGCTCGGGCGCATCGCCACGGAAAGCGAGATCGCCGAAGCGATGGAGCTGTCCGCCGAGGAGTATGCGGAGTTGCTCGACGATGTGCGTCCGATCACCTGCCTGGAACTCGATGGATTGGCCTCCGAGGAGGACGACGAAACGACCATGCACGAACTCATCGCCGATGAATCTCAGACCGCCGCGGTGACGCAAATCGAGCACAAGGAGTTGCTCGCGCTGATGGCCGCGCGCATCGAGCAACTGCCCGACATGCAGAAAAAGGTGCTCGCGCTTTATTACCACGAAGAGATGCGGCTGGGGGAAATCGCCCAGATCTTTGGCGTCACGGAATCACGCATCTGTCAGATCCACACGCAGGCCGTCGTCGGCCTTCGGACTTACCTCAAATCCGCGCAGGACCGCTAACTCACTATGCTGCTCATCATCGGTTTTATCATCGTCATCGCAGCCACGATCGGAGGCTTCATGATGGCCGGTGGCAAACCGATCGTCCTGCTCCATTTATCGGAGTTTGTCGTCATTGGTGGCATTGCGCTTGGCATTCTGGTCATCGCGAGCCCGTTCTCCACGCTCAAGCTCACGATGACCAAGATCATGGGCGCGCTGAAGAGTGGCGCACCGAAGAGCGAGAGCTCGGACTTGCTCAAACTCCTTTTCGAGCTCTTCACCCTGGGTCGCAAAGGTGGCGTCATTGCCTTGGAGGAACATCTCTCGACACCCAAGACGAGCAGCATTTTTTCCAAGTTCCCGTCCTTCCTGAACAATCACCATCGCGTGGATTTTCTCTGCAACAGCCTGCGGCCGATCGTCGATGGCCGGGTCAAGCCCGAGCAACTCAGCGAACTGCTCGCGCACGATCTCGAAGCCAAGGAAGAAGAGGCGGATGGTCCCATTCATGTGCTGCAGTTGATCGGGGATTCACTTCCAGGCGTGGGCATCGTGGCCGCCGTGCTCGGCATCATCAATACCATGGCGGCGATTTCTGAAGGCCCGGAAAAGGTGGGTGAGAAAGTGGCCGCGGCGCTGACCGGCACCCTGCTCGGAATTTTCGTCGCCTACGGATTCATCAATCCGCTCACCGCCCGCATCAAGGCGAACAACGGCATGGAGCAGCTCTATTTCAAGGCCATCATGAAAGGCGTCATCGCCTTCGCGACGGGCCTGGCGCCGATCATGGCCGTGGAGATTTCGCGCCGCTGTCTCGATCACACGGTCCAG